>CAYPZM010000058.1:0-19516 GCA_964414825.1 uncultured Cytophagia bacterium | reverse complement strand
GCTGTTGTTCTCGGTGATTAACGTAGGACCGTCGGCATAATCCGCATTGTCGTAAGCTGCACAGTCGCCCTGCACGCTCCAGGTATTATTGACTTCGCCGGGTTTGCCATGGCGACGAATGATGCGCAAATTGTCGACCGAAGAGTAGCCTTCGAGTCCTGCTGCTTTAACTTCAAGGTCATGAGCTTCTTGCGAATAGGTGCCATCCGATTGTACGAACCAGTAAAAGTCGGAAAAAGTCTGCAACGGCGTATCGCAATCCTGAATCGGGAATCCCAACTCACCTTGCGGAAATTTGTCGATGTGTTGAACAATAATGCCCAAATTGTGCGGAATTGTCACCTGACCCACTTGCGGGCTGAACGTATAGGCCATGGGGCGATAATAGCTCCACGAGCCCACAGGAAATTCCTGACGTTCGCTGCTGGACCAGGCGTCAATTTCACGGTTTTTCAGTCGTTTCAACACGCGGCCTACAATGTGACTGGTATTGCCATCAATCACGCCGGAACGGTCAAAGCCTTGGCCAAAACCGGGCGACGGAGCCGGGATTTCGATGTAATTCCCATCTTCAGTCACCAGCAGACCATTGACAAACGTGATATGATCGACGACCAGGTTGCCACCGCTGATGGTCACACTGTTGGTCGGTTTTTCTTTGCGAATTTCGATACGTGCCGGACCGGGCTGAATTGGAGAAGTCGGACCTCCAGCCACAGGCGGTCGAATATCAATACCGTCTTTGGGGACATACACCATTTGATTGTACTCGCCGGTAAATACCAAGGGTGACCAGAATTCGCACACCGGAGCCGTAGCCAGTGGAAAGCTTCCGGATTCATTTTCAATGTACACATCGCCCATAACGGTCATTTCGGCATTTTGCATCACACGCAGATTGTTGCGAATGTTCAACGTTGCCGTGCCATATACTTGAACAGACTTGTCAACTTCCGTAAACTGATTGATGACATTTGAATGTCTGGTAAAGGTCAGAGATTCGACTCTGGACGGCAATTCCAAACCGGCATGTGTTGTGACAAATGCATCACTCGGATTTGGATCGGCAACAAACAAATCCTGGTTGCCATTGTTTTTGTAGGTTACCTTGTAGCCGCTTTCGTTGCTAACGACTTGGGATGAAGGATCAATACCGCCATCCACACGAACGATTTCCAAATTGGCGCCAAATGTAAAAGCTTTGCCGCCCGTAATTTTCAGCACGCCGTTGCGCAGTAACAGATAACCACTGAGTTTATGATGTACAGGAAGTTCGATAATTTTTGCATTTTGATTCAGCGTATCACCGGTCAAAATGTGAAACTCGTTGACGATTTCCGAATTTTCGGGCCAAATTTCTTTGGTCAGCACCAGATCGCGGCTGTGCAGCGCAATCAAATCGATGGTGCCCAAATAGGTCGGAGCTACATCAAAGGTACCGTCTTTAAAGCGGAAAATTACACCATCGGCAACGGTCATTCTGCCGCCATGACTAAAAAGATTGGCACCAACGCCGTTGAACAGGTCAAAACGTTCCAATACGGTAAAGTTGGAGCCTCCATTTACCGGAACGCCGATACCCGCTTCAACACGCAAATTGTCGATTGTAAAATCGGGCGAGGTCGGATTGATACCAACATTGACAACGCTGGTTTGCAAAATCAGGAAACCATCGGTTGCCGTATAAGTGCCGGCATCTCTGCGATACTGACCTGAGGCCAAAATGGTAATGTCGCAGGAATCAAAATCCAGCAAACCACTCGAGTGGAAAAAGACACCGGCAATATCCAGTTGACCACCGATGCAGTCCAAATCGACATCGGAAAGGATAGTGACGTTGGTCAAAGTTGGCGAATCTTCCACCAAAACCTGGATAAGTGGATTTACGGCTGCACCTTTGGCGAGAGCAGGTACATTCAGACCATTCAAGTACAGAACGCCATCGCCAATAATGGAGCCATTTGCACCCAAATGAAAGTTGCTGCCTTGCAGCCACAAATCTTTGGGATTGACACCACCAACAGAACCCAACTGCACGGTACCCTTGGACAGGGTAAAATCGCCATTAAGAATCAGCGTATCGGCAGAGCTGCCCGTGGTGAGCTTGAACATGGTACCGGCAGCGCTCAAGGAAATTTCCACATTGGCGTCGATGACCGGTGCTTTGCCGCCAGAAATCGTCAGCGTCATATTGGTGTTGGCGCTTTCTTTAAACAGCATTTTTCCGGCGGTACTTGTGGTGGATGAAGTTCCCTGGAATTCCAACGCTGTACCGGCCACAGAGTGAGTAAATTCACCCAGCGCAAGAGTAGCGCCAGCACGATGCGTCAAGTTGCCGGCTTGCTTTACGTCATTTTCCAGAGTGAGAGTTGCGCCAGCATGCGTTCTCAAAATATCCAAATGGTTGCCAGACGATGTCATAAAATTGGCGATTAACGACGAGGTTTGGCCAGGAACGGTGTTTTGGTTGAACGTCAAATCGCCAGTACCTACCGCACTGGTTAAAGGCTCATCACCGCTGCACTGCCAGCCATCCGGGCCATACAGGTCTTCGGCTAAACCAATGGAGCCATCAATATGGTTGTCGTTGGAACCTGCAGCCACGCGGATTGAGGGCAAAGCACCCGGACCGGTAAATGTTGTACCGGTTGGATAATGCAGAACCAACAAACCACTACCGAGGCTCACTAAATCGCCAGCCAACGTGACCGTTGGACCATTGATGTGCAACGCAAAACCATTGTCAATAACCAAAGCCTGGTTTTCGTTAATATTAAGAGTGCCATTTACCCAGGTATTTTGTTGCAGAATAATAGTACCATGTCCCGGACAATTAATTCCGTTGGTGGTTTCCACAGAGTAATTATTGAGTTTGTTTGTTGAAGTCGGAACTTCAAAACCGGCATATTTGTCGCTGCCGATATAAATCACATTCACCATATTGGTAAAAATGGGGGGTTCTGCAAAATCGCCTTCGTTACGAACAATAGTTGGAGGCGTTGTGCTGTTTACAAAATTAACATTAAAAGAAGAGGCTCGTGGATTGACATCATCGGCATCGTTCAAAATCGTGCCTTTGGTCAAATAGAGATAATCGGTCAATTTGATGTCGTTATGCAACAACGCAATATTGGCATTGGTGTTAATTTCCAGGCTGCCAAAATCGCCGGCACCGCGAATATTCTGAGTGCCATACGAGACATCACCATTCATGGAAACGCGACCGCCATTTTCGGTAAAATAACCGGTTTCGTTCCTAAAATAACCGTCACCAAGAAACGGTGCAGTTTCTCCACCGAGGATTAGCGTACAGTTATCCAACTTGACCGGGATGCTATTGTCCGTATTAAACCAGGACAATTCAGCGCCACCACCATCCGCTAGCAGGCGAAATACGCCATCCTGGAATACAACCGCGGGGGAAACGGTACTGCCATTGGTCACAACAATGGGCCCCCACCAAATGGTTTCCATGGAATTTCCCGTGACAAACTGTTGCACATTACCATCAATTTGCAAAAGCACAGGGCCATGAGTCGGGACTCCCGGTGCATTGCGAGTAAAACTGAAATCGGTTCGCGTGGTTTGACTGCTAAAGTTGTTTTGCACGCCGTTCAAGTACATAATACGGCGGGTTTTTGCACCTTTATTAAATGCCAAATTCCATTTACCACCGATAAACGAGGTAGAACCATTGATGACAACAGAACTGTTATTATCCAATGATGCATCGAATTCAACCGTACCGCTGCTTAGCTCAACGCCACCAAGATTAACCTGGCCGGTGCGGTCTATATCAATCATGCCTGTGCCATTGGAAACCAGCGCGCCGGTTACGTTCAATTCTTCATTGCTTCCCGGCGTATTTCGAGTAATCAACATCGTACCCGAACCGCTTTGCACCAAACCGGCAATGGCTTTGCCAGCAGCACCGGCATCAAAAATCTCAACATCAACGCCATCAGTTGCCGTAACCACGCCAATAGAGCCGGTGGTGTCCAGAACCAACACGCGACGTCGGGGTAAAAGGTTCATCGGACCTCGAGCCATGGCATTGACATTCGGCAAATCATACCCGTTGCCACTTACCGTCACATAAGAGTCGGCACCAAGAGGCAGGTTATTCCACATCACTACCGTAAAATCGAGTGTTCCGTTAACCACATTGCCACCCAGCACGTGTCCGATTCCCGGAGCTGCTGCCGGATTGACTCCAACGACGGCGAGCGTGTAACCGCCCAAATCAACGTCAGCATTGGTGGTCATTACACCGTTCATGCGCTTGTCGGAACCGAGGACAACGGTTGTATAGTTGGTAAAATTGCGAAAATTTGAGGTATCGCTGGCAGCCGTCAGCTCGCCACCCGTGGTGATTGAGGCCGGAGTGCCAGGCGAGGAGATATCGCCATAAATAAAGTCTACGGGCCCCTCAAAATTTATTTGGGCATTAACACTTCCGCTGGTTCGCTTGACAAACGTAGCCGGAGTTGTATTGCTTCTCATGGTAATATAATTTGCGCCGCTAATTTGCCCGTTTAATAAATTGAGCTCATATTCGATACGAAATGGCCCAGCCAACGTCTGGTTTACATTTGATGTCCATCGTGCAACACGTGGTGAACCGTCTGTAGAGACAAATGTCAATGTTTTTGTGACATTCACATCGCCGTACATACTGTTCACCGCGGCAACCGATATTTGATCGTTAGGAGACGCCGCCGCAATCGCACTATTTATCGACTGCTTTGGCCCCGTTATGCCTGACGTATATGTGGCTGACAAACCATTATAGCTGTCGTTGCCCTCCTCAGCATTGACAAAATACGTCACAGCTTGCGACACACCCGCAAAAGCAAGGCATAGGATGAGAACTCCCATCCACAGTGTCGGTCTTTTCATTTGTACCTCCAAAAATGAGTTAATACAAAGAGTTGTAATTTACTTCCGCTGTCCAAACCAAGGTGCCAAGTGAAATCCCCCGATCTCCCATACAGAGGAGCCGGAGATGTAATACCACCTCCTTTCGCAATTAGAATGCCATATTGAGATTTTGAGTTTTTTCTTGTCTGTTTTGCCATTTTGATAAATCTTGAGACCATGATTATGATTTTGTTTTTTATTTACTTAGAAAGCCGATATACGACCCATATTTATATTAAACATCCAAATTCACACATTTTGTTATCCTCAGATTCTGCCACAATACTGATACATAAATCCGCGGGTGCAGCACTTTGAAACAATTTTTATGGTTAAACGAGTTGGTATGCAAAAACACCACACTCACACCACCACACAAAAGGCTTCGGTCATTCAAAACCGAAACCAGAAACCCGTGGCCAATTCCAAATCGGTTTTCGGCATAACACATGGAAAGGAAATTCCCCGTTACGATTTCGCCGCAGAATTGCCGAACAAGTCTCGATTGAATAAGGTTAAAATGCCATCAAGGATGCAAAACAAAGATGCGTATCAAAGGAGGATCTTGGATGCCCACAAAGATGCTGTATAGTATACCTTTGGCAAAGGCGGTGCCAAACCTATAAATTTTCTCTTTGGTAAAGAAGGAAATCAAATATTTTATAAAAGCAGGACTGTTTTTCTTTTACTTAGATTACCTGGCACGCAACCGCACAAATCCGCGCTAAAAAAAGGGTGAATTTATATGCGCTCTATTTAGTGTTCGCCTGAAACAACTATAGGCCCCTGTAACAGATTAATACAAAAGTAGGCCTTTGTTTTTACAGAACATATTTTTACCTTTTTGCGCCAAAACAAACAATTTATCTGGACAAGGATATAATCAATTTTGAAATTAGGCTGAATTGTTTTTGTACTACGAAACAATTATCGGCAGTGGCTATGTGGATTATTTTTCAGAAAAGCGAAACGTGCACGCAAAAAATTAATTTTTATGCAATATCCTCAATTTCAAAATAAACTATTTGAAACCCTAGGGCGTGTGGGTGATGAGCTGGGCGTGAATGTCTATGTGGTGGGCGGCTATGTGCGCGACCGTTTTTTGCAGCGCGGTGATGATAAAGACATTGACTTTGTGGTCGAAGGCGATGGTCCCCTGTATGCTGAAAAGGCTGCCGAAACATTGGGTGCTCACAAAGTGGCGATTTACCGCCGTTTTGGCACGGCCATGATTCGCTATCGGAACCGCACGCTCGAATTTGTCGGTGCCAGAAAAGAAAGCTATCGCGGCGATTCGCGCAAACCGGATGTAGAAGCCGCGGATTTGCTCACGGATTTGGCGCGGCGCGATTTTACCATCAATGCCATGGCTGTGGCGTTAAATTCCTCTCGCTACGGGGAGCTGATCGATCCGTTTGATGGGTTGCAGGACCTGGAAAAACGCCGACTACGCACGCCGCTGGAGCCGAAACAGACCTTTTTTGATGATCCGCTGCGAATTATGCGAGCTATCCGCTTTGCCTGCCAATTGCAATTTGAAATTGATAAAATGACTCGTGCCGGCCTGGCTGCGGAAGCGTTTCGGTTGGAAATTATTTCCCAAGAGCGCATCACCGACGAGCTGATTAAAATTTTGCAGAGCAGCGTGCCGTCCCAAGGTTTTCGAATTATGGACGAAACCGGAGTGCTGGAGATTATTTTGCCCGAGATAGCCAACCTCAAAGGCGTGGATCAGGTGGGCAAGCACCGGCACAAAGATGTGTTTTATCATACCATTCAGGTTCTGGATAACCTGGCGGCCATGTCGGAAAAATTAGAGCTTCGCATCACCGCGCTGTTTCACGATGTTGCCAAACCGGCGACCAAAGCTTACGATCCGAATGTGGGATGGACGTTTCATGGTCATGAGGAATTAGGCGCGCGCATCTTTAAACGCGTTGGCCGCCGGCTCAAACTCGCCAATGAAACCATTAATTATGTGATGAAATTGATTCGATTGCATTTGCGCCCGATCCATCTTTCCGAAGAAGGCGTCACCGACTCGGCGATTCGGCGTTTGATTTTTAATGCCGGAGACGATATCGATGATCTCATCACCTTGTGTCGTGCGGATATCACCTCGGGGAATCCGCAGCGGGTAAAAAAGCATTTGGCCAACTTTGATTACGTGGTGCAGCGCATCAACCAAGTTGAGGAAAAAGATCGGTTGCGCAATTTTCAACCGCCGGTTCGCGGCGATGAGATTATGGAGGTGTTGGGATTAACGCCTGGCCCTCAAGTGGGCAAAATCAAAAAGGCTATTGAAGAAGCCATCCTTAACGGCGAAATTCCAAATGAACACGAGGCAGCGTTTGAGTATATGATGCAAATTAAAGATGAGGTATTGGAAACAAAAACACGCTAAAACTCGAACGATACAAAATCCGATCATCCATAATATGCATCACGGACGCCCAACCAATTCAAACATTTGTGCAAATGCCAAAATGCCGCACCATTATCGTTTTCGCTATTTGCCTCTATTGATGCTTTTTAGTAGTGGCCTGCCTCGAATCATTCCAATATCGCTCCACCCCATTCCATAACCACAAATCCATTGCGTTCAAACGCCGGAACAAGCGGCGGTGTTTTTTCAACAAAAGAGTCGCGCGGCTGAAAAATAAACCAGAGGCGCAAAATCTGATCCGGCACTGGAGAAATAAACATGGGGCACAGGTCATCGACTTTGGTGTTGACAAGGGGAGAAATGGTATAAAAAGGGGGCGCTTGTAATTCTGCCAACCAATAGTCCAGGAAATCGGTAATTTCTCGGTCATTCAAACCATATGCGGGCAACAGGTGTTCAAAAAAGGATCGCATATTTTCGGTTTTAACGCACCACCCATTCCGTGGTGCATAAAGAGAAATTTCCGCTTCGTAAAATAAAAAACCGGGCGTGCCGCTTATGCGACCGTCCGGCCAGGCCATAACCTCCCAGCCATTGCCGTATTCGGGAATCGAAGCGGTCAAACGGTCTTGAGGAAAGAGTTGAACCGTAACATGTGTCGGCGTTTCCGGATAAAGATAAATATTTGGTTTTCTAATGAGTGTGGGATCGGGAATGTAGCGCAGGATCGCTCGCGGTGCAGACAGAAATCGGTAAAACAGGTCGCCGACCATCAGTCCGCCATTTAGCGTGATATCCGTATTGTCACTAAAACTATAATTTGCCAAACCCAAAGCAGCATAGGCGTAAAAATGTTGTAGAATTCGATAGGAGACTTGGGGCGTAAACGAGAACATCGAAAAATCAATATCGATGTCGTCATAAAAGTAGCCTGGCGGCAGGGTTTGGCTAAGGGTCATGCTGCCAAAACCATATTGTACATCCAGGCGCAACGAGGTGCGGCCAAAGTTCCAGTGCTTGCCAATTCCCACGTATTGGGGTGTGAGAAGATCGTTGGAAATATCCGAGTCCAATGCATTAAACTTGCCGTAATAGGCGGACACGCCATAGAGTTTGAATCCAAGTTGCGCATCATACGCCAAGCCTTGCGTCGTGTTAAACGCACCCACATTGGCCAACACATTGGAAAGTTGAGCGTGGGCGCCAAAGCCCATCATGCCAAAGCCATCGCCCAATTTTTCCAACTCCCAATCCGCGGCTCTGACCTGCTGCCCATAGAAATGCCTGCCAAAGAATGCAGACATGCGCAGTTTGGTTTCGGCAAAAGTCAAGCTGGTGAGACTCAAAAGCAGAAAAATCAGGTTTCGTTTTCGCATAGGAGCATCAGCTAATCATCGATTTCTCAACACTCTTATTTTGAGTATTGAATTATTTCAGCAGCACAATTTTTCGAGTCGCAGTTAATCCCGGAATCTGAAAGCGTACGAAATAGACGCCATTAGCGGCGATCGTATGGGTACGAGAAATTCCGTCCCAGGTCACAGAATAAAATCCTGCAGCTTGTTCATTGGAAACCAGGGTACGTATCAATCGACCACGACTATCAAAAACATCAAGATAAACTCGAGTTTGGCGAGGCAGTTCATACTCGATGGTCATATGAGAGTTAAACGGATTCGGATAAGGTGCCGCCAAACGATAGCCTTCCGGAACAGGTGGCGCCGGCGGATATCCACGCTCCCATTGGAAACCCGAATGATACGCCTGTTTCGCGTGATCAGCATTCTCGAACAAGACAGCCAAGCTGCTGAGCGCGTCCTTTCCCTGTCCAATGACTTGCGCGGCAATCACTTCTTGCGAATCCCCGGCTGCTAGTTGAAACGGCCCAATCGACGGATACAAATATTTATCGCCGCTCTCGGTATTGAGCCAGCCGGAATTTCGAAATACATCACCGCTAAACATAATTCGCGTGGGCTGACCTGTTGTCGGATCGATCATCGGCTCATTGTCATTTAGCAGGCCTTGGACAAGAAGATAGGCTGTTTTCGCGTCCTCCGGACACAGAAAAAAGCCTCCTCAGCCAAAGCCAAAAAACGCAGTTATGGGCAAATTTTTATAATCTTGCAAAGTCGATGCAAATTGACAGGCATTGGCACCGGGTTCTGATACCACAGGACCTTGCAGCAGCAACAAGCCTGTAGCCGGAGGTGCGGCGCCAAATGTATCATCCGCATCATCGTTATAGGTGAAAATCAAATTTCGTGTGGTGTCGCAACCGACCAGATCATCGGTCGCATCACCCAAATCAACATCTTGCCACAAACAGACATAAGCATCATGGATATCAAAATCGTTTTCGTTAAAAATTTGCCAACGGACAAATAACATATTATCAAAAGGAGAGGGATAGGCATATCCAAACACCGTCGTGCGCACCTCAACACCGAGCGGCTGCGAGTTAAATAGCGCTTCATGCGCTGCCGGATCGCCGTCGTTCATCACCCACCATAATGTTTGATCGCCCAGCAGTTCCGGAATGCGCTGGCCGGTGGCATCCAGACTGTCCGAACCATCGACAGCTTTGAGGGCGGGCGCGCCCAGGTCAAATGGCCAAGACTGCCAATCGCCGGTGCCGTCTCTGTTAATTTTATAAACGCGATGTCGCGGGTCATCGATTTTCGAGCCAAGCGAACCGGGAACAAATTCGGACGCATATTCAGCAGATGCCGTGCGCGCCTCATTTGCAACTTTGCCAACGACCCAAAAGCCGGAACAGTAAATGATAGAACCCTGGGTCTCTCCCCAGCGCATGCCACCCTGCGCGCCATCCTGCCAAATAACCGCGTTTGTGGATGTATGTCCGACATTGTCTACAATGTTCTGGATCATGTTAATATCAAACAGAGCTGTATCTACCCGAGTTTGAGAGGCGAAATGTGGTGAGTTCAAAGGAGCGGCCTGAAGAGCAGATAGGAGCAAAATCCAGAACGTAAAAAGTTCAAATGATCTCTTCATTTTTAACATCTCCCCAAAAAAGGTGTTGAAATTATGTTCAATTAAAACATAGCAAATTTTTAGACTCCGAGCAAGAAATAAGTAGAAAGCTGATGCATTTAAACCTTGAAATTTGTATAATCACAAGGTTAAAAACTCATATATGGAGGAAAACATGTTCAAATCAACGTTGCTGTTGCTGCTTGTAGCTGTGCTTGTGACTGTCAGTTGCACATCGGATGGCTGGATTTCGCTGTTTGACGGCAAATCACTGGACGGCTGGCAGGCGTCAGAAAACCAGGAGTCCTGGGCGATTGAAGATGGCGCTCTGGTCACCGACGGTCCGCGCTCGCATCTATTTTATATGGGAGATGCGGAGGAGCACAATTTTAAAAATTTTGAATTGTCCGTGGATGTAAAAACCACGCCGGGCTCCAATTCGGGCATCTATTTTCACACCGAGTATCAGGAAGAAGGCTGGCCGTCGCAAGGTTACGAATGCCAGGTGCTCAACTCCTCGCCGGAGGCTGAACCGGGGCAATACGTTGAGCGCAAAATGACCAGCAGCATTTACGCCATTCGCAACATCTGGAAAGCGCCGGTGCCGGATGGCGAGTGGTTCAACTACCGTATTCTGGTACAGGGCAAAACCGTGCAAACATTTATCAATGACATGTTGATGGCCGAATACACCGAGCCGGAAAATGCCTGGCGGCCCGAAAACCTGCAAGGCCGTCGCATCGATTCCGGGACATTTGCGCTGCAGGGCCACGATCCCGACAGCAAGGTTTATTTCAAAAACATCAAGGTCAAGCCATTGCCAGATGATCTGGAAACTCCGGGCACGCCTTTAGCAGATGAAGAGCTTGAGAAAACGCTTGTGACTTTGGGCGCCAAAAATTTTCCGCTCATGGATTTGCATGTTCACCTCAAAGGCGGATTAACCCAGGAGCAGGCCCTGGCGCATGCGCGTAAATACGGCTTTACCTATGGGTTTGCAGTGAATAGCGGTCTGGATATGACCATTGAGACGGAAGATTCGTTGCAGACATTTTTGGCCACTTATGAACAGCCGCCACACACCTTTTTGGCCATGCAAGCTGAAGGCCGCGAATGGCTCGACTTGTTCACCATGGAATCCATTCAAAAGTTTGATTACGTGTTTACCGATGCCATGACATGGACCAATCGGGACGGCAAACGCATGCGATTGTGGATGCCAGAAGAGGTTGAAATTGGCGATCCACAGGATTTTATGGAGCAATTGGTGAGAAAAATTGAAACAATTTTCAGCACCGAACCGGTTGATATTTACGTCAATCCCACCTTTTTGCCCGATGAAATTAGCGACAGATATGATGAGCTGTGGACTCCGGCGCGAATGTATCGCGTTGTAAGAACGCTGGTTGAAAATAAGGTGGCTTTAGAAATAAATGACCGGCGTCAAATTCCCAGTCCGGCATTCATCAAGCTCGCCAAAGAGGCCGGTGTAAAATTCACCTTTGGCACCAACAATGCCGGCGTTGAGGACTTGGGACATTTGGAATACTGCCTGGCCATGGTAGAAGAATGCGACTTGCAGCCCGCGGATATGTGGGTTCCGCAAATGAAAAACTAGAAATTTAGTACAGTTCTTTCAGGGATTCCATCCCTGGAGGCCAAGTCGGGCCGGGCTTGAAGCCCGGCTTTTTTTAATCTGCTTTTTTAATGCGCCCCTCCGCTTTCGAGTGAATTTCAGGATTTTGCTGAATATACTCGATGACCACATCCGCGACCAATTTGGTATCAGTTTTTACATTTTGTACTGCATAATGTTCCTGCATCCGCCCCATCACAAAATCCACGGTTGTGCCGCGATAGATTTTATTCGGCTGAATGGGCTCACCATTCACGTTTGCCGAAATAATGGTGGCATTGTTCTCCGCATCGACTTTATAGGTGTAGCTGATACCGGAAATTTGATACAGTCCATAATTGTTTTTGATCGATCCGGCGATGTCATTCTGCAAAATGGACAGCAACTCTTTTCCCGTGCACTCGAACGTAACCATGTAATTGGAAAATGGCAAAATCTCCATCACATCCATTTTCGTCACTGCGCCAGGCGCCATGGATTTACGAATGCCGCCGCTATTTAACATGGAAAACTCGGTGTTAGTATAGTCTCGCATGGCGTCGGTGATAAAGTTACCGAGACCGGTTTCGTAATCATTGCTGTTTTCCCAATCAGTGTGCAGTGTACCGATGGGCTGGCCGTATTCGGCTTGAATTTGCGAATCGAAAAGTTGCACCAGTGTTTGCATTTGGGGATTTGGAGATTTTACGTTATCGACCCAGGTGGACATGAGCTCAAAATCAAACGCGCTCACCGTATCGCTAGCCACGGAAACGGTCAATCGGCCCAAATCGCGGGTTTTAGAGCCCGCCTGCACAATGATGATGCCGTTGCGAATTTCTGCGGTCGTCAGCCGAGTATGGCTATGACCGCCGACGATGATGTCGGCGCGCTCAACGCCATCCGCCAAAGCCCGATCCTCATCATCCCCCTGGTGCGTCAACAGCACAATCAAATCCGTTTGCGCGTCAATGTCGTCGATAACGGCTTGGGCACTGGCGATCGGATCTTTTACCTCAATGCCGACAAGCTCTTTTTTCGCCGTAACATTTTCGAGGTCTGACAGAATGAGACCGACAATGCCCACCCGCACGCCATTAACATCGTAAATCTCGTAGGCCATCGGCGCGAGCGGTTCACCATTCAAAAACAAATTTGCGGACAGCACATCAAACTTCATCATTGACATCATATTGCGCAAATTTTCCTGCCCTTCATCAAACTCGTGATTGCCAATCGTAAAGGCATCGTAACCGATGAGATTCATCATTTCCACAAAACCGCCGTTTAACGCACCGTTGTGCTCGATCTTTGACAACAGCGTCCCAGTCGAAATATCGCCGGCGTCCAAAAGCAAGGCATTGGGATGTTTCTGTCTTTGTTGTTGAATAAAATAGTCCAGCGCCACCATGCCGCCTATTTGCGGCTTGGGCGTTTCCTTAATCCACGTGGCCGGCAAGGGGACAAATTGCGCGTGCATGTCGTTGGTGTGCAAAATCGTGACATTTTGTGCGTTTGCAAAGAGGGTGAAATCCAGTGCTATAAGAATCACAAAAATCAATTGGCGTAATCGGGGCGTCATCTATTCTCCATGGGTATTTCGGTCAAAAATCTTGTTTTGAATCAACAAATATGATTATGCCTATAACAAAAAGCAAGATGTATTTGGCGAATCGCAAGAAAACCAAATAATGAGACGGGATTTCCCCATTTAGAACTTTTTACATCGACTGGAGTTTCTGGGACGGATGTCCCAAATCATTGCCCGTCCGGCATAAATATGCTGGACGATCAGTTTGGCGAGTCAAAGCTGAATTAAACACATCAAGAACACCAAAAAATGGAACAGGATTTCCACGTTTAGAATGTTTTACATCGACAAGAGCCTCTGGGATGGATGTCCCAAATCATTGCGCGTCCGGCAAAAATATGCCGGACGCTCGTTCAAGTCCGTGCACTCGATGATGTTATTCTGGCGGCAAGATAATGAATTTGCCAAACTCGAGCGCTAATTTTTCTTGAAAATCTGCATTTTTTTAACTACTCTAGCAAAACTTTTAATCACTTTTTATGGGAGGCAATACGATGGCCCACCTGACATTCTTTGGCGCTGCCGGTACTGTAACGGGATCTCGATTTTTATTGGAAGTGAATAGCGAACGTTACCTCATCGATTGCGGCTTGTTTCAGGGCCCCAAAGCTAACCGACTCCGAAATTGGGAGCCGTTTCCTGTTCCGCCAGAGTCGATAAACCGTGTGTTTTTGACGCACGCGCACATCGATCACACCGGTTGGTTGCCTCGACTGGTACGCGACGGATTCCGCGGTCCCGTTCACTGCACCCGAGCCACAGCAGACCTCTGCCGAATCATGCTCAAAGACAGCGCCCATCTGCAGGAAGAAGACGCCCGCTGGGCCAACAAAAAAGGCTTTTCCAAACACAAACCCGCGTTACCGCTGTATACGGCTAATGATGCCGAACGCGCCATTTCATTATTTGATCCGGTCTATTATGGACAGGAATATTATGGGGAGCTGCCCAATTATCGCGTCAAATTTAAAGATGCCGGACATATTTTGGGATCCTCGTTTGTGGAATTTAAAAATGAAAAGGGTCCGAACATGCGCAAAATTTTGTTTAGCGGCGATTTTGGCAGATCGCATCAGCCCATCCTCAAAACGCCGACGCAGGTATTTAATGTCGATTATTTGATTTTGGAATCCACCTATGGAAATCGCCTGCACGGCGATTTGCATCCCAAACAGGAATTTAATCGTGTCATCAACGAAAGTTACAAACGCGGCGGTGTGCTCGTGATTCCCGCATTTGCCGTTGGCCGTACGCAATTGCTGCTGTACTGGATTCGCGACATGCAGGAGCAAGGCACCATCCCGGATGTACAAATTTTTATCGATTCGCCCATGGCCATAGAAACCGTGGATGTGTTTAAAAACCATTTGGCGGATTTGAATCTTCTCAGCCGTATGGAGCATCTGCAAGGCAAAAAATTGTTCACGCCCCAAAATCTGCACATCTGTAAATCCCGCGATGAATCCAAAGCCATAAACGCCATTAAAAGCGGCGCCATCATCATTTCGGCTAGCGGAATGGCCACAGGCGGACGAATTCTGCACCATCTCGCCGAGCGCTTGCCCCATTCAAAAAATACAGTTTTGTTTATCGGATATCAGGCGGCGGGTACGCGTGGTCGAACCATGCAAGAGGGAAAACCCACCGTAAAAATTCACGGTTTGGAGGTTCCCGTCAAAGCGCATGTGGAATCGATTGACGGCGCCTCGGGTCACGGCGATTACCAGGAAATTTTGGCGTGGCTCATGGGATTCAACAAGGCGCCGGAACGCGTGTTTATCGTTCACGGAGATGACGATGCCACGGAAGGCATGGCACAAAAAATTCGCGACTTTTTTGGTTGGGATGTCGTTGTACCCAAAATGGATGAGCGGTTCGAGCTGGATTTTTTAAACAAGGTTTTGCTGTTCTTTTAGCAAAAATCCGTTGAACACAAGAAAGAGAGAACCATGCAGCAAGCGCAATTTGATGGATTTTCGACACAGGCGATAAACTTTTTACAAGAATGGCGACACAACAACAATCGCGACTGGTTTCAACCGCGCAAATCCGAATACGAACAATTAATCAAACAACCGGCTCTTGATTTTATTGTGGAGCTCGGCAACCGGCTCAAACTCGTTTCACCGGAAATTCAATTTGATTTGCGGCATAACGGCTCGTTGCTGCGCATCTATCGCGATACCCGGTTCAGCATGGACAAAACGCCGTATCACCCCAATGTGCGCACCGTATTTTGGCAGGGCGCTGGCAAAAAGACGGACAATCCCGGCTTTTTTGTGCGCATTGACGATAGCGGGGCCGGCGTATTTGTCGGAAAACACGGATTTACTAAACCGCAACTGCTAGCGTTTCGCCAGGCTGTGGATGACGATAAAAGGGGAACCGAGCTGGAGGAGATTCTCGAATCCGTAAAACAGTCGGGAGATTACACCATCGGCGAAAAGACCTACAAGCGCACGCCGCGCGAGTTTGATGCCGACCACGAGCGCGCCGATCTGTTAAAATTTGGTGGTTTGTATGCCATGTTTCGTGATATTCCGAAAGAGGCCTTGACCTCTCCCGATTTTGTGGATATTTGCTTTGAGCACTGCCACAAAATGTCCCCCGTTCAACAGTGGCTGGTACGTGTCTTTCAAAACGTGTCATAAGGAGCTTGCATGTCGATCTTTTGGGCATTGGGATTACTGGTATTAGGATTCGCTTTATTAATCAAGGGAGCCGATTTTTTGGTCGAAGGCGCCTCTGCATTGGCGCTGCGTTTGAATATCACGCCAATCGTCATCGGCCTTACTGTGGTGTCGTTTGGCACGTCATCGCCGGAATTGATTGTGAATGTGTTGGCCGCAATTCGTGGCAACTCGGCCATCAGCTTTGGCAATATTGTCGGCAGTAACATTATCAACATTTTATTAATTTTGGGTGTCGCTTCCCTCATCCGTCCTTTGCACACGCAGCACAACACGGTGTGGCGCGAAATCCCGTTTTCACTCCTGGCGGTTTTTGTTCTTTTTTCTATGGCGAACGATGCCCTGCTCTCCAACCTTCCCGCTTCTGTTGCTCGAAATGACGGAATGGTGCTGCTCCTCTTTTTTTTAATTTTTCTCGCTTACAACTTTGGAATTGCGCAGGTTAAAAGCCAAGATACGGTTTCGATGCACCAGTTGTCTACGGGTAAAATGGTCATTTATATGTTAGTTGGATTAGCCGGGCTCATCGCGGGCGGGAAGTTTGTGGTGGATAATGCTGTTACTTTGGCAAAAACATTGGGCATGAGCGACAAGGTGATCGGCCTTACCGTTGTAGCCATTGGTACCTCGCTGCCAGAGTTGTTCACCTCGGCTGTGGCTGCCTCTAAAGGCAAAATGGATATTGCCGTGGGTAACATTGTCGGTTCGAACATTTTTAACATCTTTTTTATACTTGGAATCACTTCACTCATACGCCCTGTGGAATTTGAATTATTGATGAACATCGATATAGCCGTACTTGCTTTGGCATCGCTGCTGCTCTTTTTTACCATGTTCACCGGGAAACGTCGGCTCATTGACCGCTGGGAGGCGATTATTTTTCTCATTTTGTATGTTGCTTACACACTTTATTTGGTGATCTAATGCTTCGTTTTCTACAATTTCCGCAAGAGATGAAAAAAAAATACAAAAGCGCAAAAAAGCTTGGACTGGCGCCCGGCTCTATGGTGTTTACCGGGCAAAAACAAGTCACAAAAATCGGCATTTCCGTTACGGACTATAGTCACTCGTTTTTAAAGCGTCAGCAAGTTGAGCGTATTCAAGACATCCCCAAACGCAAAGAGCACGACAATCAGTGGATCGAAATCCAGGGCTTGCATGATGTCGATTTGTTAAATCAGTTGGGAAACATCTATTCCATTCATCCGCTCATTCTGGAAGACGTGCTAAATGTGGACCAGCGCCCCAAAGTGGAGGACTTTGATGATTATTTATTTGTAGCGGCCAAACTTGTTCGGTTTGATGAAGAAACCGAATCCTTGGTCCAAGAGCAGATAAGTATGATTTTGCTTCCCAATACCATCATCTCTTTTCAGGAAACGGATGTACCCTTTTTAAATGCCATTCATGAGCGCATTGAAAACGAAAAAAGCCGGTTGCGCAAATACGGTATCGATTATTTATTGTACGCTATTTTGGATTTGCTGGTCGATTTTTACTTTTTAACCATCGAGCAGCTCGAAGATCGGTTTGAGACGCTTGAGGATGACGTGATGTCGCGTCCGCAAGATGCCCAGGTTGAAGAAATTCACCGACTCAAGCGTCAAGTGATCGCATTTCGCAAAGCCATTCGGCCGCTGCGCGAAGTGGTGAGCACACTCGCCAATGAGGAGCAAAAACTCGTCAATCAGATGATCGAACCGTTTTTGCGCGATTTGTACGATCACAGCATCCAGGTAAGTGATTCGTTGGAAACGCTGCGTGACCTGGTTTCCGGACTTATGGATACGTATTTGTCCACTCTTTCCAATCGAATGAACGAGGTGATGAAAGTGCTGACCATGATCGCGACCATTTTTATCCCGCTCAGCTTTCTGGCCGGCGTGTACGGTATGAATTTTGAATACATGCCCGAACTGGATTATCGTTACAGCTATTTTATTTTACTGGGGGTAATGTTTTCTGTTTTGGTATTAATGTTGATCTTTTTTAAACGTAAACGCTGGTTGTAAACAGACATGGAACCTGATAAATATTTATTGGTCATTACCTCACATTCCGAAGCGCAGCAAACCATTAGATCGGCGCTCGGTAAATTATATGTAACGGATTTTGCAGATAACTATAAGGACGGCTTGACGCTGTTCGGGCAGCGACGTTACGAGTATATTTTTATTGACATCGACTTTTTATCCAGTTCTCGAACGGAGTACAAGAGCACATTACTGGCGTTTTGGAACATTTACCCGTCGGTCGAAATTATTGTCCTGTGCCCGCCAACGCATGTTCGCGAGGCCGTTAAAGCGGTAAAGGCCGGCGCCAGCGATTATTTAACCCTGCCGTTGGGCGCCAATGAAGTGAAACTGGCGCTGGAGCAAATTCGCGAGACCATCCGCTTGCAGTCCGAGCTCGATTATTTGCGCGATCAGTTTTGGCGCCGAGAGTCGCTTGCTATTTTGCGAACCAACTCCGCGGTTATGAAAGACGTATTCAACAAGGTGCGGTCGGTCAGTCAATCCGATAGCACCGTGTTGCTCACCGGCGAAACCGGTACGGGCAAAGGGGTTATTGCCAATCTCATTCATCAGCACAGCTCGCGGCGGGACAAACAATTTATCAGTGTGCACTGTGGCGCCATTCCCGATACATTGCTGGAAAGCGAGCTGTTTGGCCACGAAAAAGGCGCCTTTACCGGTGCCGTGCGACGCAAGCTGGGCAAGTTTGAAATCGCCCACACCGGCACCATTTTTTTGGACGAAATCGGCACCATCTCCGGCGCCATGCAAATCAAATTGCTCAAAGTGCTGCAGGACAAAACCATTCAACGCGTAGGCGGTGAGGGCGATATTTTTACCAATGTGCGCATTATTGCCGCCACCAATGCCGATCTTGAAGCCATGGTGAAAGAGGGCTCATTTCGCAGCGATTTGTATTATCGGTTAAATGTGTTCCCCATAAACATTCCGCCGTTGCGCGAGCGCGTTATGGATATTCCGCTGCTCGTGGAGCAATTTTTAAAAAAGCTCAATCGATATTATGGCAAAAATATCGATGCTGTGGAACCCAAAATTTTAGTCGGTTTGCAGCACTATTCATGGCCGGGCAATATTCGTGAGCTGGAAAATATTATCGAACGGGCGTACATCATTGAAACCTCAACTCAGTTGACACAGAAAAATTTTCCATCGGAACTGTTCAAATCGCGAAATAAAGTAGCGACGCCGGACATAGATACGTCTTCGCCGTTGGATCAAATTCGGGCACTGGAAATTCAACGCATTGAGCAGCTTTATTTGAAAAAGCAGCTTGCCAAACAC
>CAYPZM010000057.1:0-19854 GCA_964414825.1 uncultured Cytophagia bacterium | reverse complement strand
ACTTGTTGCGAGTTTCGGACGCAGAGCGTCCTATACTGCATTCCGCCGCTCCCGCGGCGGAACGAGAGTGCCGGGACGGCCGATTCTGCAACAGCCTGGTCCGCAGGCATGACTTCGCTTCGAGCTTTTCCGACAGCCTCTGAAAGTGTGCTACAAATGGCAAGCACAGGTGAACCGTGAAAACAAAACATGTGATCGTTTTCGCGATCGGCTGTCTCTTTTTACAGCCGTTACGCGCACGCGTGGTCGATTTCACCTCCTCCAATTTGCCCATTGTGATTATCGACACGCACGGGCAATCCATTCGCAATGAACCGAAAATTACCGCACACATGTCTATCATTTACAACGGTCCGGGCAAACGCAACCAGCTCACGGATGCTCTTAATAATTATGATGGTTATATTGGCATCGAGTACCGCGGCGATTCCTCGCTGCAATTCCCCAAAAAACAGTTTGCCATTGAAACGCGGGATTCCCTTGGCGCCAATCTCAATGTGTCGCTGTTTGGTATGCCCGAGGAAAATGACTGGGTGCTCTACGCACCTTATAGCGATAAAACGTTGATGCGAAATGTGCTCGCCTACAAGCTCTCTGCCGAGCTCGGTCACTATGCCGCTCGCACGCAATTTTGTGAGGTTGTGCTCAATGGCGAGTATTGGGGGGTTTACGTGTTTATGGAAAAAATCAAACGCGACAAGGGCCGCGTTGCCATTGCGGATATTGATTCCACAAAAGTGGATAGCCCGGCGGTTACCGGCGGCTATATCATCAAAGTGGACAAATCTGCGGGCGGCAATGTGGGCGGTTGGTACTCGGATTTTCCTCTGTTTTACGAGGGCGGCCGGGGCAGAATTTATTATCAGTACCACTTTCCTAAACCGGACGAGATCACCGATTCTCAAAAAGAATACATCCAATCGTTCATTTTTGATTTTGAAACCATGATGTCCAACGACGATTATGACCATCCCGCCAACGGCATGTGGACCGCCATGAACATGACCAGCGTGCTGGATTATGTCATCGTCAATGAAGTGAGCAAAAATGTCGATGCCTACCGGCTGAGCGCTTTTCTTTACAAGGATCGAGATGACCAAAACCCGCGCATTTGTGTAGGGCCGGTCTGGGATTTTAATTTGGCGTTTGGCAATGCCGGTTACCACACGGCTCAAAGCACGCGCGGGTGGCAGATCGAATACTTTATGTTTGATGAATTTTTCAATAACGGCGGCGACCCGTTTATGATGCCGTTTTGGTGGGGCAAAATTTGGTCGAGCCCGCGATTTCAAAACAAACTCTACGAGCGCTGGTGGCAAGTCCGGCATACCGCATTGGACGTGGATCGATTGCTGAATTACATCGACGATACGGTTGCTTTGTTGGACGAAGCGCAAAAACGCAATTTTGAGCGCTGGCCGGTGCTCGGTACGTATGTGTGGCCGAATCCTTATGTTGGTTATTCCTATCGGGATGAGATCGTGTATCTGAAATCCTGGCTGCGAGAACGGATAGAGTGGATGGACGATACCATGCAATTCGTTGCTTCTAACGTGACTAGCGCCGAGGCTGACTCCCGGCCAACTCGGCATCTCGAAAATATTTATCCGAATCCATTTAATTCCATGACTACGTTTTGCGTCTATTTGCCGCACTCGTCGCACATTCGGCTAAACATTTACAATGTAAACGGCCGCCTTGTGCGAACGTTCGTGCAACCGGTGCTAGCCGAGGGGCATGTTAAGCTGACTTGGGATGCTCGGGATAACGCGGGCATCGATGTTCCTTCAGGCGTCTATTATGCGCGGTTGTCTTTTGATGAATTCGTCGAATCCCGAAAGCTAATTGTATTGAGGTAAATTATAAAAACACCGGGGTTGTATGTGGTTTGGCTGTTTTTGCCTCAATGCCGCTTTATCCGAAAAATGGCAATGCGCTGTATGATAGTTGTTTCATCAATGACTCGACCGCTCAACCTGCCGATGCAAACAGGTTCGAGGCTGTCGAGAATCCGACGTTCGCTGATTTTTACCAAATCAAGTTGATACAATATTAACTGTCAAAAATATAAGAGTTTAGGTTGTTTTATACCAGGCAAGTGTCGGATGTTGAACATACATAAAAAGCTCTTAAATATCTCGGTGATTTCCGATGTTTAGTAATGCAAAGTCAATTGAAAATAAAGGACTTGAAGCTTGCTATGATTTTGCTTTATGCCAAGTTTGGCACGCGACTTGTAATAGTCCAAATAACCTCAAAACCCCCTCTACTCTCTTTTACGCCGTTGGCCATTTGCGTGCTTGCAAATGGCCTTTTTTTTATGTCCGGAACCGACATGCTTCGCGAAACCCGCTAGATGCACATTCGCAACGTGCGTGCAAAACTGCATGTATAAATCTTGATTGTTCTCCTTTCCAATAGTTTTAGAGCTCTGGCCGAGGTTAATAATGCTTTGTTTGAAAAAGGGCCAATGTTCAAAATCTGAAAACTAGTAGTTGTTAGAACACATTGGTCACAGTGATAAGTCTCAGTAAATGAAAAAGATAACGAGAGTAATGGCATAGCTGTGCCGGATGCTGAACAAAATGACCGGTTTTACTGGGAAATTGAGCAAGCTAGTAAAAAAAGCAAATTTAAGCACATTGAAAATAAAATACTTACGTTGGATGGAATTATCTGATAAAAGCAAGTTTGGCACGCGAGTTGTAATAGGCCAAGTAACCTCAAAACCCCTCTACTCTCTTTTACGCCGTTGGCCATTTGCGTGCTTGCAAATGGCCTTTTTTATTTCCGGATGGCTTGTTTTTTATCGATCTTGGTCGTTCAATCTGGCTTACTTTTAACTTTAATCCGACCTTTTTAACTTGACAATTTGATTTAAAATCATAAATTCTAGACGATTTCGCAATCGATTAAGTCGCTCCATCCCTTAAACATTGTTCATTTCCAAATGGCAAGTCGACGCGTCGCTGTTCAATCGCGCAACAAGCCCTTTCACATAAATATGTTTCCAGAAAATAGTCAGCCTGAAAGAATCGCTTGCCACACGTACTTGCTTACAATGACTCAGAGCTATTGCCATCGATAACTATCATTTATTTAAATATAAATCCAACATCGGAGAGTGTAACGTGAAAACGGTTAAAACAAGGATTTTTCTGCATGTTTTCTGTTGCTTTTTGGTGATCTCCGCTTCCCTGTTTGCTGCAACAACCGGCAAAATTGCCGGAAAAGTTGTGGATCAGGAGACCGGCGATCCGCTCCCGGGTGCTAATGTTATTGTTGTCGGTACCCAATATGGCGCAGCAACGGATACGGACGGCGATTTTTACATTCTTAACGTTCCACCCGGCAAGTATTCCATACGTGCTAATATGATGGGGTTCAGTGCGGTGCAAATGGACGAGATTTCCGTAAGCATCAACTCAACGGTGAACTTGACGTTTGAATTGGGCACCGAGGTAATCGAAGGCGAAGTAGTGACGGTCACGGCGTCAATGATTTCCTACAAAAAAGACCAAACCAGTTCAGTGCGTCACGTCTCTTCCGATCAAATTGATGTGCTGCCGCTAGATAACCTGGGCGACGTGATTGAGATGCAAGCCGGCGTGGTCGAAGGCCACTTTCGCGGCGGCCGTCTGGATGAGGTGTCCTACATGGTAGACGGTATTCCGGTTGACGAATCGTTTCGTGGAACCAGCTCCACAGTCACAATTGAGAATGACGTGGTTGAGGCGCTTGAAGTCATCACCGGCACCTTTAACGCCGAATATGGCCGAGCTATGAGCGGCATTGTCAACGCTGTCACCAAAGACGGCAGCGACGGCTTGCATGGCCGGGCTTGGGCGCAGATGGGAAATTATTATACGTCCAATACAGAGCTGTTCATTGGTCTCAAGCCCTCCGAGGTAACGCGCAATCAGGATTATCGATTGCAGTTGGAAGGCCCCGTTCTCAAAAATCTCACCTTTTTTCTCAATTATCGTTATCAAAACAATCGTAATCATCTTAATGGCGTTCGGCGTTTTCGCGTCAATGACTATAGCGATTATTCGTCCGACAATCGAGAAAATTGGTACGACATCCACAATGGCGACAATGAATATGTTTCCATGAATGGCGGCGAGTACAATTCGTTTTTTGGCAAATTGACTTTTCGCCCGCTTGCGGACCTCAAGGTTTCTTTGACCTATACGCGGAACAACGACAACTGGGGCGGTTATTCACATTCCTGGAAATACAATCCCGACGGCCTCGCAAGCTCCTATGAAGACAACAGCATGTATTCTCTCATGTTTAACCACGGCATCGGCAAAAGTCTGTTTCACGAGCTCAAGTTTTCGTATATGGATAATTATTATGGCAATTACCTGTATGAAAATCCACTGGACAGCCGCTACATTCATGACCGTTATGCCAATGCCGCTGGCCCTGGATTTTATACCGGCGGCCAGCAAAAAGGGCACACACAGCGCTATCAAAAGGATTTGACCATCAAATGGGATGCCACCTGGCAGGCACATAAAAATCACAGTTTAAAGGCTGGGGTTCTTTATATCGATCATGATCTGTCGAATAATTATCACTCGATTCAAAATTATTATCGCAACAAAGATAATGAATACGACAACTATTTTGACGAGAACTTGAATACCTTTATTTATCCAAACTATCAGCCTATCATTTTTGGCGATTCGACGCAATATGGCGAAGAGTACGATGTCAACCCAAAAGAGTTGGCGGGCTATATTCAAGACAAGATGGAATTTGATGAAATGGTGATCAACCTGGGTGTACGTTACGACATGTTTGATCCCAACACCAAATATCCTTCAAACTTGAGAAATCCGGCAAACCAGCTCAGTTTTCCCGAAAATCCGGAAAAGACCTCCATCTATCCCAAAGCAGACCCCAAAGTGCAGCTTAGTCCCCGGTTTGGTCTGTCGTATCAGTTGAGCGGCGCGGCATTGCTGCATTTCAGCTACGGTCACTTTTTCCAGGCGCCGCCCATGTATGCGTTTTATCAAAATCATTCCTTTCTCGTCTCGCCAACCGATTACGCCACGCAATCCGGCAATCCCCAGCTCGAAGCGCAAAAAACCGTGCAATACGAGGTGGGCTTGTGGCAGGAAATCGTCAAAGGTATGGGCCTGGAAGTGAATCTGTTCTATCGTGATATATACGATCTGCTCAGTATGGCCGTGATCAGCACCTATAATCAAATCGAATATGGATTGTATACGAACAAAGACTATGGCAACGTAAAGGGCCTTGAAGTGAAATATGACCTCAAATACGGCCCCGTTTCTGCCTTTTTAAATTATACGCTCCAGTACACGCGCGGCAATGCCGACAATCCAACCCAAACCTTTTCGCGTGCCGGCGACAGTAAAGATCCGATTTCCAGGCTCATCCCCATGTCCTGGGACCAGCGCCATACCTTGAACATCAGCTTGAATTATGCGAAAAAGAATTACAGCATGTCACTGGCCGGATATTATGATGACGGCACACCATACACCTGGTCTCCCATTGCCGAGAGCCGGTTGTACCGCGTCAATCTGTATCCCAATAATGCCAAAAAGCCGGCGCAGTATCGCCTGGACTTTTTTGGGTATTATGATTTCAACCTCAGCAACAGTTTTACGCTGCGAGCCAGCATGCACATTGAAAATCTGCTGGATACTAAAAATGAGCTGTTTGTCAACGGCAACACCGGCCGTGCCAACGAGGCGATCGTGCGGCAGGTTGATTTGGCAAACCATCGCAGTTTATTTAATGACTATAATGATCGTGTAGTCAACCCGGCTGCGATTTCCGCGCCGCGTTACGTCAAATTTGGCCTTGGCCTGGTTTTCTAATAAAACGAATTTAATTATCGAGGATACAGGAATGAAAAAGATAACTTTGATGATAGTGCTGCTGGTCTTGCCGCTGCCACTGCTTTACGGTCAAGGCAAACTTTACGATGGCCCGGATGATCCAGCCGGCGATATTTCCGCCATCCGGGAAGGTTATATGACCGGTAACCGGGTGTTTCTCTATTTCAAAAATCAGTGTGAACTATCGGATTGGCCGCGTGTGGAAGTGTCGCGCTGGCCTAATGACAACACGGGCTCAAAAATGACCGATGGTGTCAATCCACTCATCACCGCGCAAGTGTTTTTGGAGGATAATAATATCCCCGTGACCGATCCGGCGCGCATTGCCAACGAACAGCTCGATACGCTGTGGTATTGCCAAACCGCCTTTCGAGGCGGATATGATATCGATCCCACCGGCACCATCCCCTGGATCATCTATCCGGTTTTCGGCTACTTTAACGACCTCGGCGAATATCCGGCCATGAGCAATCTGCCGGAATCGTGGCCGCGCGATGGCTGGCCTTCCCGCGGCGCTGAGAAAAAATGGCCTGGCGTGTGGAATGGCCGATTTGGTCTCGGCGTCACCTATGCGGATATGGAAACCTATTTTGTCGCCAATGACGCTCAAGATCAGGAATATCTCGAAGATACCGATACGCTGCGTTACTATCCGCGTCCCGGTGTGTTTATTGGCGATAAAAAAGCCGATGTCACCATTCAAAAAGGCAAACCCTGGGGCGGACTCGGTATTCGGGTTGAGGCGCGCGGTTACCAGTGGAACAATCCGCTGGCGCGCGATGCGATCTTTTGGGAGTACAACATTGCCAATATTTCCGAGTATGACCTTCCGCAAGTCGCGTTTGGCTTTCATGTCGATAACGCCATTGGCGGCGAAGATGGCAACGACGAACTCGGCTACTTTGACACTTATATCGATATGGCGTATTCCTGGGATATTAACGGCATCGGCACCGGCGGACTTAAGGTTGGCACCATGGGCTTTGCTTATCTCGAAAGCCCGGGTATTGCTTACGATGGTGTGGACAACGATGAAGATGGCTTGATTGATGAAGAACGCGACAATCCCACCGCCGGAACCTTGATCGGCCCGACCGAGGGCATTGATGACCTGGATAAATTTTTGCGTTTTTACAATTTGACGCAGGAAGACCTTGTCGAACATTGGTCGAGCGATGAAGACCAGGACTGGCGTGATGGCAATGACGTCAATGGTAATGGTGTTTACGATATCGATGAGGATCCGGGCGACGACGTCGGCTTGGACGGCATTGGTCCGGCGGAGCTCAACTATCCGGGGCCCGATGAGGGTGAGTGCAACCATCGCCCCGATTATCTTGAGGGCGTGGGATGTGAGCCGAATTACAACGCCACCGATGTCACCGAGTCGGACATGTCCGGTTTGAACGCTTTTAGTCTGTTCCACGTCACCGAGCAATTGGACGGCAAGCCGAAAACCTTTCATCAAGATTGGGTGATGTGGCAATTGACCGGTACCGGCATTTTAAAAGAATTCATTGGAGATATCTCCAACCTGATCGAAGTTTTTGCTTCCGGTCCATTCCCGCTCTACAAAGGCCGCACCGAACGCGTTTCCATGGCCATGTTGCACTCGTTTGACGAGCTTTCCGGCCTGAACCAAACGCCACCGCAAGCACCGGTGTTATTCGAGCTCAAGCGCGTGGTGCAGCTTATTTATGAAAAAGATTATCGCTTTGCCCAACCTCCCAAAATGCCAACGTTAACCGCTACGGCGTACGACGGCAAAGTGGTTCTGACGTGGGATAATATCGCCGACAAGTCCACCCGCGAACCATTCTTGCGCGGTGAAAACGATTTTGAAGGCTATAAACTCTTTCGCGCCACGGATAAAAAATTCAAAGACGCCCAGGTGGTTACCGATGGCTATGGGACGCCGTCTCTGTACAAACCGATTTATCAATGTGATTTAAAAAACGGCAAGACCGGATTTACCGATTATGGCCTGCTTAACGGCATGGGCTACTATTTGGGCGACGATACCGGCATTACGCACTATTTTGTGGATGACAACGTGCAAAATGGCGTCACCTACTATTATGGCATTGTCGCATACGATTACGGCATTACCGAAGAGGTCGCGCCTCCGGGCATCGCGCCGTCGGAAAACAATCTCGTGGTCGAGCTGGACGAGTTTGAAGACATTCGCAACCTCGGCAAGAACGTAGCGGTGGTGACGCCGCATACCGTTCCGGCGGAATATGAGCCGCACTCTTTGGAAATAATCGCCAACAGCATCAAATCCACTGCCGGAAGCGTAGTGCCCCGGATTGTGGCGAAAAATTCGCTCAAGGAAAATCATGTCTACACATTCAAGTTCTATGCAGATACGCTGCAAGACCTGCGCGACGATACTACAGCAATTTACTATCTGCCGGCGGGTTACACCATTTACGATGTGACCGATAGCAATCGCATAGTGGCTTCGGAACGGCCCGGAAAATCGATTCTGGACAACCTGGTGTACGATCAGGTCGATTTTGATGAAGTGAATCCGCGCAAAGAGTGGTTTATGAAAATCGGCAGCCCCCTTTACACCGATGCCGCGGATGGCATTGTCCTCGAAGTTGAATCGAATTATATTTCGGCGTTGCACGGTGGTTACGACGCGTTAAATTCCGGTTGGGCCCGCGGCAGTGCATCGCTTACGATTATTCCAACAGATGACGCGCTGAAATATTATCCCTGGGATTACGAGCTCATTTTTACCAGCGATCCCGAGGCGTTTGTTGGCAAAGCCAGCGCCAGTCGCGCTGTACGAGATACAGCCGGTTCGGTGGACGAAGCCTTGCAATTGGCGCAACAGCCGTGGTCCTTTTTTATGATTAACAAAACCTTTGCCACTCGAGATGGCGAATATGACACTCTGGATGTGATTGGTGTGGATGAAAATCAAAATGGAGTATTCGATTGGACGCAAGATCGCCTGCTGTTCGGCAGCTCGAACAAGGAGCGCAAGCGCTGGTCCAAAACTATTTTTGATATTCGCTTCGACGCGCAACCCCAATCCGAAGATGTCTATTACGTCACATATTTGCGGCCGCATTTTGTCACCGACTCGCTCACGTTCCGAGTCCTGCCCGAGGCGGACATTAATGCTTCGGCCATCGACAGCGCTATGCAACACATCACCGTAGTCCCCAATCCGTATGTGGCCACCAATGACATGGAACCGGCTGTTGCCAATTATTTTCTCAACCAACGCCGTCGCATCATGTTTACGCATTTGCCGGCTCAATGCAACATCACCATTTTTACTGTGAGCGGCGTGTTTGTTGACGAAATTGAGGTTAATAACGCCAGCGATAATGGCGTGGCGCACTGGGATTTGGAAACCAGCGAGGGCCTGGAAGTCGCCGCCGGCATGTATCTCTATCATGTCAAAGCGGATGTGACTGGCGCGGAAAAAATTGGCAAATTTGCCATCATCAAGTAATCCTGATAGGAGTGACATATCATGAAAAACATACATACAATATTTGTGACATTGCTCCTGTTTGCGGCCGTGTTTGGCGCTGTTGTGCTGCAGGCGCAAGAGCCGTATCGTCGAGGGACAACGGCGGCTAATTTTTTGGAGATTGGCTATGGCAGCCGCGGCAGCGCCATGGGCGATGCGGCCGTGGCCACATCGGACGATTTGGAATCGTGCTACTGGAACCCTGCCGGACTGGCGTTGATGCGTCAAAACGAAGTCCTGTTTAGCATGCAGCCGTGGATCATCGATATCAACACCAATTTTGCCGCCGTTGGTCTCGTCATTCCGCGTTTGGGAACGTTTGCGCTTTCCTTCAACCAAATGGATTATGGCCGCGAAAAAGTGACGACCCTGGAATACCAGGATGGCACCGGCGAAAACTTTTCCGCCAGCGAATTTAGTTTTCAAGCCGCTTATGGTCGCCGACTGGCGCAATGGTTTGCATTTGGCGCGGGACTCAAATACGTGCACTCGAACATCTGGCACACCAACGCAAGTGCTGTTGCTGTGGATTTGGGAGCGCTGGTCAATACGCATTTTTTCTCGCCCTCGGGCGAGCGCGCCGACGGCTTGACCATTGGCATGAGTATTTCCAATTACGGCACGCGTATGAAATACGACGGTATGGACCTGCTGCAATCTATTGATGCCAATCCGAATATAACCGGAAATTATGAAAATGTTGAAGGCCAGTTTCGCATGCAATCGTGGGAATTGCCGCTTATTTTTCGTATTGGCATTGCGGCTCATCCCATTGCCACGCCAAATCATCGACTCACGCTCGAAGTGGATGCGCTGCACCCCAACAATAACAGCGAATCCCTTAACATTGGCGGCCAATATAAATTTACTATGCCCTCGTTCGGCAGTTTTTTTGTCCGTACCGGCTATAAAGGCTTGCTCATGGCGCGCACCGAATATGGCATGTCCTATGGTTTTGGTTTCCTCATGCGCGTTGCCAAAATGGGCTTGAAAGTGGATTATGCTTACCGCGATATTGGTGTGCTGGGCAATGTCCATGCATACACGCTGAGCTTTGTATTTTAGACGTTTTCTGAAACTCCCCGGTCCCCATAAACCGGGGAGTAATTTCCCACAAATCCGCTTGTATTTTTCCGTTCATCAACGTATCTTTGCTTCGTTTTTGCAAAAATGTAGAGATATTCGTGCGAAATGTTCTTTTAATTCTGCTGACATTGGTTCTCTATGCTCTGCTGTATAGCTTTAGTGCGATAATGCTTTTTGTTAGCATTGTCGCTTCGTACCTGCCAGGAAAGTTTCTGCTGGCGCGCGCTATCCAACTGTGGAGCCGCGGGCTGTTTTTGCTAACGGGTACCCGCTTGCGCATACACGGCAAAGAGAATATTCCGAGTAAATCGAATTATCTGATACTCGCCAATCACACCAGCCTGTTTGACATTCCGGCGATTATGGCCGTGTTCCCCTATGTCTCCTGGCTCGGTCGCGAATACTTGACGCGCATTCCCCTGTTCAACCATATGCAAAAACGCATGAACTTTGTCGCCGTTAGCAAGAATCCCGGCACCGATGTGCGCCGCATTATCCGACAAAGTGTTTCCAGCTCCAATCGCTTTACTATTGCCCTGTTTCCGGAAGGCACACGTACAACCGATGGTAGATTGCAGCCGTTGAAGCGCGGCTTTATTCATATAATGCGTGGCGCTAATTTGGATATTCTGCCGGTGACCCTGAATGGATTGTTTGAGCTTAAACCCAAAACGCGCTTTAGCATCCATCCGTTTCAATGTTGCGATATCATTATTCATCCGCCGCTGCGATTTCAAGAGCTGGTTGAATTGTCAAACTCGGAAATCATCGAGCGCGTACAATTAGCGGTTGAATCAGATTTGATTAAAACTCGGAAACCAACGCCACTAGCAGAGACGCTATGACTTGCAAAGCACAAGTTTTTAAATTCTTTGCGCCTCGGCGCCTTTGCGTGAGTTTTGCTCCGCTACTCCACTAACCTTTTAAGCGAGGGTGAAAAATTGAACGAAACCGAAAAATGGGGATTTATCATCAATCCCGTGGCCGGAAACGGCTTTGCAGGCAAATACGCCGACACGGTTCGCGCAAAGATAGCCGAATTTAACGTACAAGCTGACGTTGTCTTTACCGAGCGCCGCGGCCATGCCACCGAGCTGGCAAAACATCTGGCCGAGTCCGGAGCCAAGTACATTATCGCCGTGGGTGGCGATGGCACGATAAACGAAACCGCGCGCGGCGTGATGGATCGACAGGATATTATTCTGGGTGTAGTTTCCGCCGGCAGTGGCAATGATTTTGCAACTGTACTTGGGTTCTCCGAACACTTTACCGATGCCAATTGGCATACGCTGTTTCAGCAACATGCCATTCATATGGATGTGGGCAAATGCAATGACAACTATTTTCTCAATGGAATGGGACTCGGTTTTGACGCTCAAGTCGCCTCGGAAAATTTTGACGAAAACGGAGAAATAAAATCCCACACCGGCGCCATGTATTTCTGGCATATTGTCAAAAATTTATTGTTCTATAGTGAAAAGGAATTTCGATCCGAATATGACGGCCAAACACGGCAAGCCATGACCTTTATGAAAACTATCTCTATTGGACGTCGATTTGCCGGCGGATATTTTCTCACCCCGCATGCCATTGCAAACGACGGCCTGTTTGACGTCTGTCTTGTGGAGCCGGTTAATTTATTGCAGCGATTTTTGCTGTTTTCTCAAGTCCCCAAAGGCAGACACCTGGCGCATAGAAAGGTAAGCTATTTTCGCACTGACCGCTTGCTCATCGAATTTGATGAACATGTCCCGCATCATTTGGATGGCGAGCTATTTTTTTCGGACCGATTTGACGTTACGATTCTACCCAACCATTTGCGTATGCTGTACAACCCAAACGGGGATCACTTTTTTGCACTTTAAGATTCGGAGCTTGTAAGTGAAGGATTACGTTGTTTTTTTTGATCTCGACCACACGATACTAAACACCAGCAGCGGCAAAATAATGGGGCTCGCTGCCATTCGTCACGGCATCATCAAAAAAAGAAAATTGATCGAAGGCACCATTTACGGCATCGGCAACAAACTCGGTTTTATGGAAGGTGATTTGATTCTACCCAAAATGGTCAGATGGCTCAAAGATTTTCCCGAGCAGTACATAGCCGAGTTTGCGCGACAAATTTTTAACGATGTGATGCGCCACACCATTCGCAAAGATGCGATTCGCGAGATTGAATTTCACAAAAAAAATAATGCGCATACGGTCATTCTCTCCGCCTCTATGAATTTTATCTGCAAACCCGTAATGGAGTTTTTGGGGTTGGATGATCTGATTTGTACGGATTTACATGTCATCAATCAATGCTATTCCGGCAATACCAAAGGCGGCTTTTGTTTTGGCCCGGAAAAATTGACGCGCACATTGACGTTTTTAACGAACCATCGATACACATTGAACGACGCCTTTTTTTATACCGACTCGTACACCGACTTGCCTATGCTCGAAGCGGTGGGCAACCCGGTGTGCGTTACCCCTGACCGTAAATTGTCCACTCTGGCGCACCAACGCGGTTGGCGCATTTGTGACTGGTGAGCATTCCTTTAAATTGAATCGAGATATGTTGTGTTTAACAAACGCGGGAAAACGATGAAAACTACGGCTCTCTGTTCTTTGCTTTTTGTAATGATGTGTTTGGCCGGCGACTATCCTAAATCCGTTATCGCATACAAAGGCACCACGCCGGTGCTGGATGGCATATTGTCGCCTGGGGAGTGGGAGGATGCCGACTCGATATCGCATGATCAAACCTGGAATTCCGACGCTGGAAAAGTCAGCAATCCCTCGGATTTGTCCATGACCGCATGGATCAAACACGATGGCCAATATCTCTACTTTGCCTTTGATGTGACAGATGATGTGATTTATGGAACGGACGTTGAGGCCTGGACGCATGAAAATAACCCCAATGCCCACGAACTCACGCCGGAAGGCTGGCCCTGGTTTGCCGATGGCATCGAAATTTTTTTGAATCCCGAAAATGAGTGGAACAATACGGACAAGAAAAATACCAAAGGCGATGGCACAAGCTGGAAAATCGTCTGCAGCACCTATAAATCGCGACTGGGTGGCGTTGGCGTACCCGGACTTTTGGAAGGCGAGCCGCGCAAAAGCAGCTATGCCTGGAACAATTATCAGCAATGGATTTTAGATGGTGCGCAGCAAGCCGCTGTGCGAATCAAGGACGAATCCGAGGGCAGTGGTTATGTGATCGAGTGGAAAATCAATGCCGATCCTTGTTTGGAAATATCATCCGATGCATTTTGGAACGCTTCCATGGGTGCAGTCGATATGGGATTGAATATCGAAATTCAAGACCTCGACACTAAAGAAGCGGGTCAAGGAAACTGGTCAAATTTTCACCATATTGATTATTGGGCCGCCGAACAGGGAAAAAAGGAGCTGCTGCAGCGCTGGGGCACGCTGACTCTTTCGCCGGAGAGCAAGCCGGAAACCGGAATCCAGCAATCGGTGGCTAGTCCGATTTTTACATTTTCCTTGTACCCAAATTACCCCAATCCTTTTAATCCGAGCACGACGATTGCTTTTGATCTGCATCAGCCGGAAAATGTGCGCCTCGATATTTTCAACACTGCCGGCGCTTGGGTTACAACATTGTGGAACTCGCCGCTAAATCCGGGCCATAATACGTTTACCTGGGAAGGCACAGATGCTTTGGGGACTGCTGTGCCCAGCGGAACGTATCTGCTTCGAGTTGTCGCCGGACAGTCTGTGGCGTATCGTAAAATGATTCTTCTCAGATAAGCTGATAATTGTTGTCGTATACCTTTTCGGTGTGCGACAACTTGAATACCTCGCCTTTCCCACTGGAAGAAAAATTCCACATTCATTGTTTCAAGCCGTAAAACATAGAGGAAACCATGAAGCCGCAAACCCGGGCCATTCGACATCAAGCGGAACGCTCGCAACATCGCGAACACTCGGCGCCGATTTATTTGACATCGAGCTTTGTTTTTGACAGTGCCGAACACGCACGCGCCCTGTTTGCCGATGAGGCAGACGGAGACATTTATTCGCGATATTCGAATCCAAACACAACCGAGCTGATTAATAAAATGAAAGCGCTGGAGGGTGCGGATGACGGATTGGCATTTGCCTCCGGAATGGCGGCCGTATTTTCCGGATTGGCTGCATTGTTGAACAGTGGCGATCATGTGCTGGCATCGCGCTCTCTATTTGGCTCCAGCTATCAAATATTAACGCAGATTTTACCGCGCTGGGGCATTACCTGCTCATTTTTTGATATAGATGACCCCGATTCGTGGGAACAACATATTCGTCCCGAAACCAAACTTATCTTTAGCGAAACGCCATCAAACCCGGGATTGGATATTGTGGATTTGAAAAAGCTTGAGCAGCTCAAAACAGAGCACAATCTCATTCTGATGATTGATAACTGCTTTGCAACCCCGGTGTTGCAAAAGCCGGCGCAGTTTGGCGCCGATCTGATTGTACACTCTTCAACAAAATTTATCGATGGTCAGGGACGCACTATCGGCGGAATTCTCGTTGGCAACGAGGAATTTGTTTCCACGATTCGAACCTTTGCACGACATACCGGTCCGGCCATGTCGCCTTTTACTGCCTGGCTGTTATCAAAAAGTCTGGAAACGCTGGAGCTTCGAATGCAGAAACATTGCGAAAACGCCTGGGAACTGGCTACTTATTTTGACGGTCATCCTCAAGTGGTATATGTAAAATATCCGTTTTTGCCGTCGCATCCGCAATTTGATCTTGCGCAACAGCAAATGCGTCTGGGCGGCGGTTTGTTTACCTTGGAGCTCAAAGGCGGCCTCGAGCGTGCCAAGCGCTTTGTCGATGCAACCGAGATGATCTCGATCAGCTCCAATTTGGGAGATACGCGAACCATTATCACCCATCCAACCACAACAACGCACTCCAAGCTGACTGAAGACGAACGGCAGCGCGTCGGCATTACGCCGGGACTGATTCGAATTTCGGTCGGCCTTGAAGACATTCAGGATATCCAGGAAGACATTGAGCGCGCTTTAGAGCTCTCAAAATAATCTGTAAGCGCCTTGAACTTGAAACGACAAACGAGAGGAAGACATGCGAGTTGACCTTCAACGAGTGGACAATGCATTTTTATTTCAAGCCCTGGGTACTTCCGGCGTGCCGGTTCACATCGATGCCAGCGTTCAAGTTGGCGGACAGGAAAAAGGCGCGCGCCCTATGGAATTGGTGCTCATGGGACTGGCCAGTTGCAGCGCAATTGACTTTATTCTCATTTTGAAAAAGCAGCGCCAGCAGCTTGACGATATTTCGATTCGTGTGGATGCCGATAGAAAACAGGCGACGCCATCGCCCTTTGAACGCATTCATATGAACTTTACGCTCAAAGGGAAACTTGATCCGAATAAAGTGGAAAAAGCGCTTAAATTATCCGTTGAGAAATATTGCTCGGCTGCCGAAATGATTAAAAGTACGGCACGAATCGAATATACGTTTGATATTGTTGACAGTGAGATAACAACTTAATTCTAGTGAGGTGATAGAATGGAACTTGAACATGCATGGCCCTGGTACATCGCCGGACCATTAATCGGCCTGTTTGTACCATTACTTTATATAATTGCCAACAAAGCTTTTGGCATATCCGGAACTTTCGATCACATCTGCTCTCTGGTGGTGCCAAAAAGCAAAAAAGACCAAATTCGCTTTGACGCTCGCAAAAACAGTTGGAAATTGTCCTTTGTGATCGGCATTGCTATTGGTGCAGGAATCACACAATTTTTTCTTTCTCCGCAATACCTGTCATTTTTGCCTGAAATGTATTTTGGCTGGAAAGGGTATATGACGCTGTTTGTCGGCGGTCTGTTCGTTGGATTTGGTACCCGATATGCCAGTGGATGCACATCCGGACATGCCATTACCGGACTGTCGCTGCTGAACGCGGGTAGCCTAAAATCGACAATATCTTTTTTTGCAACCGGAGCCCTGTTCACCTGGCTCATATATTTAATGGGAGGATGGGCATGAAAACATTAATATATCTTGTATTAGGAACATTGTTTGGGATTATTTTAACCAAATCACAAGTAATAAGCTGGTTTCGTATTCACAACATGTTTATGTTTCGTGAAGCGCACATGTATTTGATCATCGGCTCGGCCGTTGTTGTCGGAATTATATTGGTGCAGATATTAAAACGCTTACAGGTAAGATCCGCTACTGGTGAACCTATTAACTTTAAAGGCAAGCAATATCACAAAGGCTTTATAATTGGCGGCGCTCTTTTTGGGATTGGCTGGGCCATTACCGGCGCGTGCCCCGGGCCTATTTTCGCGCAAATTGGCGCTGGCGCTTACCCGGCGATTTTTACCTTTGCCGGTGCCATTGTCGGTGCATTACTGTATCAATTTAACCGCTCTCGACTGCCGCATTAAGCAAATAGGTCGCTCTTGCAATGCTGCATATAGTGTGTTATTCTGTTTAAATGTTCTTCCAGGGATTCCTCCATCCCTTGAAGAATAATCTCTTCGGGCTCAAGTTCGAGGTGGCGCGCTAACTTTGCAGCGTGATAAAAATTAACGCTTGTCAATAAATTAAGATGAAAATATTGGCCTAGCTAGACACACTGAACCTTTATCGCATGTGATTTAATGTTTATAAATTCAAAAGGGGTAAAAAAAGAAGGCCATTTGCTTACTACAAATGGCCAACGGCGTAAAAGAGAGTAGAGGGGTTTTGAGGTTATCTGGTCTATTACAACTCGCGTGCCAAAGTGGAGCGATTGAAGAAAAGCGGATTAATGTAACTCGTTGATTTTTAAGAAGCGATTGCGATGGGTTGCAGGGAGAAAAGAGCAAGATTTTGGGCGCGGCAAAAAAAGTGTTCAAAATCCGACAAGCCCGGCTGCCACGAATTTGCATCTCTCAATAATTCAAAGAGTTGCGGTTGGTGCCTATTAATTATACAGTATGTCGGATATTGAACACAGATCGCCACAGATATTTTTGCAGACAGTTTTGATTTTTATGAAATGCGCATAAAAAAAGGCCATTTGCATGCACGCAAATGGCCAACGGCGTAAAAGAGAGTAGAGGGGGTTTTGAGGTTATTTGGTCTATTACAACTCGCGTGCCAAACTAATAATTCGGGCAACAAGCAAAAAAGCACAAGTCTAATATATTCAAATCATTAGAAAGCTAACCTTTTAAAAAAATGATCATCAATTAACCCAAACTATCTTTTGTGTTCAAAATTCGGCATTATCTGTTGATGGTTTTATGTTCGATGGTTGCAACGTTAGAATTAACAGGTGCTTGAGGGCGTGAGTGGCCGTTTTATCAACTTGAAACACTTTTTGGATTTTGAACAAGACGATCAATTACCTTATACCTTCCAGGAAAAGCAGCAGACCGCCTTAATTTTATGGATAAAACAGATCGATGTTTTATCCGCTAAAATCTGGGGGTAATTCAAGCTGTCAGTGAAAATGAACCATAACGCATAAAAAAAGGCCATTTGCAAGCACGCAAATGGCCAACGGCGTAAAAGAGAGTAGAGGGGGTTTTGAGGTTACTTGGACTATTACAACTCGCGTGCCAAACTCATAAAGTCGGGTGTAGTTTTAATGATCCCAAGTGTAATATTATCAATGCCGCTTGAGCAACGAATTGCAGGCTGTTTTGCGATTTTTTTGCCAAGCTTGAGTGATTTGTGCAATATCCGACGGCATTAATGCTTGAAAACATGTAATTGTATACGTTACAACAGATTAGGCAGCGACGGATTGTTAATTAAACTGCCGAGTGTTTCGGATATTGAACAGAGAATTAAGCACGACTGATCTTTCTAAAAAAAGGATGTTGAATAGAATGAAAAATAATTCCGGTTCAATGTTGATAAAGGGGAGCGTTAAAAATGAGAAACAGGGGAAAATAGCTTTCCCCTGCGCTAGTTGGTTAGCTGGTATAAGAGGCGTATTTTTCTTCGAGATCGTCCAACTGCATGGTCTCTAAAATATAATCGCAAAATTCACGACCGGTAACGCCGGTATCGCGTCCGGTGATGACCATTTTTTTCTCAAACTGAGTGCAAATTTCCAGCGCTTTTTCCAATTTCCGAGCGCGCTCGGCAAAGCCGATGTGATTCAACATCATGCCCGCCGCTTTGATGAGGCTGGAGGGATCGGCATACTGGCCGCGGCCTTCATCGATCATACGCGGCGCCGAGCCGTGAATGGCCTCAAACATGGCGTAACGCTTGCCAATATTGGCGCTACCGGCGGTACCGACGCCGCCTTGAATTTCTGCTGCTTCGTCGGTCAAAATATCGCCGTACAAATTCGGCATCACCAGCACGCGGAATTGGGTGCGACGTTTGGGATCGATCAGCTTGGCGGTCATGATGTCGATATACCAGCCTTCCCATGTGATGCCGGGAAAATCTTTGCCAACCTGCTCAGCAACTTCCAAAAACAATCCGTCTGTGGTTTTGACCACATTGGCTTTGGTGACCACAGTCACATTGTCGATACCGTTCTTTTTCGCATAATCAAACGCCATACGCAAAATGCGTTCGGCGCCTTGACGCGTGATGACTTTGAAATCAAACGCTACATCATCGGTAGGCATGATGCCTCGACTGCCCAGCACATAAGCGCCTTCGGTGTTTTCACGAAAGAACATCCAGTCAATGCCCTCACGCGCCACTTTTACGGGGCGCACGTTGGCAAACAAATCCAGCTCGCGCCGCATAGCTACATTGGCGCTTTCGATGTTGGGATACGGCCCGCCTTTTTCCGGTGTCGTCGTTGGCGCTTTTAAAATAACATGGCACTCTTTCAGTTCTTCAAGAACATCGTCGGGAATCGCTTTCAAGTGTTCGGCGCGGTTCTCAATGGTCAAGCCTTCGATGGTGCGGAATTCCACTTTGCCCAGTTCGACTTCTTCCTTTAAAATAATCTCCAGCACCCGTTCGGTTTCTTGCGAGATGATGGGCCCAATGCCATCGCCCCAACAAAATCCGATGATGATCGGCTTGAGGGTGCTGTAATCTACCCAGTCTTGCGCGGCTTTCATGCGCTCTACACGCTCAATTTGGGACTGTACCAATTCGGCAAAATGCTGTTTCGCGTTTTCTATAATTTGGTCCATGTCACGCCCTCTGCTGTTTTTATTTCAGATAAATGATTTGATGTACGGTTGTGAACTGTTGGATTAATATAAAAAAAATTGTCATGGATAGGAAGTAAAAACGGGGGAATTTACGCAGATTTTGTGTGTCACCTAAAGAAGCAGAAGCCAAAGGATCACTCCGTCTCTTCATCCACATCCTTGCGGTCGTGGCGATAGATATAAAAGCGCTCTTTGAGCGCATTCATGCGCTTTTGCGCATCGATCT
>CAYPZM010000056.1:0-20267 GCA_964414825.1 uncultured Cytophagia bacterium | reverse complement strand
CTATACATCGGGTGATTCACTTCAAATCCAGGAGCCAAATACACAGGTTTAGCAAATGTTTGGAGGGTCCATGCAAATTGCTCAATATCATCATCATGGGTTCCTGCGGGCATGGCGGCCAGTTGTTCATTGCTCAAGCGCAACAGGATGAGGGGCACGGTTTTATCCAAACTGTCCAGCATCACTCGAAGGTGGCGAATTGGCGGCTCGGATCTCCACGTTACCGAGACGTCCTGTTTGAGACTGGCATAAAAGGCCACACCGAAAGGTTGGGGCAAATTTTGGTTGTGATATTCAGGATAGCAGTATTGATGTGTAAAAAGCAAGCGCTTGTTTTCTACCGGCAACATGGCCCGGCCATAGCGATTGGGCTGCTGGCCACACATCACACTCAAAAGAAAAAGGGAAATCAAGGCATAAATCGTTTTCATAGCTTTTATAGTCATGCGATCGTTTTGATGAAAAGAAGGGCTATGCCAAGATACTTAACATAGCCCTCCCAAGTATTCCGTCTACGTCTATTTAGTAAATTATTTCAGCAACAGCATACGTCCTGAAAGAACGCGTTCTGTTTGTGCATCTTGAGCAATAACTTGATAAAGGTACATGCCCGACGTCCAATCCGAGGCGTTAATTTGAATTTCTTTGTTGGGACCACTGGTCATAGCTGTTTCCGGAGATTCATAGACCACCTGGCCAAGTGTATTCGTAACTTTTACTCGAACATTGGCTTTGTTTTGCAAGTCAAAACGGATAGTTGTTGAAGGATTAAACGGATTCGGATAGTTTCCGTGCAGCTTGAACGAATTCGCCACAACCGGTGTTTCATCTTCAACACCAACGGTTACACCGTCGAACCAGCGTTCGGCGCCAAGAGGACCGCCGGTGGAGCTGGCTGTGGGCGAACGTTTGGCTGTGTAACCGAGGTCCACATTTTCTGCAGCAGGATCGGTCGCCAGTTCCAGATAAATATCCTGTGTTGCTGTGGGTGATGCATGATAAGCAACCAGAGCATCTTGCAAAGGCACCAATGTGGGAACAGAGTTAAACTCGACGTTTTCGCTGATGAATCCAAAATCCGCGCCGTCTTCGCCAATCAGACTCGCCAATTCCGGATCAAACCATTTGATCGTCTCAGTCGTTTCGGGATTCAGTTCGAGAAGTGCAGGATCGCGATAGATGTTGTTGTGGCTCACATCAATGGTTCCTGTAGAATCTGTGAGATTCACATTAATCACAGAAATACTGTCCGCCCATTGCGGTTCGTATCCCCAGATCATCGAGTCAATGATAAGATTGTCTTTACAAACAACATTTTGGGCATAGCCAAAGTTAATCATAGCTGCTTCAAATTGATTGACATAGATAAAGTCCACATACAATCCGCCAACGCCATAAAGAGTATTTTTTGAAAACTCCATATAGGCAGCACCCGCAGTCAAATCGCTATGCATCAATCCGCCAGTGGTATTGTAAAACGTATTGTTTCGGATCACGAACGTATCGATATAGGTATCGCGGAATGAGAACGTATAGCCGAACACCCAATTATTCTTTCGATAGTTTCTGGGCATAATGTTATTTTCTACAAACCACTTTTGGTTGGGCCCATCAACGCGAGCAATTTCATGACGATGATCAGGGAAGATACAATTCTTGGCGGTCATCGTTGTGCCGTCACCACGTTGACGCAAAGGGGCATTGTCCGTATGATTACCGTCTACATCCAGGCCTTCATAGCGCAAGCCAATGAACGTTGTATTACCGCTGGTTCGGAAAGCACGAGGTGCTTCACCACCAAACGAGATGCCCAAAATTCGAGGCAATGGTCCATCGCCAGGCGCGGCTTCCAACCAAATGTTATGAGAGGTTTCATATTGTTCGTCGTGAACATAGGTTTGGCCACGCTGAAGCAGATATTTGGTATTGTTTACGGTGGCGGTGTCTGTTGCCATAATGTCGGCAACAATAGCATCCCGAATTGCATTGGGCAACTGGGTATTTTCAATAACAACTTCGCGCATTTGCGCGTTTGCCGTGAACACACCGAGTGCAAATACAAACATCAGGATGTACGCTGGTATTTTACGTATTGTCATAAGAGGTTCTCCTTTGGTTCATGTTGATGGAATTAATATAACCAATTAACTCAATTGTAACGAGTCCACCTCCTTTCTTATCAGTTTGCCTTTTCCAGATTTCGATACTGCTTATCTTTGTGATTTACCCGGTGTCCGGCAAAATGCTGAACACCGGGATGGTATATTTACAAATTAAACCTCAAACCGAATTCGGTGCGCGATCCATAAACCGCCTCCGAGCCGGTTAGATTATTTACTCCAATAAATGTTCGGTCGTGGCTATTGAAGATATTGCTTACATTCACAACCGCTGTCATGTAACTGGTTATACGATATGTTGCGGCAAAATCGAGACGATCGTAGGCATCCACCCATCCGTCAATCTCTTCATTTTCGCCAATCCAGTCCAGGGTTTCATCCTGGAAATAATAAGAGAGTCGACTGGAAAACGGCCCCCTGTCATAACCAATGGACACATTGACAATTTGATTGGCTTGTCCGGGCAATTGATTAATGCGACTGGAATCGATTCTAATGTTGCTAAAGGTTGCAGGATCATATCTAAAAAAGGTCCACGGATAGTTTACTTCGGACCGAAACAGCGAATAGTTTCCATACAACACAATGCCATCAAACGGGCTTGGCAGCCAGCGAGTGTTGGTTTGCAGCTCAAGCTCCATACCGTACACCTTGTTATCTTCTGTAGAGTTGATCGGGTCCACCACAATCCAGCGTAGAGGATTATCAATTCCATCGCTTTCGCGAGCTTGACGAACATATTCAAAGGATACATTCTCGAGGTCTTTATAAAATCCACCGACGGAAAACAAACCCAATTTGCTATACGCGGTTAAAGTAAGATCATAATTCCATGAGGTTGTTGGTTCTAAATCAGGCCGTCCTCGCTCAATCGTGCGCTTGGAATTGGATTGATAATAGCGCGGCGAAATCAGCAAAAAGTCGGGACGAGAGATAGTACGTGTATATGCCAGACGCAAGTCGAGACCGCGGTCCTCCATTCGACTTTTTAGCACTTGATACCTGAGATGAAATTGCGGAAACCACTCGCCATACCCGCGACTCGATGTGGTGTCTGACCAGCTACCGATCAGATCTTCACGAGTTTCGTCAAAATAATCTTCTGTGATATCGGTTCGCTTTATGGCCACATAATCATTCTGAATATGTTCATATCGAACACCGCCGAGGAACGTAACACGTTTGCCCAGGTTCAGTTCGGTTTGAAAATAACCGGCGGAAATGGCTTCTTGCGCGTTATAGTTGTTCAAACCATCCGCAATTCTCGGTTTCCAGATATCTCGATAATCCTGGAACATATTATATGGTGTTTCATGGGGAAGCGTAATGGGGAACGGATGATCGCCGTAAAAGAAATCGCCCGGATCGTACGCGCCTAAAAAGTTCGAAATGGCAAGGCTGGAGCGGCTCAATTTAAAATCCGGGTTGTCTGCTGTAAACCGATTCAAGAAATTGACACCACGCCCCTTTAATCCGCTTGAGGTAAAATTACGATCCTTATAGCGGTATTTTCCACCGATTTTGACATACCCATTGACACTGGAGCCTAACGTAAACGGGCGCTGCACATTTAATTGTGCTGACCAATTTTTATCATTTCGTTCGGATTCTCCTCCGCCCCAGGGAACGCCACCATTGGCGCTCTCGCGAAACGTGGCGGCATTTGAGGCCGCGTAAGGCCCTTCATTTTCTACAAATGAAGTCGACTGAAACACTCCAGGATCACTAAAGGAGAAACCATAGTTAAAATCATTTTCATCGACGGTTGTGATGTAATTTACACCCCAATCCACATCGGCAAACGACAAGCTGTGGTTAAACCGCAAATTAGAGCTGTAAACGTATACGCTGGGCTGGTTCCAACTTACATTATAATCACCGTCATTTCCTATCAAACTGAGACGATATTGGCGATTGATGATCTCTCGATCGGTGCGGCTGTACATATTGGTCCACATAATATCGGTGCGGTCACTCAGTTCATAATCGAGATTCAAGTTCACAGTATAGCGATCACGTAATTCAATCGTGTCATCCAGGTCCACGTTGCTCAACACAACACCGGCACCGCGCAAAATCCAGTTTGCGGCTTGTACATCCCTGCTGCGATCGGCGCGTTGAAACGAGCCTGCGAGCAGAACTCCCAGTTTATTATCCAAAAACCGGTTGCTTATGGAGGCATTTGTTTTGGCATTTTCGAACGAATCGTGATAGCCCGTATAAGCTCCCAATGCGTTCGCGCGAATATTTAATCCTTGCGGCGCTTTGCGAGTTACAAAATTAACAGAACCGCCAATTGCATCCGCATCTTGTTCGGGAGTCAAAGCTTTATAAACCTCAATCCCACCCAGAGCTTCCGAGGAAATCACACTAAGGTCTACAGAACGATCCTCGGTAGTGGTGCTTACGGATCCACCGCCGGCGCCTTTAAAATAAAAAAGTCGCCTACCTTGACTTGTAGCCGGAATGCGCTCCCCGTCAATGGTAATGGAATTATATTTGGGCGACATTCCGCGAATATTCACGCGCTGACCTTCGCCGCCGCTTCGCCGAATAGCGACACCCGGCAAACGCCCAACGGACTCTGCCGCATTGTCATCCGGTAGCTCGCGAATACGTTCGCTGGATACCACATTAACAATAGTATTGGAGCGCAACTGCTGGTTGATCGCACGTAATTGGCCCTCGGCCTGAGCTGTAATGGTCACTTCCTCACCCTCAATCACTTTATAGGTGAGCTCAAAATCCTCGGTCAAGCGCTCTTTCGGTTGGATTTGGATATCGCGCGTTTTACGCTCATAGCCAATAAAATTCACGATAAGCGTATAAGTGCCGGGAGGAACATTCGGTATAATGTATTCTCCCTCCAGGCTTGTTGCAGCTCCTATCGAACTGCCTTCAATGGTAATATTAGCACCTGGCAGCGGTTCGCCGGTTTTGCTGTCGGTTACAACACCGCGAATTTGACCATTGGCCGCCGCAATGCTAAACGAAGCAAAAAGAAACAAAGCAGCTAATACGAAAAGTAGTTTATAACGCATGGCAGGTTACTCCTAAGATTCATGGAAGGTTTTGCACTCTCTATATGTATATAATCTGTAATGTATTATACAAAACACCTGGAACAAAGTTCAGTGAAAAACAGTTTTCAACATTCGGATAATGTTTTTGACATGTTGTTAACGAAAAATTTTGCCTTTGTTTAAAAATCAGTTATATTGTATGTGAAATTTGAACACATTTCGACAACAGTTTTCTTTAAATAACGCAGGATACAACGATCGATACAGCCATAAAAAAACAACTTGAACGCATTCTGGCCAGCGAGGGTTTTGAAAACTCGTCCGCGAACCAAAAGCTATTGACTTATCTGGCTGAAGAGTCCATAAAAGGTAACATTCCGCACGAAACAGATATTGCAATGGATTTTTTCGGCAAAGACGCCTCCTTTAATCCGGCTGAAGATTCAACCGTGCGTTCGCATATCTATAATTTGCGTAACAAGCTGGATAAATATTACCTTACCCAGGGCCGAAGCGATAAAATTCGCTTTGTCATCCCCAAAGGCCGTTACGAAGTGGTGTTTACTGATGCACCACCGGATGTGGATAATCCCCTGCGTTCTCAACGAACGGTGCTTTTTTCATTTGCGTTCCTGATTTTACTGATATTGGCCGGTTTGTTTCTCACAAATCGCTTTTTTGTGCTAAAAAGCTCAACTGTGGCGGCACGAACATCGTTGCCGGATGTCCCCTGGAACGCCATTAAAAATTCAGACAAGCCAACACTCTTTGTCGCTGGCGATTTTTTTGTATACGTACATCGCAAAAATGACGAATACGGCAACCGGCGTATTCGCAATGGCAGAATCAATTCATACGAAGAATTGATGGATTATTACGAAAAATACCCCCAAGAGAAACAGGACTTTACCGGATTGACGCACTCTTATCTGAGTACGGGCGTAAGCCATGGTACCATGAATCTGATGCCTTTGTTGATTCGATCAGGGCTGGACGTACAGTTTCGTCATGCCTCTAATCTGACCCAGGAGGATCTCGAAACCTACAACATTGTCTTTGTGGGGCCGCTCAAAACGCTCCGCAATTTAAAGCCTTATTTTGAGAAATCTCGCTTCGAATTCGATTTGTATCCGCATGTCCTCACTGTAAAAGAGGAATCGGATACGACAAATCTCAAAGTATTTAATGCAGAAATTGAAAGTGGCTTGCAATATCGAAAGGATTATGGTTTTGTGATTCAAGTGCCAGGTCCTGCAGATAATACCATTATGATTATAACGGCGTTTTCGACTGTGGTCCTGCCCTCGTTGACTGAGCTGTTGCAGTCCGGCGAAATTAATTCTATCATTCAATCGTCAACATCTCCCGAATCCTTTCCCAACTATTTCAAAGTGCTGTTGCAAGTTGATATCATTAGCGACACCATTGTGCATTCTCTCGTGGAATTTAGCGAAATCCATTAGTTACAATCCCGCTTTAATGCATTTTGAAAGGCAATCATGGTTTCAAATACACACATTCATGAACACCTTGAGCGCGTGATTCAGAGCAAACTCTTCCGGCAATCTCAAACAAACCAGAAATTGCTCACGTACCTAGTGGAAGAGTCGCTCAAAGGCAACATTCCCCGCGAAATGGACATTGCTATAGATTTTTTCGGCAAAGATGCCAGCTACAATCCGGCGGACGATTCGCTGGTGCGCTCGCACCTTTATACATTGCGGCAAAAACTTGAAAAATACAACCTCACCGAAGGCAAAAATGACGAGCTGCGGTTTGTCATTCCCAAAGGCCGGTACGAAGTGGTATGCGTGGAAACACCGACGCCCACACAGTCGCCACACATCAAACGCAAGGTGGTATATTGGTGTATTGGCGCCATTTTTGGGCTGGTATTATTTATTGCCGGCCATTTGATTCATGATGCCTCGCTGGACCAGCGTTCGGCTAAACTGGCTGCCATTGACAAAAACCATCCCATTTGGGCTGATTTTATTAAATCCGACAAGCCGCTGCTCATTGTTTTGGGTGATTATTTTATATTTTGGGAACGACAAAAATTCACCAGCGGCGACCGCAAGATTCGCGACGGTGCGATTAATTCTGTTGAGGACCTTGAAACATTCAAGCAGGAGAATCCCGAACGTGGAAAATTAATTACGGATAATACAGGGTCGTACCTGTCTCCTGACCTTGTGTTTGGATTGTCCGATATCCTGCCGTTTTTCTCTTTGCATCACAAAACCTACGCCCTCAGTACGGCATCGCTTCTAAGCGAGCAAGACCTTCGGGAGTACAATACTATTTTTATCGGGCCCTATAAAACATTAAGACTCTATGATACATTCGTATCCAACCTTCGGCTGCGCTATCAAATTTATCCCCATAAAATTATTGCCGATGAGGAAAATTTGGATTATATGCTGGTCAATTTGCCGGACGAATCGCAATTTCGCAAGGATTATGCGTTGGTGGCTCAAGTGCCTGGCCCCAATAATACGATACATATGTTGATTTCTTTTTTCGCGCCGGGTCGCACGCGACGAATCATTCAGCCGTTATTGGAAACAAAATATGCCGACAAAATCGCCTCACAATTTTTAAAACCAAATGAGGAATTTCCGACCTATTTTGAAGCGCTGTATGAAATTACGGACCTTCAGGGAAATATTTCCGCAGAAATTACGCATTTTTATGAGATAGACAGGAATGCTTTTCAGCTCGATTCTGTGTTAACAGTCAATCCATAAAAAAAGCAGGACGTTTTGTCCTGCTTTTTCATTTCGCGAAAAAGCTTTTGAGGTAGGTGGGAATGTCCGTATTGTCGAGATACGCCCCCCACATCGGATCATCCTGATCGGCCAGCGCAACCAAACCTTCACAGCCCGCACCTTTGGCCAACACCGGCACCAGCGAATTGGTGTGACCGCCGGAATGGAATTCGAGTTCCGGCATGTTGCCTTTGCCATTGCCAACCAAAGCGTTGTATTGAGCGGTTGAATCACCCGACGCGGTGGCCACAGCACCCGATTCCGGGCCGGTCAAATAGCCGGTTTCATGGTCGGCCGTCACAATCACCAATGTCTCATCCCAACTGCTGTTGGCTTCCACCCACTCGACAACGTCTTGGATCATTTCATCCAATCCCACGACTTCCTCAATCATACGCGGGCCATTGTTGCCATGACAAGCCCAGTCAATGGCACCGGCTTCGATCATCAAATAAAATCCGTCGGAATCGTTGTCGAGGACATTAATTGCTGCTTGTGCCATTTCAGCCAATGTGGGAATGTTTTCGGCTTGCGGCGGGAAAAAGGGCTCGGTCTGTTGCTCGGCACCACTGCGATCCGCATGCAAGGTGGAAGCCACTTGCGGCATACCAAAAACGCGAGACGGGGTTTCGCCTTCGGTCAGCGCCTGGAAATCCTGGCGGTATTCAACAAATGTCCAGGGATCGGCCGCACCATCGCCATTGGCATCGGTTCCGGCTGTGCCCTCTTGCAGCGCTTGCCACACGTCTTCGCTTATCATTTTGTATTCGGCTTCGGGCAGGCGGTGACTGTTATCATCATAAAACGGATGCCCGCAGCCCATAATTACATCAGCAGCGCTTTCCATAATCATCTCGCGAGCAATCTCGTGGTAATTACCACGACTTTCGTTATGCGCAATAAATGCAGCAGGAGTTGCGTGACTGAATTGCACGCTGGTGACCACCCCCGTAGCTTTTCCGGCTTGTTCAGCCAGCGTGAAAAGATGCGTAAGTGGCTGTTTTAGCGTGTCGACTCCAATAGCTCCATCGTATGTTTTTGTACCTGTTGAAAGCGCTGTGCCGCTGGCTGCGGAATCGGTGGCTTTTTGTTTGAGGTAATCAAAATCCGCTTGAACTTTTTGCGGATCATAGCCAAATCCGGAGGCAGAATAGGTAGTTGAAGCCAGCGACACAGGAAACCGCTGCGCCGTAAGCGCATTCTTCTCGCCATGCAGGTACAAACTGCCAGCCTGCAGTTGATTAAAGCCGGCGCCATCGCCGATGATTAAAATGACATTTTTCGGAACCGCGGTTCTGTCTTGCTGACATGAAATTGAAAATACGAAAATCAAGACCAAAAGCGTAACGGCCAAACCATGCTGTAAAATCTTCATTGTGACCTTTCCTTAATTTTTAAAAATGAGTGATTGTGCCATTTAACTCTGTTGCGTAAAAGGATATTCCAAAACAATATTACCTTTTGGTTAAAACACGGTTAGTGAATGCTCGTTCCCTCCTTTTTGTATTTTTGCATCAAGGCATCCAATTTTTTAACCTTTTCGGGAAAATCGTGGTAAAGATTTTTTTGTTCGCGAACATCGTTTTTCATATTATAAAGCTGCCACGGCGCATCATCCGGAGCCTCCTTTTCGGGTAAACTCCAGCCACCAGAGCCTTGTGCGTAGATCAGTTTCCAGTCGCCCTGGCGAATAGCAAACGTGCCATTTACCGAGTGGTGCACAATGGCCTCGCGAATCGGTTCGCTGGGTTCTTCTCCCACAAAAACGGGCAGCATATTGTAGCTGTCTTCGGCAGCGTTTATTGGCAAAGGTTCATCCACAATTGCGGCGACCGTAGCCATAAAATCGGTCAAGCACAATAGCGTTTCGCTGCGGCTGCCAGCCGGAATACGTTTGGGCCAGCGCGCTAAAAAGGGCACGCGGTGACCGCCGTCCCAGGCATCGGACTTTTGGCCGCGAAAGATATAATTCGCTTCGTGCTGATGCTGCTCGCCGATAAACCGCTCATCTGAACCATTGTCGCTGGTGACGATGATCAGGGTGTTTTCGGTCAAATTTTGGTTATCTAGTTTTTCCAGGATTTGCCCGATGGTCCAGTCCACTTGAGCGACAAAATCGCCATACAACCCGGCTTGACTCTTGCCTTCGAACTCTTCTTTGGGCACCCACGGCGTATGCGGCGCGGTTAGCGGAAAATAAAGGAAAAACGGGCGGCCACGGCTTTCCGAGCAACAGGATTGGATAAACTCTGTGGCCTCGCGAGTCAAGGTGGGCAACACTTCCTCAAACTTAAAATCGGGAGCAATGGGGCCGCCGCGCCAAAACACGCCGCCTTGACGCACCTCTTCCACGGTTTCAGTGGGCTGTTTTACGGCACGATCATTTCGTACGTAAAGATAGGGCACCATATCCAAAGACGCCGGGATGCCGAAAAAATAATCAAAGCCGACATCGTTGGGGCCAGGGCTGAGGCGCTGGGAGTAATCGGTTTCCTCTTTTTCACCCAATCCAAGGTGCCATTTGCCGATGCAGGCGGTGCTGTAGCCGTGCTTTTGCAGCATGGAAGCGACGGTCATTCGGTCTTTTTCAATCAGCATGGGCGAATAACCCCACAATACGCCTTCCTTTAGCTCAGTGCGCCAACTGTAACGGCCGGTTAGAACGCCGTAGCGTGTTGGCGTGCACACGGCCGAGCCGGAATGCGCATCGGTAAAGTGAACACCTTCGCGGGCAATGCGGTCCATATTGGGCGTGCGGATTTTCGAGTTTTTGTTCAGGCAGCTCAAATCGCCATAACCCATGTCATCTGCGAGAATAAAAATGATGTTGGGAGGCGGATTTTGCACCGCATCGCAGCTCCATTGCGTGGACAGTGCGGCGGTTGCCAGTGCCGCTGTTTTGAGAAATGATCGCCGTGTGGTCATCATAGTATCCTCCAATTCATCATACTTTTCAAAATGGGACATTTTCTCGCGGTTTAAAACGCGCTGTGGACAGCAAAACAAACATCAACAGGGCCAAACCGCTGCCGGCCCAAAAGGTCAATTCCAATCCGCCAATAACAAATGCGCCGCCCATCACCACCGGCCCCAGGGTTTGACCGAGTCGCAACACCATACCGTTCATCGACATAAATGCGGCGCGGTATTCCAACGGCGCCAATCCCGTAAGTAACGCCAGCAATGCCGGCATGTTGACGCCTTGCCCGAGGCCGTAAAACATAACCGGCAATAGTAAAATCCAAATATTGAACACAAACGGGATGAGACCCATGGCAATGGCGTATATCAAAAATGAAGCAAACAGCAAGCGGCGTTCGCCGAATCGCCGCGCCAGGCGTCCGGCTTGCGACGAGGTGATGGCAGTGGCAATCGACATGCACGCCATGACCAAACCGATTTGAAAGGACGAAGCGTCAAAGCGCTCGGCCAACAAAATGGGCAAATACGTGAGATACGAGCCGTACAAGACAATAAATACCACCATGCTGGCACTAAAATAAAAAATCGCTTCCTTGTTTTTGAGACTTGAAAAGGCGCTTTTGAGATAATCTTTTAGATGCTGCTCACGAGACGGTTCGGGGTTGTTGAGTTTGAACAGCACCAACATAGCCACCGGCAGGGCAAAAAGCGGCAATACAAACGGAAGATACCAGCCAAACGTGGCCAGCAATCCGCCAAGAAACGGGTAGCTCGCTGTGGCAATGCTGAGCACGCTGGCGTTGTATCCCATGGCTTCGGTGCGTTGTTTGCCGGAAAACAGATCGCCGATTAGGGTGACGTTGATAGAGCCTAAAGCAGCAGCGCCGGTACCTTGGAAAAAACGAAACAGCAGCAATAGCTCAAAATCGCGAGTGAGCGCGCAGATTCCGCCAGCCACGCCAAACAGCAGCAGCGACGGTACCAGTACGGTTTTGCGTCCCAGGCGGTCGGCCAGCACGCCCAGTACCGGTGTCAAAAATACGCCGGGCAGGGTGAAAACAATAATCAACAGCCCGATAGCGGCTTTGGAAATGTTTAATTCCTGCTGAATTTTGGGAAATGCCGGAGCAATACTGGACACGCCCAGCACCGCCATCAGCGTGATGAGAAAAATGATGCGCAGGTTTACATTTTTAAGCAGATTGCCTGGAGTGGATTGGTTTTGCTGCATGGAAGTCTCGGTTGTCGTGTCAAAACTTGATCTATTCTACACATTTTTTCTCAGGATTGCAACGGAATATCCTCGTACCCGGTTGCGGGAACTTGCAAAACAAAATAGGCCAATCCAAAGCTGTAGAGCATCAGCAGCCAAAGAATGTGCAATCGGATTTCAAATGGAAAGGGCAGTTGCAACGGAATTGCGGTCAGGACCAGCACAGGAATCAGAAAAAGGCCGAAAAGGGCCAGGACTTGAAATGGTTTCAATTTGAAAAATTTGTAGACAAACAGAGCTGAGGTTATAAGCAAAACAGGAATCAACGCTAGGCGCAAGAGAGGCTCGAACGCTCTCAGCGAACCGACGGCGAGGGCACTCCAGGCAAAACGAACCACCCCATTCAGAATTCCGGAAGAGTGGAGCGAGCGAATGAGAGCCACAAGTCCGGCCGTGCCGGCAATAAAAAATGCACAAAGTGCAACATCAAAACTGGACGAACGCATGCCCAAAGCCCAGCATAGTAACAACAGGAGCATGGATATTGAGGCATAATAAGGCTCTTTGCGCAAAAAGCGGCTCGACGTCCATGCTCCAATAACTGCACCTGCTGCGTTTGCCACAATATCAAACGGATTGCTGAAACGAGTGAGCGAAAAGAGCTGCACTAGCTCGATGGATAAACTGATTCCGGCACCGAGCATTGCGATGTACCATAACTTTAATCTTGTGTTTTGATGAATTAGGAGCCCCAAGGGCAAAAATAGAATGATGTTTTGCACCATGTCTAAAAGGGACTTGTCAAAATCCCAGGGCCGCGGTTGTGTGCTGAATTGGTAGGGATAAAGAGTGAGCATGAACAGGCCGAGGAGGTAGAGGAAGATCGGAAATTGGGAGTGTACGATTGATTTTAGGGACATAAGTGATTCTATAGTGGTGGATTAAAAAATGACAACACGAATTCGCACGAATAGACACGAATACTTGAATATTCAGATCGCGCCGGATATTTATCCGGTGCGGGAAATGGAACCAGGACATTTGTTCGGTAAACAACGGTTCCGTGACGAATGTCCCAGCTTATTGTCCGGCCAGGATAAATATCCCGGACGATTTTTTAGGCACTATTTGTCGTTCAACGCTTGCTCCATGCGCTCCAACACCTCCTCCAGCATGGACCGCGGGCAGCCAAAATTCAGGCGCACGTATCCATCGCCGTCAAATTCGTTGCCATCGGAAAAGGCGATGCCGTGTTTCAGGAAAAATTGATAGGGATTTTCCGCAACCTCGCGGGCATCGATCCAGGCGAGATACGTTGCTTCCACCGGCGTGGTCGACACGCACGGCATGCTGTTAACGCGTTCGTAAACCAGGCGTTCGTTGACGCGTAAATAATTGAGCAATTCATCCAACCACGGCTGACCATCTTGATAGGCCGCCAGCGCTGCCGTATAGCCCAGGGCATTGGGATAGGGCACGATTCCCATTTTGGCCGCCTCGAATTTTTTGCGCAACTCTGCTTTGGGAATGATGGCAAATGACAATCCGAGCCCGGCAATATTAAAGGTTTTACTTGGGGCCATGAGGGTTATGGTGCGATCGGCGATTTCCGTCGACAGGGTAGCTGTTGGGATGTGCTGTTTTGTTTGGTCCAATAACAAATCGCAATGAATTTCATCCGAGCAGATGATTAGATTGTGGCGCTCGCATATTTCTGCAAGCTGACGCAGTTCCTGCTCCGCAAACATGCGTCCCAACGGATTATGCGGATTGCATAAAATAAACAGCGACGTTGATGAGTCGATTGATGTTTCGAGTTCCTGCCAATCGATTTCCCACCGTTCGCCTTGCAACTGCATGCGACAGGTTTGTAATTGTCGATGTTGATTTTGCGGAGCGGATAGAAATGGCGGATAAATCGGCACCGTGGTGAGTACAGAGTTCCCAGGCTCGCCCACAGCGCGACAGATAACATTGAGACCGCTGACCAGTCCCGGTAACCACACCAGCCACTCGGGTTGCACCTGCCAATTGTATAATCGAAGCAGACGCTCCAACACGACCGAGGTCAGCTCATCCGGTGCGATTGTGTATCCAAATACGCCGTGTTCTATGCGTTTTTCAAGTGCTTCAATCACCGCGGGCGGCGAACGGAAATCCATATCCGCCACCCACATGGGCAGCACGTCTTTAGTTTTATAGCGGTCCCATTTGATGGCTCCGGTTCCGGTGCGGGGAATTCGAGTATCGAAATCAAACATAAAGGCTCATTATTTTCAATTGGAATCTCAGATTGTAATTTGGGCTATTCATCCCGGACGACCAACGTTTTGGCATCTTTCCCAGTCGGACACATGTCCGACATCAGCACACGTCCGGCATAAATATGCCGGACGATCGATGATGTCGAGTGTTTCATTCCACAAGGCCTGCATAATGCTCTGACGTTTCAAAAATACCGCCGCTAGTCTTGTAAAACGATTCGTCACAGTTAAACACACCGTTTTGCGTGCGCATCCAATCCGCACCGGCCTTTGGGTGATAGCTCTGCATGGCGTACCAGTTTTTATAATTTTGGTGCCCGTTGGTTTCCAACAGTCCCATGTTGGCCAGGCCAGGGAAGGGATCGAGACGGGCGGCGATATTTTTATTCCAATCCACCAAAACGGGATTCACGGTCAAATCCGCGCAAAAGCAAGGGACATTGCGAATATACGCCAGCTTGGCAATTTTGAGCGTCATGCTGAGCGTTTTGGCAATGGGTTTGAGCGCGATAGCGCGGTACCCCAGCTCAATGCGTTTCTGAGCATCGATATCGGTATGTGCGCTTTCATCGGCGGCCAGGCGAACGGGGATGTCGTGCACGGGCTCCTCGTACTCTTCGGGAAACGGTTCTTCAATGATGGCAATCTGATCAAGCGCGCCAATGCGATCTGCATGATCCAACAACTGCAATAGCGTCTCCTTGGATTCGTACCGGCCGTTGGCATCAAAATAATAGGGCAGTTTGCCATCCTGTGTGTAAGGCGTTTGCATGTGACCGATAGCGGCATGAATTTCCGACAGCCGCGCTTTATCCTTTTCCAGCATTTCGTCTTGCGTGCCAGGCTGCCCAATCTTGATTTTCATAAAAAAGTAGCCCTGTTCCACCGCCTGTTGAATTTCCGAGACCGGCACATTATACGACATGAGCGGAATGCTGGCCACGCGTTCGTGACGATGCGACAAGGCCATGGCGTATTCTCTTGGAATCATATCACTAAACGATGTCAAATTGCGCTCAGCCGCATACAACAGCCACGCTGCATTGTCCACACCCACCAAGGCGTTGAGCACAAAGGTTTTGCGCAAATCAATATCCCCGGTCATGTTTTGGGCAAAATCGTAGACATCATCCATCATCGAATCCAAGAGATCGATCGGCGTTTCAAAGGTCGATCCGCATATATGCTGCAGTGCAAAATCGGTAATGGCATACATCATGGCGTTGCCGGCGGCCTCTGAAAATCCTGCAAAGACGCGCGCGTCCGACCATAACACATTTTGCGTGCACAAGCCAGTTTTGCCGATGCCGGAATTGCTTTGCAATCGCGCTACGGTTTGCCAAATTTCGGACATGTAGCCGCCTTTAAAGCCAAAGGGCCGGACCAGAGGTTCGCGCTCAAAATTAGAGTTTACGGATTTTATTTTGATAGGCATATAGTTACTCGCTTGAAATTTTGTTCGAAAGACCTAAAACGCAATAACACTGCGCGCAGCAAAAGTAATACAGGTAAAATGAATCGAGCTAGTTCAGATATTCTATTTTTGGCACAGAACGCAGCCATTGAAAAAGCCAAAAAAACAAATCAGTACCGAAAAATAGGATGTTGCACGTCTAAATGTCTAACCTCTCGTTCCCTCGCTCTGCGGGGGAATGCAGTTAGGACGCTCCGCGTCCTGTAGATTTTGCGAGTTTTGGACGCGAGGCGTCTTCTCCTGCATTCCGCCGCGGGAGCGGCGGAACGAGAATAATGACGTCAAGATGCAAATAAAAATCGTCCAACGCCTCCTTTCCTGGTGCTCAACAAGAAAGGGAGTTACAGCAATCCAACGGATCGCATGTTTTCCTTTGCCACCTCAAGGTCACGCTTGTACACAAATATCTCCCGCGCTTTTTTTTCGGCATGCGGCGCATCTTCCAATATCTGATGCGGCATTTCATATTCGAGGTGCATCGTAATGGGACAAATGATGCCCAACTGCTTTATCCATTTAAAAAAGGCACCATAATCGACCATGCCTGTTCCCATGGGCACCGGGTCATCGCGCCAGGTGCCCTTGTCGTGCTGTATCCAGAGAAAATCTTTGAGCGCCAAACTATTGATATGCTCGGCCACCAACTTTAATCCCAAGCTCCAGGAGCGCCCACCTTCGGCCACAGCGTGTTTAATATCGTACTGAATGCCCAAATGGTTTTTGCTGATGCCGTCCAAAAGAAAATGCAAATCCCAAACCGGTCCGCCTACGCGAGTGCCCGAGTGATTTTGATACGCGCCCATTATACCCAGCGTGCGATTAAAATCCGCCAGCTCTTGCACCTGCGGGCGCAGTTGCATCAGCGATTGCTCGATGCTTAGTTCATTGTGATAGCTCAAATAGCCCATGCGATAGATGTTTACTCCGAGTTGCGCAGCAATTTCCAAGGTTTTTCGCGCATTCGGCTCGTCCACCCGCGTAATGCTGGTGACGATCATGGGCACCTGCAATCCCGCCGCTTCAAACGCCTCGACGGCCTTGGGCAAATCTTCTTGCACACGCTCCGGCAGCACGTGACCACCGGGACGCACGGTGAGATCGACGCCGTTGTACCCGGCGGCTTTTAGGACCTCGGCCGTCTCGGCATAATCGAGCCATTGCAGGTGCTTGCTAAAACAGTTAAAGGAAAACCCGTTAGCGGCAAATCCGGGTTGCACAAATGGAAGTGCTGCTCCGGTGGCCGCCATGGCCTTGACAAAGTCTCGTCGAGTCATAATTATCCTTCCAGTTTCCAGGGTTGTCGATAGTCGTAATGCAGCATGCTATTGGCTTTATCGTCGTTGGTAAAGCGCTCCTGTTCCGCATCCCACTTCAGGCGCTTGCCACGTGCCAGAGCAATATTGGCCAGGTGTGCAAACGTGGTGGAACGATGACCCTCTTCAAGAGGACACCAGGGGGTATTGCGTGATTTCACACAATCAATAAAATTTCGAATGAGGTTGGCCGTGGTGTTTTCACGCGCTTCCGGATCGCCCAGCAGCTCGCCCACGCTTTTTTCTTCGGCAATTTCAGGTATTGTCCACTCCTGAAACTGTCCCGGACGAGCCGGAGAAATTTTATAGCTACGCTCGCCGACAATCAAATTGCCTTTGGTGCCACGTAATTCCACTTCACCGCCTGGCACAATGGTGCCGCTGCAGGCTTCGTGAATGCTAAACTTGAGCATTGCGCCGTCGTCAAACTCGAAAACCACTTCCATGGTGTCGGGAATGTCTGCATCATCCTGTATCAACTTGCGGCTGCCTTGCGCGGTTACGGCAATTGGCGCTTGTTTGTTGAGCATCCAGCGAATACAATCGATGTAATGCACACCCCAATTGCCCATTTGCGACGAATAGTCGCTCCACCAGCGAAATTTGTACGGCGCTATATTAAACTGAAACGGTCGATAGGCGCGCGGACCGAGCCACATATCCCAATCCAAGTCGGATGGCGGGTCAACAGCCGGATACATGCCAATGCCATTGGGAAACATGTTGCTTACGCGTGCGGCAAAAGCCAGGGAGACTTGGCCAATGTTACCTTGCTGCACGAGATCAACCGCATGTTTATAGACCGTGGAGCCGCGGCGATTCAATCCAACGCCCACAATTCGGTTGTTTGCCTCGGCCACCTTTACCATGTCGCGGCCTTCGCGAATGGTCATGGTGAGCGGCTTTTCAACATACACATCTTTTCCGGCCTGGCACGCCATTATGGTTTGCAGTGCGTGCCAATGATCCGGAGTGGCGATGCACACAGCGTCGATATCCGGATCGTCCAAAAGTTTGCGAAAATCCGAATATTTTTTATAGGGTGGCAATTCTTCATCGAGGGCGGGGACACGGTCGCCCACAGAATCCAACATTTTCGCATGCACCTGGCCGCGATCCCGATTAACAAAAGGCGCGTACACATCGCACAGCGCTGCAATTTGCACGTCGTCGTTTTGCCGGAACATGTTCATCAATTGGCTGCCGCGATTTCCCACGCCAATAAATCCCATACGAATCGTATCGTTCTTTTTTTGGGCCCGAAGAATCGTTGGCGCACCGGCCAGAGCTGTTGCGGCCACAGCAGATGTCTTGACAAATTCACGTCGAGTTTGTTTCATGACTACCTCGCTTTGTTTATCTTTATAAAATATACTGTTTTTTTCATCTTCATCAATGACAAAGTTGAGAAAAATCAAATCCATGTCACTGTTCAGCTCTCATTCCCATGATGTTCTCAAGGCCAAAGCTATGAATGATATTACGCAATTCTTGCATAAATCCATCAATAGGAAAACGGAAATATCGATTGTTTTTATTATTTTAAATAACAGCCAGTTAAGCCCAAATAACCAGCCTCAATTTGCAATGAGGAAATATATTGCTTGACTATACGTCTACGAATCACTATATTTTGCGCAATATTTTGCAGACTCAATTTGGATCAGCCCATGTCAAAAACTACTCTCAAAGATATTGCCAACCATGTTGGCGTGTCCATCACCACAGTATCCCGCGTGCTCAATGGTCAAGCCGAAGAGCATCGAATTAAAAAAGAGACCGAAGATGGCATTCTCAAAGCCGCAAAAGAGCTCGGCTTTTCGCCTTACAAATCCATATTTAAACCGCAGCAGGTGCGCTCGAAAACTATTGGATTGATCATTCCGGATATCTCACATTTTTTTCTTAGCAACCTCGCGAAAACGTTGCGGCTCGAAGTGCACAAAGAAAATTTTTCTGCCTTGATTTGCGACAGCCGCGAAGACACGGAAACCGAAAAAGAGTGCATCGATTTGTTGTTGCGGCAAAATGTGGATGGACTGATTATTTTGCCGGTTGGCAAAGAATCCAAGCACATCCAGGACGTATACAACCGCGGCGTGCCATTGGTCGTAGTCGACCGCATTATGCCGGAGCTGGAGTGCCCGTTGGTGGGCATCGACAATTATACCGGCGCCAAAGAGGCCATGGAATATCTGATTCAGCATGGCCACCGAAGTATTGCCTGTATTCAGCGTCTCCCGGATTCGTGGATCAATAACGAACGCGTGCGCGCCTACCGCGATGCGCTCAACGAGCACGATATTCCGATTGACGAATCGCTGATCATTGGCGACACCTTTGGCCAGAAAAATGGTTATCTGGAAGGCAAGCTGTTATTAAGCCGGCATAAAAAACCTACCGCAATTTTTGCGCTCTCGCACGTGCTCACCTTGGGCGTATTGCAAGTGTTTCGTGAAGAAGGCTTGACCATTCCTCAAGAAGTCTCGCTGGTCAGTTTTGACGACTTGCCATTTAGCGAATATTTTGAGCTAAAAGTCACCACCGTCAAACAACCGGTTATGGAAATGGGCTTGATGGCGGTCAATTTGCTGATGGAACAGATCAACTCGCCAAAGCGCAAAGAGCCGGTGCAGGTGAAACTACGCACGACCTTTGTTCGACGCGAATCCGTTAAAAGTATAATCTAACCTTTATTATTCGTAAAAATTGCCGCCAAGACTCTATGTAATCCAATCTATATCTTTTTGAATTATATGCATTTAGTTTAACGCAGAGTCGCCAAGCACGCAGAGAATTCGTGGAAGAACCTATTTTATAAATTATGTCATAACCAAGTTTGATATTAATCGCGAAATTTTAGATATCTTTGCAGTTCTGAGGTATTATTTATTTTGAACCTGAAAAAGTGTTGCCCGATGCCAAAAACAAAGTGTTTCGATACAGCAATTCTCCTCTGCATGGCTTTGCGACCTCGGCGCCTTTGCGTTGATAAAAAGAATAAAATAGTGATATACACTTTATAGATTTGGATTGAATAAAAAACAAAGTAGGATACGAGTTTTTCAGGCTAACATCTCTTATTCAGTTTTTCACTCGAACCGAATTTAACGGAGCCCCTGTGAAACGCCTCAACCGCTTTTTCGACAACCTGTTGTATATTGGAA
>CAYPZM010000055.1:0-20270 GCA_964414825.1 uncultured Cytophagia bacterium | reverse complement strand
CCAAACCGTGACGTTGACTAAAATTGATGACCAGGCTTACGAATTAAAATAGCGTATCCGATTGAAGAAAAACGCCATCGCTCCATCCGCACGAGAGTGAATTGGGGGTAATTCATATCCAAACCAACATGTATACTTTTTGAGGAATTCATGAAGGCCATCATTCTCGCTGCCGGTTATGCCACGCGTCTTTATCCGCTAACTAAAAATCAACCCAAACCCTTGCTGAAAATTGCCGACAAGGCCATCATCGAATATTTGCTGGATGGCTTTCGCGCTATTCCAGCCCTGGATGAGGTGTTTGTGGTGACCAACGAAAAATTTTCTCAGTTGTTTCGCACCTGGGCGGGAGAGACGGAGCAAACCGGCGATTATCCATTTGCCATCACCATCGTCAACGATCGCACCACCAGCAACGAAACGCGGCTCGGCGCCATTGCTGATATTCAATTTGTCCTCAATGCGCATCGTATAGATGACGATCTGCTGGTGGCGGCCGGCGACAATATTTTTCAATTCGATGTTGTCGAATTGTATCAATTTTTTCTTAAAAAACAACACGATGTTATTGTAACTCAAGAGCTCAACGATCCGGTGCGCTTGCGAACCCGCGGCGTGGTGCAATTTGACGAACAGTACAAGGTCATTGGGTTTGAGGAAAAGCCGGAACATCCCAAGTCAAATTTTGTTTGCCCCGCGCTTTATATTCATCGCCGTGAGAATGTGCTGTTGTATCATCGCTATTTGATGGAGAATAACAATCCCGATGCCCCCGGTTTTTTTATCAAATGGCTGTATACAAAAACCCCGGTCTATGCCTTTGTTATGTCGAAACCGGCGATTGATATTGGCACTTTGGAATCGTACAAAACCGTTTGTGAGCAGTTTGAGCAGAACCATAACATTCACTAATCATTTGCCTCTCGGATTTCCCTAATTCATTTGAATTTCCATAAAAAAATTATTATCTTTACTGATTTTAAATCTCAACATGCCCGATTATCCAGTTAGCTCAATAAATGTCAGAGCGGGTTAAACAGATTTTTTCCGTGCAGCAGGATGTTGCGGATCAGTGTGCGAAAGTGATTTCATTGCACAAAAAGTCATCCCGGAACTGCGTTTCCCAGAGGTGTCAGGAATCAATTAAGAGCCTAAATTATAAATGGATACCGGCCTTTGTCGGTATGGCTTCGCCCCGAATGCTTTTTCTGAGCTAAATGCATAATCGGTTCAACATGAACCAAGTTCCAATGGGAGAAAAAGTTGCATGAGTAACGGTACAGATTTTTATGCTGGTCTGGACCTGGGCGGAACATTTTTAAAGTACGCGTATGGAACGGCGGATGGCAAGATATTAAAAAAGGACAAAAAACCCAGCCGGGCAGATAAATCACAACAGGATGTGTTTAACGTAATTTTTCAAGCTATAGAAGAATTACAACGAGAGGCCGAACAACAGGGCGGACGTATTGCGGCCATTGGCGTTGGCAGTCCCGGCGCTATCGATTTCGAAAGAGGACGGCTCATCGGTAGCACCCCAAACATAGCTCATTGGACCAATGCCGATATTCGCGGCCAAATCGAAGGAAAATTTAATATTCCCGTGTGGGCAGACAATGATGCGAACATCATGGCGTTTGCTGAATCGCGCTGCGGAGCGGCGCAAGGCTGCAAAAATGTCATAGGAGCTACGCTGGGCACGGGCATAGGTGGTGGAATCCTCATTGATGGGGAAATTTACCGTGGCACCAATTACGCCGGTGCCGAAATCGGTCACATGATGATTGTCCATGATGGCCTGGAGTGTAATTGCGGCGCGCGCGGCTGTTTTGAGCAGTACGCCTCGGCACCCGCTATGGTTCGACACTATGTGACTTTGATGAAAGCACGCGGCAAAAGCGTGCCGGAAAAAGTCAATACGGTAGCTATTTTTGCGCGCGCTGAAAATGGCGATCCCGAAGCCAATGAGGCAATCGATATCACCTTGGGCTATTTGGGAACCGGTTTTGCCAGTCTGGTCAATATTTTTAATCCGGAAGTTTTGGTCGTTGGCGGCGGTGTGGCCGAAGCTGGTGAGGAATTTATCGCGAGAATTCAACAAGCCATTGAACAGCGTGCTATGAAGCCGGCTTTGCGCGGATTTCGGGTTGCCCGAGCCCAACTCGGTAACGATGCCGGATTTGTTGGGGGAATGAGCATGGCGGCCGAAATGTTGCAAAAATCAAATTAAATATTGCATGTTTCGGTTATGGAACGTATCTTTTGAAAAAATTGAGAGAATTTATGCAGCGTCATCATTCCGCACATCATATTCATTTTAATAGCTCCATTTCGGGAGGTTGGTGACCTGCATTGTTATGCATAAAGCCTATTTATCAAGCCTTCCGAAACTCGGAAGGCTTTTTTTTTAGTTTGAAAAATCACAGGAGCGTTAATGGCAAATTTGAACGATATAGCAGATAATGTACTCAAAATTGGACTTCCCAAAGGCAGTTTGCAGGAATCGACATTTCGGCTGCTGGCCAAAGCCGGTTACCATTTTTCCGTGAGCAGCCGTTCCTATTTTCCTTCAATTGAAGATGATGAAATCCAGGCCATCCTCATTCGTGCCCAGGAAATTGCGCGTTATGTGGAGGATGGCGTGTTTGATGTCGGCCTGACCGGCAAAGATTGGATCCTCGAAAATCGCGCCGATGTGGTCGAAGTCGATTCACTCACCTATTCAAAGCAAACCATGCGACCCGTACGATGGGTGCTGGCTGTGCCCAGCGAGTCCGATATTCACAGCGTAAAAGATTTGCAGGGCAAACGCATTGCTACCGAAATTGTTAATTTGACCTCGGATTGGCTAAAGGAAAATAGCGTGCAAGCCGATGTCGAGTTTTCCTGGGGAGCCACTGAAGTTAAAGCCCCAACACTGGTCGATGCCATCGTCGAAGTCACTGAAACCGGCAGCTCATTGCGCGCCAACAATCTGCGTATCGTTGAAACGATTCTCGAATCCCGTACCATGCTTATCGCTAACAAGGCGTCGTTTGCCAATCCAAAAAAGCGAGAAAAAATTGAAAATTTTAACATGATGCTGCAAGCCGCCATTCATTCCGAGGGCAAGGTCGGACTCAAGATGAATGTACCCAAAGACAAGCTCGATGTACTCATGGAGCATATGCCAGCCATGAAAAAACCGACCATTTCGCATTTGTACGGGGAGGACTGGGTGGCTGTGGAAATAATCGTTGAAGAAACCGTGGTGCGGAATTTGATTCCCGCCCTTAAACGCGCGGGTGCGCAGGATATTATTGAATATCCATTGAATAAAGTGATTTATTAGAAAACACGAATTCCCAGGAATCTAAACGAATACTCGCGAATTGCTTTAAAACTCTGTTTTTAGTGTTTATTCATGCCGCATTCGTGACAATTCGTGTTCTCTAGTTTACAACATCAAAACGAGCCCCAATATGAAAATATACAAGCAGCAACAAATACAAGAGTTTATCGAACGTTTCGAATCTCGCCGCAGCGATGTTTCGGAGGATGTCGAAGCCTCGGTGAATGAGATATTACGAAACGTGCGCATCCGAGGCGATAACGCCTTGATGGAATATGCGCAAAAATTTGATAACGTCGATTTAAAAACTTATCCGATTCGCGTAGCAAAACAAGAATTAAAGTCGGCGCATGCCGAGCTCGACCCGGAATTGTTGCAGGTGCTGCGTGAGGCGCGCGAGAATATCAAACGCTTTCATGAAAAAGGACTGCCGCAATCCTGGTTGAGCTGGGAAGAAGACCGCGTGGTCCTGGGCCAGCGCGTTACGCCGATTGAGCGCGTAGGCGTGTATGTGCCGGGCGGACGCGCCGCCTATCCGTCGTCGCTACTCATGGGCGTGGTGCCGGCGCAGGTGGCAGGTGTTGATGAGATCGTCATTGTCACGCCATGCGATGCGCAGGGAAAAATGAATCCAACGATTCTTGCGGCGGCCTGGGAGCTAGGCATTACCCAGGTGTTTCGTGTTGGTGGTGCGCATGCAATTGCGGCGCTTGCTTATGGCACCGAAACCATTCCGCAAGTGGATAAAATAGTTGGTCCCGGAAATATTTACGTTGCTACTGCCAAGAAATTGCTTTACGGCCAATGCGGTATCGACATGGTGGCGGGTCCTAGTGAAGTGTTGATCATTGCCGATTATACTGCCGATCCAGAATTTGTGGCTGCGGATTTGCTGGCGCAGGCCGAACACGATCCTCTTGCTTCATCCATTTTAGTTACCCATTCGTCCGAGCTCGCATTTCAAACGGCAGAACAGGTAACTGAACAGACCAAAGAGCTGCCGCGTGCCGAAATCATCCAACAATCCATTGCCGAATATGGCGGCATTATTCTCACCGATTCATTAGAGTCTTGTATTGAATTGAGCAACCGACTGGCTCCCGAGCATCTCGGCATTCATGTAGAGCAACCGTGGGAGATTTTGGGCTCGATTAAAAATGCGGGCGCCATTTTTCTTGGCCACTATTCGCCCGAGGCCGTGGGCGATTATTGGGCCGGCCCAAATCACGTGCTGCCGACCAATGGTTCTGCACGCTTTTTTTCGCCGCTGCGCACCGAAGATTTTCTCAAAGTCAGCAGTGTCATTTCGTATAGCAAAGAGGCCATCGAAAAACACGGTGATAAAATAGAAGCGTTTGCCAAAAACGAAGGTTTGGATGCGCATGCCGCTGCCATTGCCAAAAGGAAGAAAAAATGACATATTTTAAACAATCGGTGTTAAATTTGCACGGATACACCTCGCCGCCGCAAAAAGAGTTCAAAGTCAAGCTGAATCAAAATGAAAGTCCGTTTGATGTGCCGCAGGAGATCAAAGACGAACTTGCCGAAACGGCAAAATCGTTGCAGTGGAATCGGTATCCTGTAAACGAATCGCCAGCCCTGTTGCATAAATTGGCCGAGCGACACGATGTTGAGCCTGATCAGATTTTATTGGGAAACGGCTCGAATCAGCTATTCCAAACGTTACTCACAGCCACTTTGGAGCCCGGCGACCGCGTGGTCTCCACGCCGCCGACGTTTTCGCTGTACGATTTGTATACCACAATTTACGATGGCAAATCGATTGATGTTTTGCATGCCCCAGGCACAGAGTATCCCTATAAATCCGTTCTCGCCGCCATTCATCAGCACAATCCTAAACTGGTGTTTGTGTGTTCGCCCAATAATCCTACTGGATATGAAACAGACCTCGATCTGGTTGCCGAGTTGTGCAAGGCGAGCAATGGTCTCGTGTTTTTTGATGAAGCGTATGGCGAATTTTCCATTCAAACCGCTATGCCGGTGTTGGAAGAGTATGAAAATATTGTCATTTCGCGCACCTTTTCCAAAGCCTTTAGTATGGCTGGACTGCGGTTCGGTTATTTTGTGGCGCGGCCCGAAATTATTGCCCAGCTTCGTAAAGTCAATATTCCGTACAATGTCAACATCTTTACCGAGTTGGTGGCGCTACGCCTGCTTGAGGAGCAAGAGAACATGCATGAGCATGTTTTGTTTTTAATTCAAGAACGCCAGCGGATATTTCACGAGCTCGAACAGATTGACGGAGTGACGGTTTTTCGCTCCGCCGCCAATTTTTTGTTATTTCGCGGACCCGAGCACATCAATCTTTTTCAAGCACTCAAAGAACACGGCGTCCTGGTGCGCGATGTAAGCAGCTATCCATTGCTTGAAGGTTATTCGCGTGTGTCCATTGGCTATAAAGAGGAAAATGATTTGTTTCTTGACACGCTAAAATCCATCATGAATTCGTAAAGGGGGATGTATGGCACGAACGGCACAAATTCAGCGCAAAACCAAAGAGACACAAATTTCAGCGAGTGTTAATTTGGACGGCTCTGGCGATAGCAGTATTGAAACCGGAATCGGTTTTTTTGATCATGTGCTCGATGCGCTGCAAAAACATGGCGGACTCGATTTAAATGTCGAGGCCAAAGGTGATCTACACATTGATGCGCACCACACCGTGGAAGATGTCGGCATTGTTTTAGGCCAGGCGGTTTTGCAAGCTTTGGGCGACGCCAAAGGCACCAGCCGGTTCGGATACGCCTATTGCCCGTTGGATGAATCGCTCGCTCGCGCGGTTATTGACATCTCCGGCCGGCCCTATTTTTATTTTGAGTGCCCATTGCCGCTGCAGCGCGTTGGTGAGTTTGACGGCGAGCTGTTTGCCGAATTTTGGCGCGCGTTTGCCATGAATGCGAAAATCACGCTGCATGTGGAATTGCTGCACGGCAGCAATCAGCATCACGCCATGGAGGCGATGACCAAAGCGGTCGCCAAAGCGCTCAAAATGGCCGTTTCGTTTGACGATTCACAAGGTGTGCCTTCAACCAAAGGAGTGTTGATTTGATTTACATCATCGATTACGATGCCGGCAATCTGCGCAGCGTACAAAAAGCGTTAGAGTCGCAAGGCGCGGTTGCGCAGGTTACGTCGAATCCGGGCGATTTGCGAAACGCGGACAAAGTAATATTCCCCGGCGTGGGTGCGTTCGGTAAAGCCATGGAATCGGTAAAAAAGTACGGCTTTGAAGAGCCGATCAAAGAGTTCATCAAAACCGGCAAACCGTTTCTAGGCATTTGTTTGGGATTGCAGCTCATGCTGGAATCGAGCGAGGAAAATCCGGGAGTGCCCGGCCTGTCGCTGATTCGTGGCCAGGTTAAACGTTTTGCGCCGCATCTCAAAGTGCCGCATTTGGGCTGGAATGAGCTGCGGCAAACCGGTGAAAATCCGTTGTGGCGCGATATCCCCGAATCCACTTATTTTTATTTCGCACATTCTTTTTACATTGCCCCGGAGAATACGGATGTCATTGTCGGCGAAACCGATTATGACGCTCCGGTGCCTGTTGCCATTCGTCGCGAAAATGTATACGGCCTGCAATTTCATCCGGAAAAATCGCAAAAATACGGCTTGCAGATTTTGAAAAACTTTATCGAATTATAAGGAAATCCAATGCTCATTTTACCAGCCATTGATTTGTTGAGCGGCAATGCCGTCCGCTTAAAACAGGGCGCCGAAAACACCGCCAAAGTTTACAGCAATCATCCGCCGGAGATCGCCATAAAGTGGCAAGAGGCGGGCGCGCAATACATTCACGTGGTCAATTTGGATGGCGCGTTTGGACGCGCACAAAAAAATAGTGATGTGATCAAGCAAATCGTAAAAAGCGTGTCCATTCCTATCGAATTGGGTGGCGGCATCCGCAGTTTGCAGGATGTTCGTTCCTGGTTGCAGATTGGGGTGACGCGAGTGATTCTCGGAACCATTGCCATTACCGAACCGGACATTGTCGAAGCGTCGATTGACGAATTTGGACCTGAAGCCATTGTCATTGGCATTGACGGCCGCGACAACAAAGTGGCCATCCGCGGCTGGGAGGAACAAACCGAAACCTCTGTCGTTCAACTCGCCCAAGAGATGAAAAGCCTGGGCTCCGAACGCATCATTTACACCGATGTTTACCGTGATGGTGAATCCGTGGGACCGAATATTAAAAATACAGTCAACTTGGCTCGTGAAAGCGATTTAAAAGTGATTGCCTCGGGCGGTTTTTCCCGGATGTCCCATTTTAACGAGCTCGAAGCATTGAATAATCCGAACATCGAAGGCGCTATTGTTGGCACTGCGCTGTACGAAGGCGAGCTCGATCTGCAGGAATTGACCAGGCGCTTTCGCGTTTAGAGGAGACGTATGTTAGCAAAACGAATTATTCCCTGTTTGGATGTCAAAGATGGCCGCGTGGTCAAAGGCATAAATTTTCTCAATTTGGTGGATGCCGGTGATCCGGTGGAACAGGCGCATTATTACGATGCCCAGGGCGCCGACGAGCTGGTCTATTTGGACATCACCGCATCGCATGAGAAACGCGATATCATGCTCGATGTGGTGCGGCGAACCGCAGAGCAGGTGTTTATGCCGCTCACCGTTGGCGGCGGCGTACGCACGGCCGAAGATGCACAACTGCTGCTGAAAAGCGGCGCGGATAAAGTGACCATGAATACGGCTGCGGTGCTGAATCCCGATCTCATCAAAGAGTGCTCGGACCGTTTTGGCGCGCAAGCCACGGTGCTGGCCATCGATGCCAAACAAACCGAGCCCGGCAAATGGCAAGTCTACATTTATGGCGGCCGTGAACCGGTGGAACGAGATGCGCTGGAATGGGCGCAATACGCCGAAGAGCTGGGTGCCGGCGAGATTTTGTTAACCTCCATGGACCGGGATGGCACGAAAATCGGTTTTGATATCGAGTTGACGCGCACTATTTCGCGAGCGCTCTCGATTCCAGTCATCGCCTCCGGCGGTTGTGGCTCGGTAGAACATTTTGAGCATGTCTTCTCCGAGGGCTATGCCGATGCGGCGCTGGCCGCGTCTATTTTTCACTATAGAGAAAATTCGATTTTTGAAGTCAAGGAATTTTTAAGCGAGAGGAATATTCATGTCCGATATTGAAAGCATGCCCCTTCCGGAATGGATCGAGCGCGTAAAATTTGACGATAACGGTTTGGTTGCCGCCATCGTTCAGGACGTAGCGGACAATGCCGTGATGATGCTCGGTTATATGAATCGCGATAGTATAAAAATGACGCTTGAAAAGCAAAAAGTGACATTCTGGAGCCGTTCGCGTCAGGAGTACTGGACCAAAGGCGAAACCTCGGGCAATTATTTGGAGCTCGTTGATATATATGCGGACTGCGATGGCGATGCCCTGTTGGTCAAAGCCAAACCGTACGGTCCAACTTGCCACACCAACAAGCGTTCCTGTTTTTCTTGGAAACTGCAATAAGGATTTTTGTATGTTACGATTTTTTCTTTTACCGAGTTTAATGATTACAAGTTTATCACTCGTGTTTGCCGCGAGTCCTGGTTTTGGTCAACGACAAATCTTTTTTAAAGAATCCACGTTTGATGAATTTGCCTATCCGAATGGCACCTATGATGAGGACCATAAGGAGCTTATCGAAGGCAAGGCACATGCGCAATTTCCCAACGCTCGCATTTTTATGATTTCCAGTTATGTGACTTTGGATGAGCCGCGCACCGTTGTGTCGCATTATTCCAATTTGTGCGGGCAGCGGTTCACCAAGGAGGGCGATCTGTTTACGTATATTTTTTCGGAAATTGATGGCACACCGGCAACGCGAATTGAGATTTATCCCATGAAAGTGTCGCGTATCCATCGCGCCTTTTGGCCTACGCGTATAGATTTATACATTATTCGCTATCCGTTGGCTGTCAAGCCTTTGGATGATTTGGATCATTCCGCCGAAGAGCTCAAAGAGCGGGTCGGGCGATTTTATTATGAGGGTGAATTGCGCGAAGATGTCAGCAAACTCGATATGGAAGAGCTGGGCCCGGATGCCCAAGTGTATGTCATTGATACCAAAGATAGCTTTGATCAAGTCCACCGTCACTTTCGGCGTCGTTATGGCGCCTTTCGCGTGCGGTTGGCCAGCGACGGGAATCTGTTGACCCGTGATTTTGAAATTGATGTTTCGCACGCTCTCGGACCCGAAGATAGGGACAAGGATTTATATGTGTATGTGGAAGAAAATCCGATTGTTATCGATCGTATTGGTAATTCCCAAGTCTATCGCGGACATGTGTTCATCAAATATGTGTTTTGGGAAAAAGATGAGGATGAGCTGTACCGGTAAGGTTTGAAAAATCTTCCGTGCAGAGACGTAATTAATCGTGTTTCTGCACGGAGCTGCTGTAAGCCTCGCTATTGCCCTTCTGCCGCTGCGCGTTTCTGCTCAAGCTCCGAGCTAATTTGATCCATATACGTATCACTCAGCTTATAAATCGATATAAACACTGCGGATAATAACGCCCCAACGGCCGGATAAAAACTGAGCATCAATCGAATGCCGGTTTGCGCTTGCACGGTCTGTTCGACATTGGCTTGAAAACCATACAAGGCCAAGAGCCAGCCGGTAACAGCGCCGCCCAACGTCCAACCAAACTTTTGCGACATGGAAGAGGAGGAGAAAATAAGCCCGGTGGCACGCCGTCCCGATTTCCATTCCGAATAATCCGCAATATCGCCATACATCGACCAGAGCAGCGGGAAAATGATGCCGGCGCAACTGCTAATCAAAAATTGCAGCACAAAAATCAGGGGAATGGTGTGTTCGTTCATAAAATAAAATAGACAACTAAGTCCGGTTGCGAGGATCATTGCTGCCAAAAATGTGCGTTTTTTGCCAATTCGGTCGGAAATCGGTCTGGCCAAAATGACGCCCAAAATATTGGCCGCTTGTCCCAACACAAAATAGAGCGTGCTAAAGGTGATGGTCAAATTAATTGCTGCAATTTGAAAGGCGCTTTGATCTTGAATGTAATACTTGAAATAATAGATTGCCGAGCCATCGCGTACGGAATTAAAAATCAAGGTTGAAACACCAGCGCCGAGCAAAATAAACCAGGGGCGATTATGCGCCAAATCCTTTATGTCATTTTTTAATGACGATGTAGCGACTTTTCGTGGCCGCACGCGCTCGCGCGTCAGTCCAAAGGTGAGCCAGAAAAAGATGGCCGCGACAATGGCATAAACCACCATGGCGAGCTGCCAGCCGCGCTGCAGGTTTTCAGTACCGCTGCCCATTTTGCCAAAAATGTCAGACAATGGTTCGGCGGTGGCCAACACCAAAATGCTGCCGCCAAAGGCGAAAATAAAACGGTACGACGCCAAGCTGGTGCGTTCGCGCGTGTCCGAGGTCATTACCCCGAGCAGCGACGAGTAAGGCACGTTAATGGCGGTGTAGACCATCATCATCAACATATAGGTAATGTACGCATAAATGATTTTCCCTTGTTGATCAAAACCCGGCGTGGTAAAGGTTAACACACCTATCAGCCCAAAAGGAATAGCCATCCATAGCAAATACGGTCGAAATTTGCCCCACTTGGTGGTCGTACGATCGGCAATGATGCCCATAAGCGGATCGTTTGCTGCATCCCAAATGCGTGTCACCAAAAACATGGTGCCCACCACAGCCGCGGGAATGCCAAATACGTCGGTGTAAAAGAAAGTCATGTACATGGTAAACATTTTCCAGTACATGGATGAGGCGGCATCACCAAAGCCGTAGCCCACCTTTTCACTCAATTTGAGTTTTTCTCGTTTAGCCATCAAATCCCCTTCTGGCCGTTGTATTCGGCCATTGATTGCTAATCGGTTGTCAGATTATTCACATACATGTCCAATGTAATTACGGTTCTTTAATGAGGATTATTCCTTGTATGGGACGGTGGTCACTGGATTCGTCGCTGTCCGGAAACACAAATTGTTCGGTCAATATTTTCGAAAACACTTGCCAGTGCCGTGGTTTATGCGCAATAAATAAAAAATCGAGAATCGAGTTGTAATTTAATGCCGCATTGGTTACGGTGAGCTCAGCCGGCCGAACCCATTTGAACGCGCCATTTTGCAAAAACAGCGTCATGGCCGCATTTCCCTGGTTGATATCGAGGTTATAATCGAAATTGTAATCACCGACAGCAAAAATCGGCAGAGTTTGGCGAGCCGCCCAATTCGCCAGTCCAGCCGCTTGCAATTGTCGCATTTCCTCACTGCCGCGCGCCAAATGGTTCACCATAAAAATAAAGGATTCTTGCGTGTTAAGGAGGCGAAATTGAGCATACAGTGGTGAGCGGTGCCGGCCATCATTGAGTGAGTCGATCTCGAAGGGTCCAGCGACTAGTTGCAAACGACGAGCATCCCACACAATCATCAGCCGGTCCGAACGTCCTGTTGATCCCAACGCATACCGAAATTCGGGATCAATCCGTCCGTATCCCTCACCATAAGCCAGTGCTTCCGCATAAATAGGAGCAAAGTCTTCGCGCACTTCACATAGGCCAACAATATCGTATCCGTGCAGCACACTCAGTTGATGCGAAATATAAAACGGATTGTTACCGCCGCTTTCCACATTCCATCCCAAAACCGCGAGCCGCGTTTGGCCCCAAACATGAGCACTTGCAAAAATCAATACTGTCAGAAAAACGTTCCGGATAACTCTTTTTGTGTTCACGCGTGCCCTCCTTTTTTTTAATTTTCATCATTTATTGTTAACATTAAAATATCTACATTTAATCGCAAAAGCGAAAAAATAACGTGGAGACAAGTTATGCAATGGACAAAACTCACTTCAATTGAATTTGAACATGTACGCGACGAATCAGGCGTTTGTATTGTGCCGCTGGGCTGTTTGGAGCGCCATTCCGATCATTTGCCATTGGGCACCGATAGTCTTTTGGCTCACAAGCTGGCCTGTTTGGCCGCGGAAAAAGAGCCGGCGCTTGTGTTTCCGGCACAAGATTATATGATGGTCGCATCGGCCGCGGCACAACCCGGAGCTGTGGTGTTTGATGCCAAACTCAGCATGCAAATATTGGAACGTCTGTTCGAAGAGATTTCGCGCAACGGTTTTAAAAAAATCATCTTGTACAATTTTCACGGCGGCAATCGTAACATTACGCCGCTCTTGTTGCAAAACCATCTGGCGCGTCAAACGCTCGATTATATGTTGTATATGCCCAAGTTTGATTGGGAAGTGGAAGACGTGTTTGAAGCCTATTGTGAATCTCAATTTGGCGGGCATGCCGACGAATGGGAAACCAGCTTGATGTTGTATCTGTTTCCGGATCTGGTCAAAATGACCAAAGTTCCTGAAGATCACGTCGGCTTGCCGTTGCACCGCTTGGAACACATGAAGCAAAAAAAAATTAAAACACCGATTGATTTTTACTCGGATTATCCCACACATTATGCGGGTGAAGCGCGAACCGCCAGTGCCGAAAAGGGCAAGCGCGCGGTTACGGCGATTGTGAACCGGCTGGCAGCGGTCATCCGTACGATTAAAAATGATGAGGTCTCCATGGCCATTCAACAGGAGTTTGCCGCAAACATGTTTAAAAACCAGTGATCGACAAGCGCTGTATTGTTGTGATACAGTCAATCACATATTTGTAAGCAGACTTGAGTACAATTTCGAAAATGAGGACGAGTCGCCTTGCAAAACCGAATGGAAAAAGGGTTGCGTTGCAGGCCTTTATCAGTTAAGCTACTATTCTGCTTGAAATTATATATATTGTAATTGCTTTAAAAATAGTATCAATATATTGATTCTTGGCACCGCATTTGTAGGATGATCGGCTATTGTTGGAATGGGTTACGCAAGGTGATGGGTGGATAATGTTGTGGGAGTGCAGGTCGTAATCCATTTTGAGGCGCTATTCAAACGAATAGCGCCTTTTTTTATGCAAGCCGCAGTAAACTCTTGAAAAATGCCGCGATATTTTCTACCTTGCCTTTTCAAATTTAATCTCGTAAAGGAGTTTTGCATGTCAAAAAAGGTCAAAAAGGTCGTTCTGGCCTACTCGGGTGGATTGGACACATCGATCATCATCCCCTGGCTAAAAGAAAATTATGGTTGCGAAGTAATTGCGTTTGCTGCTGACGTTGGTCAGCAGGAAGAGCTGGAAGGGCTGGAAGAAAAGGCTATTGCCACCGGCGCTAGTAAATGTTATATTGAAGACCTGCGTAAACCGTTTGTCGAAGAATACATTTGGCCAACTCTAAAAGCCGGTGCTATTTATGAAGAGCAGTACCTGCTCGGAACTTCGTTTGCGCGTCCGTTAATTGCCAAGCGTCAGGTCGAGATTGCCTTGTCCGAAGGTGCCGACGCCGTGGCCCATGGCTGCACAGGCAAAGGCAACGATCAAGTGCGATTTGAGCTGACTTATAAAGCATTCAATCCGAAATTAACCGTGATTGCCCCATGGCGGGAATGGGATATACGTTCCCGCGAAGATGCCATTTCTTATGCTGAAGAAAAGCAGATTCCGATTACCGCGTCAAAAGAAAAAATCTATAGCAACGACCGCAATATCTGGCATATCAGTCACGAGGGTGGTGATCTCGAAGATCCTTGGAATGCGCCCCAGGACAAGATGTATGTGCTCACCAAATCGCCGGAACAAGCGTCGGACAAATCCCAAACCATTGAAATTGAATTCGAAAAGGGTGTCCCCAAAGGACTTGATGGCGAACGTTTGGGCGCTGTTCCGTTATTGCTGGAGCTGAATAAAATTGGCGGCGAACATGCCATTGGTCGTGCGGATATTGTTGAAAATCGGCTCGTTGGTATGAAATCCCGTGGCATTTACGAGACACCCGGAGGAACGCTTTTATATATTGCGCACCGGGAGATCGAGGGCCTGGTTCTGGATCGCGATACCATGCATTTTAAGGAAATGCTGGCTCCCAAATATGCTGAGCTCGTTTATAACGGTGCCTGGTTTACGCCGTTGCGCCATGCGCTCGATGCGTTTGTGGAATCCACACAAGAGCACGTTACGGGTACGGTACGCTTGAAATTGTACAAAGGCAACGTGATTATCGCTGGCCGCAAATCGCCTTACTCGCTATACCGCGAAGAATTGGCGACGTTTGGCAAAGAAGATGTGTATGACCAGGCCGATGCCAAAGGATTCATCAACTTGTTTGGACTGCCGATGAAAGTGCGTGCTTTGGTCGAAATGGATTGGGGCAAAAAGCCCAAATATGATGAGCCGGATTATACTATTTTCAAACGGGATTAGGTATGGCAGCGGATAAGATATGGAGCGGCCGCTTTGACAGCAAAACCGATGCGCTGATGGAGCAATTCAGCGTGTCGCTGCCATTTGACCAAAAGTTGTTTGATGCGGATATTCAGGTCAATAAAGCCTGGGCTCGCGCGCTGGTCAAGGTTGGCGTGTACACAACTCAAGAAGCCGAGTACGTGCGCGCTGAGCTGGATCATATTCGTGAGGCGTTTCACAGCGGCAAGCTCGAATTTCCGCAAGGTGTCGAAGATATCCATTCTGCAAACGAAGCCTGGCTAACCGAACGATTGGGTGATGTGGGCGCTAAAATTCATACAGGGCGCAGTCGCAACGATCAGGTGGTTACGGATTTGAAAATCTATCTGCGAGAAAAGAATCTGGAATTGCAACAGGTGCTGTTTGAATTACAGTCCACACTAGAGAACAGCGCCGAGCAACATATCGAAACCGTATTTCCGGGCCACACCCATTTGCAACAAGCCCAACCCGTGTCGCTGGCGCACTATTGGCTGGCGTTTTTCTTCCAGTTGCAGCGAGACCGCGAGCGCCTGAAACAGGCGTATAAGCGCTGCAATGTTATGCCCCTTGGCGCCGGCGCCATCGGTGGCGCGGCATTCGAAATTGACCGCTTTGCGTTGGCTCAGGAACTCGGGTTTGAAAATCCCACTGAAAACAGTTATGATGCCACGTCGGACCGCGATGTGGTGATTGAGCATCTGTACATCTGCGCCCAAATGATGATCCATGCCAGTCGTATTGCCGAGGATTTGATTATTTGGTCCTGCGAAGGCTTTCGATTTGTTCAGGTATTTCAGTCCTATGCCACCGGCAGCAGCATGATGCCGCAAAAACGCAATCCTGACTCTCTTGAGCTGATTCGCGGCAAATCTGCCCGTATTGTCGGTAATTTAACCGCCGGTTTGACGCTTCTTAAAGGAGTGCCAACCGCATATGTTCGTGATCTTCAAGAGGACAAAGAACCGCTGTTTGATTCTCTTGAGCAGACTCTATCTTCCATAAAAATTATGAATGGCGTTATACGCACGCTTTCTGTAAATAAACAGCGCATGGCCGACGCCCTCGACCCGGCCTTGTACGCCACAGACCTGGCCGACTATTTGGTGCGTAAAGGTTTGCCGTTTCGCACCTCACATCATGTGGTGGGTCGAATTGTGACCGAGGCCGAGCGGAATGCCATTCCCCTAAGTGATGTTAAATTAAAGACAATGCGAAAACACTCGGAGCTGTTTGAGGCCGATGTTTTTGACCTCTTTGATCCTATCAAGTCCTTACAAAAGCGTGATATATTTGGCGGCACAGGTCCACGTTCCGTTCACTATCAATTGGATCTCGCTAAACATTTGCTTGAACCGGATCAATAATTCACTATTTATACGGGTCTATTCATCAATTTAAGGAGGAGTGTCATGAGTCTAAGAGATCTTATTCTGCAGCTTGTTCAGATCGCTCTATTTTTTGCGTTTCCAACGATTTGGAGTTGGATCATCACGTTACTGCCCTGGTGGCCACTTCCCCCACAGGAAACACTTAATTTGCTGATTTATCTCGCCATTACACTGGTCTCGTGGATTCTGGGTCTGATCGGCATCAACCGCTTGATAAAGACTTTAAAAGCCAAAGGCCTTGCCGCAGATGTCACGGCTTGACAGTAGTTTACATGTCGAATGTAAAGCGCCCCGGAATCTGCCGGGGCGTTTTTTGTAACAAGCCGCAATTAGGAAAATGAAATGACGGTTAAAGAGATTCTAGAAAAAACACCCATTACGTTTAGTTTTGAATTTTTCCCGCCTAAAACCCAGTCGGGTTGGGATAATCTGTTTCACAACATTGCGGATTTGATGCCACTCAAGCCTTCGTGGGTCAGTGTTACCTATGGTGCCGGTGGCTCGACGCGTGAGCGCACGCACGAGCTGGTCTTGCGAATTAAAAACGAAACCAACTTGACCGTGGTGTCGCATTTGACGTGCGTGGGCACATCGCGGCAGGAAATTGCACAGGTTTTGGATCGTTATGTAAACCATGGTATCGAAAACATTTTGGCGTTGGGCGGTGATCCGCCAAAAAACACCCCCGATTGGCGACCAGAGTCTCAAGATTTTCAATATGCAATCGATTTGGTGCGGTTCATCAAAGAGCGACATCCGCACATCTGTATTGGCGTGGCCGGGTTTCCCGAAGGACACCATCGCGCGCCCGATCGGCTAAAGGAAATTGATTTGTTGAAAGAAAAGGTAGATGCCGGGGCGGATTATATCGTCACGCAGCTCTTTTTTGACAACCACGATTTTTATGATTTTCGTGAGCGCTGCCAGCTTGCGGGAATACAGGTACCGATTATTGCCGGTATTATGCCGGTCCTGTCGAGAAAGGGCATGTACCGCATGATTGAGCTTGCCGTGGGCTCGCGGCTGCCAGCGCGTTTGCTGCGCCTTGTATCACGCGCTGACTCGGACGAGTATGTAGCCAAAGCCGGTATTCATTGGGCCAGCGAACAGGTGCGCGATTTGATCGATAACGACGTTAGCGGTATTCATTTTTACACGCTCAATCGTTCGCGCGCCACGATACAAATTTATGAATCGTTAGGGGTGAGAACGTCGGAACAGTTTTTGATATAGGCGAGCGCCCGGGCTCCATCTCCCGGGCGGACAATGGTGTCGGACATTCGTCCGATGAACGAGTTATTTAAATCTTTGCCACTGACTTTCCCGACCAAAATAATCTCCTGTCAAGCTCCTTACTTTGCCGGAAAGAGCGATTAGTGCGATAAGATTAGGAATGGCCATCAATCCCAGCGCCACATCGCCGAACCCCCACACCAGCTCCAGAGAAACAATGGCACCGACAAAATGAAACATCACATAAACCAGTTTGTACGGCAAAATGGCGCGCGGGCCAAACAGGTATTCGGCGCTGCGGTCGCCATAATACGACCAGGAAATTGCCGTGGAAATGGCAAACAAAAATACCGCTACCGTAATAATTTTGTCGCCCCATGGAAAAAGCGGGGAGAGGCCGGTTTGAAAGGCGTAGGCAGTAAGCGGCGAACCGTTCAAGCGAAATCCTTCAACCAGCACTTCGTGCGATTGCGTGGAAATGATAACCAAGCCGGTGAGCGAGCAGATAATTAAAGTGTCGACCAGCGGGCCAATCATGGCAACCACGCCTTCGCGCGCCGGCTCTTTGGTTTTTGCGGCTGCGTGCGCAATGGGAGCCGAACCTTGTCCGGCTTCATTGGAAAATAAACCGCGTTTTACGCCCCAGACTACGGTGTTAAGGAACAACAAAAATCCGCCACCGGCAAATCCAACCAGCTCGGCGCGCGGCTGAAACGCTTCGGCAAAAATCGTGGCAAATGTGGGGATAATGCGATTATAGTGCATCAGCAAAATAAACAATGCCGAAACCACATAAAGCAGCGCCATAAACGGTGCCAAACGAGCGGCTACTTTGCCAATGCGCTTAATCCCTCCCAAAATAACAAGAGCTACCAAAGCGGCCAGTACGGCGCCCGTCATAATGCGCACCGGCTCGACTGAGATGCCGAAAAAATCAATGGGGACTATCAGCCAGCTATCCACCGGCAGAGCGGCATTAAACTCGCTTAAAATTTGATCCGAGCAGGTGAATGCCTGAATCGAGTTTCCCGTGCCCATGGAAGAAATTACCGCAAAACTGGCAAAGGCAATAGCCAGCGGTTTCCAACGCGAGCCTAATCCTTTTTCAATATAATACATGGGACCGCCACTGGCAGAGCCATCTTTGTGGATGTTGCGGAAACGCACGGCAAGCGTGGCCTCGGAATATTTGAGCGCCATGCCGAAAATGGCAGTGATCCACATCCAAAACAGGGCGCCGGGACCGCCATAGTGGATCGCCGTGGCGACACCAGCGATGTTGCCAATGCCCACAGTGGCGGACAAGGCGGCGGAAAGCGCTTGAAAATGGTTAATGTCCCCTTCATCCTGAATATTGTCATATTTGCCGCGAATCACATCAAGCGCATGGCCAATTTTAAACAACTGGATCCAGCGCATGCGAAAGGTGATAAAGATTCCGGTGCCGAGCAAAATGACGACCATTAGGGGCAATAGCTCGGGCCAGCCCCACACAATTCCAACTGCCGATTGAATGAACTGTCGAATCGCTTCCATAGAATCCCTTGTGTTGGATGAATAATCTGAACGCTAATTAAAACGAGCAGGAGTTTAAAACGGCATTTGTTGAAAAAATCTTCCGACTTGCTTGAAACCCAAAGTTATTTAACGTCTAATTATGGACGTGCATATTAAAACGGCTGGCCAGCCTGGCGAACAAAATCCACACACTCTGTAATCTCGGGCAAATTGTTTTCCCAATTCGTTTCATACTCGATGGAAATGTTGCCGGAAAAGCCCTGGCGCTCGAGCTCGTCCAGAATCTGTTCAATTTGCGCCACGCCTTGGCCGTAAGGGACATCCGTGGCGTCGCGCTCGCCAAATGCATTCAAATCTTTGAGATGAACGCTGATAATTCGGCCCTCGACTTTTTTGATCACTTCTAACGGATTGACGCCGGAGCGCAGCCAATGCCCGGTATCGCACGCCAGGCCAAGACGCTCATCTCGACCCTCAACAATGTCCAGCACCTCGTCCGGATTCCAATAGATGTAATTCGGATCGTCCGGCCGTTTGGGGTGATTGTGGATTCCGACTTTTATGTCGTATTTTTTTATCAGTGATTCAAGGGTATTCCATGTTGCTGCGGACGGATCGCGAGGCTCGACCGTGATGGCCGGAATGCCCATAAGCTTGGCAAATATAAAAATACGTTCCAGTTCTTGTTCGTCTTGCCAACCGACCACGCCGTAATTGACCAGGCGAACGCCGGTTTGCTCCAGCGTCAATTTGGCTTGCGCCCATAGCGCGGGATCGGCGTTGTGGTTGAATGCCGTGGAATCTTGCGGGCTAAAGGCTTGGCCCGGAAACGCTTCCAACACTGTGCAACCGGCTTGTTTGGCTTTAAAGGCGCCTTCGGCAAAGGTGAACAAGCGGAAACTCCACATTTGCGGGCCTATGGCAAAACCGCCGACCTTGGTTTCGGGCGGGAAATCCGAGTACAGCAAAACCGGCGTAACCAGTAGCAGTAAAAAGAGCGTAAATCGTTTCATTCTGACCTCATAATTGATTGATTGTGTTGAGATGAAATATAGAAAAATAATGGAAAAACGCAATGAAACTGAATGAAATTTAGCCTGTTATTCTTTGGCCTCAAGCAGTCTAACTATTCCACCACCAAGTTACAAGATACAAAGGAAAGCAAATGCTGAAATTCAACCCAGCCAACTTTTTAGGACTCGTTTTCACCAAATGACTTCAAGGGTGTGCCAAGCCTGGCTTATCCTGGCGTGAATTGGCTTCCAGGAAAGCTCGGGCAGAAATATCTTTGAGTCTTTCAGCCTTTGGGGTATAGGGTGAAGAGATGTTCTGTTTATAGGGTTAGGTCCGTGGACTGGGCCTGACGAACTACTCGCTTGGCAATTTGCATGACGTAAACGAGGACGACAATAAAAAGCCCAAGCGTCACAAAACGCAGCACATCT
>CAYPZM010000054.1:4351-20306 GCA_964414825.1 uncultured Cytophagia bacterium | reverse complement strand
CGAACGGGCGCTGGTTTGCGACATTCGTATCGAGCCGATAGATTCGAATCGAAAGAATGTTATTTTCCATTTTCCTCACCGGATAAATATCGAGTTCGATATTATAGCGAGGCCAATATAGAAAACAAAACCCTAAATAAAAACCTTCAATGCGCAATTGATCAAATTGGAACAAATGATATAAATTACTGGTTTTAAGTCACAATGATACGGGAATTTTTCCTTGTGAAAGAGCCAAATAAACAATATATTTTACGTTCATGAATAATCCGAGAGCACTATTGAAATCCATTTTAAAAATTCTTTTTGTGTTTACACTTGTTGTGATAACCGGCTGCAGTAGCAGTCGGAAAATGATGCGGCCGGAAGTTGAGAATCCGGACTATAATCCGTTGGCGTTGAATCATATTATCGATGGCGCCATGATGGAAATACTTGAGCATCCCAAAGAAGCGCTGTTCCACTACCACCAAGCGGCGGAAATCGATTCCACGTCCGCGGCGATTTACGTAACCATGGCGGAAAATTATTTTGTGCTGGAGGAGCCCGAGGTTTGTATCCGATTGGCGCAAAAAGCGTTGCGTATGGATCCGCAAAACCTGGACGCCATGTACATTTTGGCGGCGGCGTACGAATCTAAAAAAGAGTACCAGAAAACCATGGCCGTTTATGAGGATATCGTAGCACTTCGGCCGCATGATATTGAATCTCTGTTTTATCTAACTTCATTGCAAATTGTTGCCAACCAGCCCAAAGAGGCGCTAGAATCTTACAAACAAATGGTCGACTCTGGCCTCGATGATCCGCAATATTTGTTGGGCGTAGGCAATCTGTTTTTGCGCAGCCAAGCATTGGAGCAAGCCGAAGAGGTTTATTCGAGCATTCAAAAATCACATCCAAATGTGCAAGATGTTTACCTGGCCCTGGCAACCACAAAAAAGGCGCAGAACGATACCAGTGCGGCCATCCGGTGGTACAAAACGGCGTTGGAACAAAATTCAAATTTTGATGATGTCAAAGCCGAGCTGGCGCAAATTTACGAACGGCGTCGCGATTGGGATGCGGCCATCGAGCTGTTCAAAAATCTCATTCAAAAAGACAGCAGCAATGTGACCAATAAATTGCAGCTCGGTCAGTATTATTATTTTAAAAAAGATACCGCCGCCGCGCTCGATCTCTATAAACAGGTCGTCCAGGAACATCCCGGCAGCGAACGCCCGATTTTGGCTTTAGGCGCGCTGCAAATGACGCAACTGGATACGGCAGCGGCCATCCAAACCTTTGAAAAAGCGTTACAAAAACAACCCCGGTTCCATCGTGTTCGCCAAAGTCTGCGCGACCTTTTTGCACTTCAAGAACGTTGGGAAAACGCCATTGCCCTTTATGAGCCTTTAAAAGATAATGACACGACCTATGTAGGATCGCGTATCGAAATTTCCCAACTGCTTGTGGAAAAGGGTGATTCGCTGCAAGCCATACAAATCCTCGAGCCGCTCATGAAAACGCATGCGGACGACTGGCGCGTGCCGACCTCTTTGGGCCGGTTTTATTTTCTTGCTGATAGCATGAACAAGGCCGCAGACTATTTTGACAAAGCCCTGGTGCTAAACAATGACTTGCCGCACATTTGGGTCCTGCGCGGGCTCTCCTATATGCGCTTGGATAGCGTAGATGTGGCGTTGGAAAATTTTGAGTCTGCAACGAAAAAGTTTCCAAAAGATTCCGAAATTTTGTATTACGCAGGCACCCTGTGGGGGCAAAAAAAAGAATTTCGAAAAGCGGTTTCCTATTATATCAAAGCACTGGAACAAGATCAGAAAAATGAACAAATCGCGCTATCGTTGGCTGGGGCGTACGACGAGCTCGGAGAATATGATCGCGCCGAGCGTATTTATCAACAGTTGATCAAATTTAATCCGGACAGCCCGATTGTTTTGAATAATTATGCTTACCACTTGTCCGTACAATCCCTGGAGCTGGACAAGGCGCTGGAGATGTCAAAACGTGCGGTCGAGGCGTCGCCGAACAATGCGCCGTATCTCGATACGTTAGGTTGGATTTATTATCAAATGGGCGATTATCAAAAGGCAAAACTCTATATTGAACAAGCCATGGAAATAAGCCCCGATACCCCGGAAGTGGTGGAACATTTGGGCGATGTGCACAAAAAACTGGGCGACCAAGCCATGGCCGAAGAGTTGTGGCGCAAAGCATACGAGCTCGATGACCGTCGGAGTAACTTGTTAGAAAAGCTGGGTCAACCGGAATAATGAGAGTTTATCGACAACGTTGTGGACTTGGGATTCGGCGAATTTTCCCACTCGGATTTGCTTTGCTGATGGTTATGCTTTCCGGCTGCAGCCTCTTTCAACGAGGCTCTTCTCTTTCTCCGAACGAAAATCGCATTTCAGTCGTTCGCGACATTGTTGCTGAAAATTATCAAAATTTTAAATCGTTAAGCGGACGAGGCCGGTTGGTGGTCGAATCGCCGCGACAATCGTTTTCCGGCCAGGCGGTTGTTCGTGTCAACAAGCCGGATTCGGTGTACGTACGCGTGGAAGCGATTTTAGGGTTGGATGCCGGCGTTATCTTTGCCGATCGCGACAATTTTCTGATTTTTTCTCCCATGGAAAATTTGGCTTATACAGGCTCCAGTGAAGACACGTTGCATTTAAAGATGTTTTTGGGATTTGATCTTACGTTTGACCAAATGCTGCATTCCATGTCCGGTTTTGCCTTAATCGATTCGCTGCGCAACGCCTCACTATCCTCTAACGGCAATAATTTGATTCTAAAGGGGCAGCAAAACGGTTTGTTTTACGAATACACAGTGGATACACATTTTGGTGCCGTATCGCGGGTTGAGGTTCGAGATGCCAATTTGACAATACTGCGCGTTGAAGAATATAAACGTTTTGTCACAATCGACAATGTGCGGGCGCCACAACTGGTGCGCCTTATTCGTCCAAATGAAAAAGAGTCGTTGACCATTTTTTATGAAACCTTGAGACTCAATAGTCGAATTCCGCCAAAAGAGTTTTACATCAACATGCCCCCGGATGTTTTAACCATAAGGCTTTAATTATGGCAACCCTTGATTTTCAACTCGATGTCTCCATCGTGATTCCGATGTACAACGAAGAGGAATCATTGCGCGAGCTGTTTGCCAAAATTGTTCGAGTGCTTACCGATTTGGGCAAAACATTTGAAGTTATTTTTATTGATGACGGCTCCACGGATGCTTCGGCATCCATCGCCAAAGAACTGCACCTGGAAGACGCTCGTGCCAAATTGATCGAGTTTAGAAAAAATTATGGCAAAGCTGCCGCATTGGCCGCTGGATTCGATATGGCGCAAGGTCAATTTGTAATAACGATGGATGCGGACCTGCAGGATGATCCTGCGGAAATCCCCAACTTGCTGAACAAACTTGACGAGGGCTATGACCTGGTTTCGGGTTGGAAAAAAGTGCGGCACGATCCATTTATTAAAACTCAAACCTCAAAAATCTACAATCTGTTCACCTCAATGTTCAGCGGCATTCGCTTGCACGATTTTAATTGCGGCCTCAAAGCCTACCGCGCCGAAGTGGTGAAAACCATGAATGTCTATGGCGAGCTGCACCGCTATTTGCCGGTCATTGCGTTTCGCAACGGTTATCGTGTTACCGAGCTGCCGGTTACGCATTTTCCGCGCAAATACGGGCGTTCCAAATATGGCGTGGCGCGATTTACCCGCGGCGCGTTTGATTTGCTAACCATTACCTTTTTATCCAAATACAAAAAACGGCCGTTGCACCTGTTTGGCACCTGGGGATTGGTCACCTCTTTTCTCGGGCTTGTTATTTTGTCAATTTTGGCGGTGCAAAAAATTGTCTTTGATGCGCATTTGAGCAACCGTCCGCTGCTGTTTTTGGGATTGCTTATGGTGATTGTGGGCGTGCAATTTTTCTCCATCGGTTTACTGGGCGAAATGATCTCTGAAACCCGCGCCAACATGGACAATTATCTGGTTAAAGAATATATCGGATGGGATTGATGCCGGATCGAGATGTAAAACTGTCAGTCATTGTTCCGTCTTATAATCGCCGAGAAGAAATTGAAGCGTTATTATTGTCGCTCGAAAAGCAAACACTCCCACAAACCAAATTTGAAGTGATACTTGTGGATGACGGCTCGATTGACGACACCGAAGTCTGGGTCACACAATTTAGTGGCGCGTCGGAAATGAACCTCATCTTTGTGCGTCAGGATCACAGAGGTCCCGGCGCCGCCCGCAATCTCGGCATGCAAACCGCGACCGGCGATGTGTTTGTGTTTATCGACTCGGATTGTACGGCGCCGCCTAACTGGCTGTCCGTCATCAAAGAGGCGTTTGATACCGACACCGAACTATCTGCGTTTGGCGGCCGTGATGATGCGCGTCCCGATTTTCCGGCGCTGCTGCTGGCGATCAACTATTCCATGACGTCCTTTCTCACAACCGGCGGCATGCGCGGCGGTAAAAAAAAGCGGCTCGCCAAGTTTTATCCGCGCAGTTTTAATATGGGACTGCATCGTTCGCTCTATAAAAAAATCGGCGGTTTTGGCAGTTTGCGGCACGGGCAGGATATCGAATTCAGCAATCGCATCATCAAAAGCGGCGAAAAGGTGGTCTATTTGCGTGATTGTGTGGTCTATCACAAACGTCGTACCTCGCTGAGAAAATTTTTCCGTCAGGTGTTCAACTGGGGCGTTGCGCGCATCAACCTGTACAAAATCGATCCGGCCATGCTGGAACCGTTGCATTTTGCGCCGGCAGTCGGGTTTTGGGTGATTGTGCTGTTTACTCTGTTAGCGTTCCTTATTCCTGCCCTGTTTGGCCTCTGGAAAATTCTCGCGCTGGTTGCTGTTGCTGCGGTGCTGCTCTCAGGGGTAGATGCGGCTTTAAAGTGGAAAAATCTCAAAACCGGACTTTTGGTGCCGCTGGTGATGCCGCTGCAGATTTCCGGCTATGGTTTGGGATTTACCACAGCGTTTGTGCGTCGCGTCATTCTCAAGCAGGGCGAGTTTACCGGCTTTGTGAAAAAATACTACAATTAGGGAGGCGTTATGGAATTTTGGCACACGTTTTTATCCTTCTTGTGTGGGCCAGCCTGGGTTCAATTTACTGGCAAATCCGTACGAACCATCAAAAACAACTCGAAGCATTCAAAAAGATTGAAAAGCGCCCAAGAGCACTTGAGAACAAATTAGACTAAACCCAAAGGCAAACTTATGGCCAAAAAAGATTATAAAAAGAAATCAACCAAGGCAAAACCAAAAGAAAAATCGTCATTTCTTAAACTCGATTTGACGCCAACCCAACAATTTCTTTTTGCATTGGTTGCCATTACGATTCTAATTCTCGCCTATTTCGCCCCCATTGTCTTTGAAAACAAAATACCGCCAAGTACCGACATTGCTGCGTGGAAAGGCAATGCACAATCCATAATCGAAGCCAGAAAAGCCCATGATTACACGCCGCTATGGGCCAACAATGTGTTTTCCGGCATGCCGGCACACCTCATTTCGTTGCGTCCGCCGTTTGAGCAACCGGCGCGTTACCTCATAGAAGGCATATCCGCAGTGATCCAGTGGCAAGCGCTCTATTATGTGTTGGGCGCGCTTGGTATGCTGCTGCTGTTGCGGTTTTGGAGTATTTCATTGCCGGCAAGCTTGTTTGCATCGCTGGCGTTTATTTGGTGGCCGCATTTGCTCGGCATGCTGGAGGCCGGCCACAACAGCAAAGTGCAAACGATCATGTTGATTCCATTAATTCTCTACTCGTTTTTGCTGTTGTTAAAGAGAGCCAATCTACTCAATTTTACATTGTTTACCATCGCCTTTAGTCTGGCCGTACGCGCCGGGCATTATCAAATCGTTTTCTATACCGGTTTGGTGCTGGTCTTTTTCGGCGTGGTTCGTATTGTTAAAATGATTGTGGATAAGGAAATTTCCGGTGCTATGGTGCGTTTGGGATTGGTTATCGTTGGACTTGTATTCGGCGTGGCCATGTCGTCGTTCCAAACCTTGCAGGTGCGCGAGTATTCGAAATATAGCATCCGGGGCGGCACCGGTGAAGAAGGCTCCACAGGCCTCGATTTTGAATATGCTACTCAATGGTCGCTGCATCCGGGCGAGATGTACAACTTTATTATTCCAAGATATTGGGGCGGGCACTCGTCGCAATTGTACGAGGGCGAGGCTGTGCCGCAACTGAGTGGCCGTGTCATTCCCGGTTATTGGGGACACATGCCGTTCACGTCCACTACGGATTATTTGGGTGTTGTCGCGGTATTTTTTGCCGTCATTGGAGTCGTGTTGGGCTGGCGGCGTACCGAAGTCAAAATTTTAGTAGTATTGTTTATTTTTTCCGCCCTCATGGCCTTTGGACGACACTTTCCACCGCTGTACAAACTCTTTTTTAACCTGGTGCCGTTTTTTAACAAATTCCGTGTGCCCACCATGATTGTTGTGATCATCATGTTCTCGAATGCGGTACTTGCTGGCATTGGGGTACACGAGTTGCTTGCACGAGCAAAAGAGAAAAACAGCAATGCTCTGATCAAAAAATTAGCCGCAATTTTTGGTGTGTTTGTACTTTTGGGTCTCATTCCTCTTTTGCTGCGCAACTCGCTGCCGTTGGCACGTCCCGAAGAATTTCAAAATTATAACGAACAAGTCATGGCGCTCATTCAATCTGCGCGATTCGATTTGCTCAAAGGCGATGCCCTGCGTATGCTGGCGCTGGTGGCCGGGGCGTTTGGGCTAGCGTTTGCCTTTGTCAAAGGCTGGCTGTCGAAATCGATTTTTGCCGGCGCAATCATTGTGTTGTTGCTCATCGATTTGATTCCGATTGACAAACGTTACATGCAACAGCTTATCCCCAAACAGCAAATGGAAAACTATTTTGCCAAAACTCCTGTGGATGAATTTTTATTGAACGATTCGGACCGCTTTCGCGTCTTTCCGGTTGGCGAGCTCAGTGGCCAGGCGCATTGGTCCTATTTTCACGAGTCGATTGAGGGCTATCATCCGGCCAAGTTGCGCATATATCAGGACATTCGCGAGTCATGTCTGCTAAATGGCACCGACCCCGGATTTCAGAACAATCCACAACTTCCTATCAACTGGAATATTGTGGATATGTTAAATGCCAAATATGTATTGGCCCCGGGAAAATTGCAGCATCCCCAATTGACTCAAGTGTTTGAAGATGCACAACAGCAAATTGTGGTGTATGAAAATCCATCGGCTCTGCCGCGTGTCTTTGGTGTTGGCGAAACCGAAATTATCCCCGACCGCCAGGCGCGATTCGCGCGCTTGAACCAGGCCGAGTTTCAACCGGATTCTGTGGCGATTGTCGAAGAAAAATTACCCGAACCCATTGCAGCCCCAACGCAGTGGAGCGCGGAAATTACGCGGTACGAGCCCAATTATATCGATGTCCAGGTGCAAACCGATCAACAAACGCTGATGGTGCTGAGCGAGATTTTTTATCCCGCCGGCTGGAAAGCGGATATTGATGGTCAATCCACAAAAATTTGCAACGTTAATCACATTTTGCGCGGTGTGATTGTGCCAGCCGGGACCTCCTCGGTACATTTCAAGCTGGAGCCGCAGTCCTACACAATAAGCACCGCCATGATGGGCAGCTCGATTGTTGTCATTTATATCTTGCTGGTGATTGGACTGGTGCCGGTCTGGAAAAGACGGAAAGCCGAAACTCAAGACTAAAAAGCGCACGCAAAGTCGCAGAGGCTAAGAGGTGCGCAAAGAAAAACATAAAGTGATTGTCCGGAATATTCATCCCCGAAAGATTTAGCGAGGGCATAAAATTTTCGGCGTTCCTTTGCGTCTGGTATGGCCGCGGGCCGTTCGAAACCTACCCGGATCGCAAATCAGCAGCGCGTATGGGCGTTTATTCCGGAACGGTTGAAGAGCAATACGTGCCCTATGTGGTGCCGCAAGATCACGGCAACAAGACGGATGTCCGGTTTGCAGTTCTGCACAACAACGTAGGGCTCGGCCTTGCGGTGCGGCCGGATCAGCCGGTCAATGTTAGCTTTACCCCCTATTCGAACATTGATCGAGCATTGTACGCGTGGCAATTGCAAAAATCCGGCACCATCTTTTGGAATATCGATTTTCGCGTATCCGGTGTCGGCGGCACACCTGTGAATGCGCGGCATCGGTACCGTACGCTGCCGCAGGAATATAAATATTCGATTGTGTTGTCGCCGGTTGAAATTCAGGATGTTATCGAGATTATGAAAAGATAGTCGTGCGCTTAATCGCAAAGTAGCTTAAAAATCGAAAACGTTTAGTCGGGATTAATAAATCTTGTAGGCTCGGCGGCTTGACAAATTAACATGCCAAGCAAATAAAAATATGCAAAACAATTTTCTCCAATCCATTGGCTTTCACCCCGCAACCGAGCGTTGGTTTTCGCAACGGTTTTCCGCGGCCAGTCCGCCGCAACAACAAGGCTGGCCCGAAATCGCCCGCGGCAAGCACACGCTCATTCTCGCGCCGACCGGTTCCGGCAAAACTCTGGCTGCGTTTTTGTGGTGCATTGATGCCTTGTTTCGTTTGGGATTGGAAACCGAGCCCAAGGATTTTGCGCACAACAGCAGCGGCATTCATACGCTTTACATTTCGCCTTTGAAAGCGCTCAACAATGACATTCATTACAACTTGCAGGAGCCGTTAAACGGCATAAAGCAAGCCGCGTTGGAACTTGGAATTGATCCTCCGAATATCCGCACCGCTGTTCGTACCGGCGATACGCCGTCGCACGTGAGGCAGTCCATGGTGAAAAAACCACCACATATTTTGATCACCACACCGGAATCCTTGTATCTGTTGTTGACCTCGGAACGTGGACGCCTGATTTTTCAAAACATACGCTACATCATTGTGGATGAAATTCATGCCCTCAGCAACAACAAACGCGGCGTGCATCTTGGCTTGTCGTTGGAGCGGCTTTTAGCATTGGTTTTTCACGAGCCGGTGCGCATCGGATTGTCGGCCACGCAAAAGCCGTTATCGCGTATTGCCGCCTTTTTGGGCGGCTCCACGTTCGATCCGAAATCCGGGCGCCACACGCCGCGATCGGTTTCCATCGTAGACGCGGGCCAACGCAAAGACATGCACGTTCAAGTCGTGTCTCCGGTACACGACTGGAGCGATCTGCCGGACGCCTCCGTATGGCCCCAGGTGATTGAAAAGCTGTACGAGCTGATCACCTCGCACCGCACCACGCTGGTGTTTGTAAACGCGCGCGCGCAATCGGAAAAAATTGCTCGGCAATTGAACGAGCGACATCGATCTGAAACCGGAAATCCCGATGCCGAGCTGGCTCTTGCGCATCATGGCAGTATTTCGCGGGAAATGCGCTACGACATCGAAGCGCGACTCAAGCGCGGAATGGTTCCGGCGGTCGTGGCCACGGCCTCGTTGGAATTAGGGATAGATGTCGGCAGCATTGACCTTGTGGTTCAACTGCAATCGCCCACCAGTGTGAGCTCGGCGTTGCAACGCATCGGACGCAGCGGCCACCTGCTCGACTCTACGAGCAAAGGCATCGTCATTCCGCTCTTTCAAGCCGATTTGGATGATTGCGCCGCCCTCACTCAAGCCATGCTGGATCGCGATATTGAAGAAACGCACATTCCGGAAAATGCGCTCGATGTGCTGGCGCAACAGATTGTAGCCGAGGTGGCCATGCGCTCCTGGCCACGTTTGGCGCTTTTGCAGCTCGTTCGCAATAGCTATTGTTATCGCCACCTGTCCGAAACCGCGTTTAACAATGTGTTGGACATGCTTTCCGGACGATTTGAAAACTCGGAGCTGCGCGCCTTACAGCCGCGACTTGCGTGGGATAAAGTAAATGATGAGCTTCTGGCGCGTCGCGGCTCGCGATTGCTGTCGGTGATAAATGGCGGCACCATTGCCGATCGCGGGTATTACGGCGTTCATCTCGAAGGTTCGAATACAAGACTCGGCGAAGTGGAAGAAGAGTTTGTCTTTGAATCCAAAGTGGGAGATATATTTTTTCTGGGCAACAACGAATGGCGCATTCATGAAATTACGCGTGACCGCATTTTGGTCACGCCGCGCGGCTCTACCAAACTGCGTGCGCCATTTTGGAAAGCGGAGCCGTTATATCGGGATATGGCGACTAGTTTAAAAATCGGCCAGTTCCGTCGTACTGTTTTAGAGCGACCTGATGATCTTGCATTAGATTCGGCTTTTGATCAAGCCACGCAAACCACATTGCGTTATTATCTGCAGCATCAACAAGAAAAAGCCGGAGTTGTGGCCACGGATCGCCAGTTTGTGGTGGAATACTTTCGCGATTCAGTGGGTGAACCGCATATCGTTCTGCACGCACCGCTGGGCGGCCGCGTAATAGGCGCCTGGGCTACGGCTCTCGCTCAGGCGATGGAAAAACGCTTTGGTTCGCAAATCCAGTTCACTTATGACGATGACGGCATGCTGTTCCGTTTGCTCGACACCGAAGAGATGCCACCATTTCAAACACTGATGCATCTGCCGTTTGAAACGCTGAAACATTTTATCGTCGATACCCTCGACCAAACGCCTATGTTTATCGTGCGTTTTCGCCACAACGCTACACGCGCACTGTTGCTGCAGCGCTCCCGTATCGGCAAACGCATTCCATTGTGGCTACAGCGGTTGCGTGCCGCGGATTTGCTGCAAGTGGTGAAACAATTTGCGGAATTCCCCATTTTGCTGGAGACGTATCGCGATTGTTTGCAGGATTTGTTCGACATCCCATCGCTAAAAAAAGTGATCGAGCAGATTCACAACGAGTCCATCCAAATCCATTATGTGCAGACTCCCTCGCCTTCTCCCATGACCTCGGGATTGATGTTCCGCTTTTTGTCGGAGCAGATGTATGATTATGATCGTTTCCGCACCGTTGGCCATGCCGCTGAAATCAGCAGTGAATTGTTGGCCGATATTTTATCGCGCGAAGACATTCCCACAATCATTACAGAATCCATGGTCGAGCAAGCGGAACAACATTGGCAATTTTTATCGCCGGAACGCCAGGCGCGCGATATGGAGGATTTGTTTGAAATTATCGACAAAGTGGGGCCGATTGGCTCCGAGGAATTGCAGAAACGGTCGCGCCATGACATTCAAGAGTGGATGGATCAATTAAAACAAGACGGCCGAATTGTTAGGCACGATCTACTAAACGGTTGGATAAATGTTCAAAAATCCGACTGGTACGATTCGGATCGGTATTTTAACGAACGGCTGCAACAAACACTGCGTACTGCAGGGCCGGTGTCTGTGGAACAATTACACCAACGAACCCGCATTTCTGCAGATAGTCTAAACGCCCTTTTGGAATCCATGTGTCAAAACCGCGATGTGGTTCGCGGCAAACTCGTTGTGGGGCGAAATGAAGAGCTATGGTGCGACCGGGAAAACTTTTCGCTTCTGTATCGTCAGGCCATCGTGCAACGCCGCAAATCGCACGAGCCAATCGAACGCGATCTCTTTTACAAATTTTTGTTTTCCTGGCACAAGATTTCTCAACAAGAGAATTCCCTGTTAAATGTAATGGAAACCTATTTAGGCGTCAATTTTCCTATCTATAATTTTGAACGCGATGTGGTGCCAGCGCGACTGCTACTGACTCCGGAGCAAACTTGGCATGAACTAGACGAGCGAATTTCTGCAGGGGAAATCATCACGGTGGCGTCGCAAGATGTGGCAGGCGGCCGATATGTTATTCAATTTTTACCGCGCGGCAAAGGGCACGTGTTGTTTACCAAAGAAGAATTGCAAGAGAAAAGGGCAGAACTTTCGGAGCAAGAAATCAATCTAGTTGACTTTTTGAAAGAAAACGGCGCCAGTCCCCACCGCGACATCTGTGCTGCCACCGAATTGCTGCCCTCTCAAATTGATGATATGTTATCCAAACTGAGCAAACTCGGCCTGGTCAGTTGCGATCACTACGCGTCATTTTTGTCCATATTGCAGTCCGAGCCGCAACTTGCTGCACCAACCAAACAGAACGATTGGCATGCGCAAATCAAACAGCCGTGGTCTACACCGCATGGGAGTCGTCGATCTCTAACGCCGAAACGAAAAGTTCGTGAGCGGTTAAAACAACGTCACGGCCGCTGGTTTCTCACCACGTCGTTTGCCGTGATGGGAAAAACGGTGTCTCAAGAAAAACGCATCGAGCTGCAAAGTCGACTGTTGCTTGAACGGTACGGCGTGCTGGTTAAAGAATTTTATCGTCGAGAACGTGATCTGTTACCCTGGTACGTGCTGTTTCGGCATTTGAAAAAAATGGAATGGAGTGGTGAAATTCGCCATGGCTATTTTATTACTGGATTATCAGGCATTCAATTTGCCACTGACGCAGCGGTACAAAAATTGGAAACGGTGCATGACGAAAAAGACACAACCTCAACACTCTTGAGTACCATCGATCCAGCACTTCCGTTTGGCGGTCACATCGATTGGGATTTAAAGGACAAGCAGGGCAAAGCGGTTTCCGTTGTGCGTGGCGCGCAAAACCATATTTATTTTTATCAAACTCGGCCGGTGGCCTATTTGATTAACTTTGCCAGCAGCATCGAACTGCTTAAAGCTGCGGATGAAAGCTGGTTGCGCGATTTACCGGAACACTTGAAAACCTGGCAACGCGCGCCGGAACCGATTCGCGCGCGCAAAAAAATCGATATTTCGCAAATAGACGGACATCCAGCCGCCGAATCACCGTTCGCACATTTATTTGTCGAACACGGATTTGAAATAGATGGTGACCATTTGGTGTTATGGCCTTCCAATATTTGAATTGAAAACAATGAGAGAATTATGAAATACATCGGAGCGCATGTAAGTGCTGCAGGCGGAGTGGAAAATGCGCCGTTGAATGCCAAACTTATTGGAGCAACGGCGTTTGCCTTGTTTACCAAAAATCAACGCCAGTGGGCGGCCAAACCGCTAACCGAGGAATCCATTGTAGCGTTTAAGAGCAATTGTGTCACTGCGGGTTATGCTCCGGAGTTTATTTTGCCGCACGATAGCTACCTCATCAACCTCGGCTCGCCGGATGCGACAAAACTCGAGCAGTCCCGAATGGCATTTATTGATGAAATGCAACGCTGCGAGCAGTTGGGGTTAAAATATCTCAACTTTCATCCCGGCGCCCATCTGAACGGAGTGGCGGAGAATGAGTGCTTGAGCATCATCGCCGAATCGGTGAATATGGCGCTGGAAGTAACAACAGGCGTTACCGCTGTTATTGAGAACACAGCCGGGCAAGGCAGCAACGTCGGTTATGTATTCGAGCATTTAAAAACAATTATCGATTGGGTTGATGACAAATCCCGCGTTGGCGTGTGTTTGGATACGGCGCATACCTTTGCATCCGGGTACGAATTGCGATCGGAACAAGGCTACAAAGAGACCTTTGACCTATTTGATCAAATTGTTGGCTGGGATTACCTCAAAGGCATACACTTGAATGATTCCAAAAAATCTTTGGGCAGCCGGGTGGATCGCCATGCCAGTTTGGGCGAAGGTGAACTGGGTTTAAACGTATTCTCCCGGCTCATGCAAGATCCGAGATTTGACGACATCCCCATCATTTTGGAAACGCCAAATCCCGAGCGATGGCCGGAAGAAATTCTACTCTTACAAAAATTTGCGGCGTAAATTAGTTCGGCACGCCGCGATCTTGCATTTTTTCCAGTTTTTTAATGTTTATCTCATCTATGGCCTTTTCTACCTGCTTCATGTCCACATTATCCCCTTCCACTTCAACCAAATAGCGGCCGGACACCAGCACTTTGTACTCACCGCGCTGTTTGGATTTCGAATATTTGGTAAACGCCTTGTGTCCTTTGTAGTCGATGGTGCGCTCAAAGCCGTCATCCGACTCTTTTTCGATATCCGCGGCGACCCAAGCGGCCATGGCGAATGAAGCCAGGCTTTTTATCGTGCCCATATCTGTAATCTTTATTTTAACGTGTTGATCCTTTTTGCCCTCGTATTCTGCGCGCGCGCTTGCGGTTTTTACGCCCAACATGGATGAATTTTCGCCAAAAATATCCACACGCTCCATTTTCTTCAATTTTTTGGGCATTAGATCTTTTAAATCCTCGTACTCTACCGGCTCAATTTTGGTTTGATCGGCAATGGATTGGCCCAACTCTTTGGCTTTATCCACACTTTTTTCAACCTGGAAAGCGTTTGCCGACCAAGATAAGACGATCAGTAAACCCAAAATTATACATAACTTTTGTCGTATGATGTTCATTAATGTGTTCTCCAATTTGTTAGCTTTTTTTATAATACTCATATCACGACACATTTTCAACTTTTTTGAAAACAAATTGATCCAAAACAAATTTATTTCTATTTTACCGTTGAATAATCATTGGGAAGGTGTGTACCAGCCTCGATTTTTGTGCCCATGTCCACATGTTAACCTTCTCGGAAAGAAATAACATGGAGCATATTTTGAATACTCCGAACAGTTTTGCTTTACCCAAACAACAGGTGAACGTTCAGCCGATAACGAGTGACGCACAGGCTATACGGTTATGCCAACAAGGTGACCGGCAAGCGTATGGCTTTTTGGTGCAGCGCTATATGCAACGCGCCTACTTTAGCGCCTTGGGTCTTGTCGGCTCTCACGATGCGGCGATGGACCTTTCCCAAGATGCGTTTGTGCGTGCGTTTCGCGCTATCAAAAAATTTGATGTGGAACGCCAATTTTTTACCTGGTACTATCAAATTTTGAGAAATTTGTGTTTAAATTTTATACGCGATAAAAAGCGGCATGCGCGTTCCTTTTCCGAAGTGAACGAATATCAGATTAAGCGCTTGTCGGATGAGTCTCAGGATGCATCCAAAGCAGTAGAACAAGCCGAATTAAAAAAAGTCATGTGGGAGGCGATAAATTCACTCAAACCGAACGAGCGAGAAATTATTGTGTTAAAGGATTTTCAAGAATTGCAGTATAAAGAAATTGCCGAGATGTTGGATATTCCAATCGGAACCGTGATGTCCCGATTGTTCAATGCACGCAAAGCTTTAAAAGCGAAACTCGAGAGGACGTTTGTATGACCAAAAGCGTGGATCGAGAACGGTTCGAAATGCTGATGATGGGGGCCATCGACAATGAGCTCAATACCGAAGAGCAGCAAGAGTTCGAGCGGCTGCTGGCGCAAAACAAAGCCTGGCAACTCGAATATGAAAAATATAAAAATCTCAAGGAGGTGACCGGAACCATGCAGTTAACATCGCCCTCGCCGGAGGTGTGGGATCAATATTGGCTGACGATTTACAACCGCATTGAGCGCGGCATCGGCTGGCTCATTTTTTCCGTCGGCGCGGTAATCCTTCTCACCTATTTTGGCTTTCAGTTTGTTGAGGCCATAATTAACGAACCGCATTTGGCCGTCATCGCCAAAATCGGTATTCTGCTCACCATTGGTGGACTGGCTGTGTTGTTTGTGTCCGTAGTGCGCGAGCGGCTGTTCACCCGCAAGTTCGACCCTTATAAGGAGATAAAGCGATGATCATTGTCACCTCTAGTTATATCCCCGGAAAAAAAATCACTAAATCTTTGGGACTGGTGCGCGGCAATACCATACGCGCGCGAAATTTGGGAAAAGACATTCTAGCCGGATTAAAGCAAATCGTTGGCGGCGAAATTCAAGAATACACCAAACTCATGGCCGAGGCCCGCGAGCAATCGTTAGATCGCATGCAAGCCGAGGCCGAAGCTATTGGGGCCAATGCCATAGTGGATGTCCGATTTACCACGAGCGAGGTGATGAACGCTGCAGCGGAAATTTTAGTTTACGGAACAGCAGTAGTGACAGAGCCTGAATAAACAACGCTTTTTGATGACATGATGTCGTTTAGAC
>CAYPZM010000054.1:0-4341 GCA_964414825.1 uncultured Cytophagia bacterium | reverse complement strand
CTGCCTAGCAAAAAAAGTTTGAGAGGTTTTTGTCTCCTGATTGCACTTTAACTTTAAATTCAAAAAGGTCAACAATGGACGATTTGAATTACGAATGTCCAAAATGCAAGGGCATTGAATACGAGATTGGGGAGATCCGAACCGCCGGGGGCACGTTGAGCAAAGTTTTTGACGTGCAAAACAAACACTTTACCTCGGTGACATGTGCCCGCTGCCGCTATACCGAGTTTTACCAGGTAAAAAGCGGTGTGCTGGGTAACATTTTTGACTTGTTTACCAATTAGCGTTGTTTAGGGGTGTTGTAATGGAACTGTTTCGGACAGAGCATATACCAAAGACGGTCAGATTAATTTACATGGGACTGGCTAGTATGGCTCTAATTTGGATTTTGCTGACGCTTATCCTCAACTAGGCGTTTTTCCGTGCAAAGGCCCGTCATTTAATGATGGGCCTTTTTTCTAAAATCCGCTATTTCACTGTTGCTCCAGTTTCGATTTCAAATTTTGAAACACGGTTTGTTTAACGGAAAAGATCGTCCCATGCCGCACACCTTCCGGCATCTCCAAAAGATGCGAGCGTTCCTCCCAGGTTTTTAAATCCGATGAAACAATTACCCCAAATGCATCCAAACGATACTTGTCGAAATAGACGTGCCACGAGCCATCGATGTTAATGGCAGTCGGGCCTTCAGCCCAATAATTCCCGGTAATCGGTTCGGATGGTGGTGAATAGGAGCCTTTTGCTTGTTGAGCTGTGGCTTTTCGTATATTTTTTTGTGGCGTAAACGGTTTGTTGGTTTCGTCCTTGAGAAACATCACATACGTTTCCCCATCTTTTACCAGTGTAGCATCGATGACATTAAAACCGTGATCATAGAATACCTGTGTCTCGCTAAAGGTCTCGAATTCCTTTGTGGTAACATAGTACATACGATGGTTGCGGCCCTGGCCCGGTTCGCCACTGTTGCTTTGATAATCGGTGTCGGGAAATCGTCCAGGAATCGTGGACGCCCAGAAGATCAGATACTGTTGAGTTGCCGCATCGTAAAACAGCTCGGGCGCCCAGCAATTTTCCGCCTTGGGTTCGTGTTCCATTACCGGGATATATTTTTGTGCGGACCAGTTTACCAGATCCTCCGAGCTAGCATATCCTATTCCGCGTTCGTTCCAGCTCACCGTCCATACCATATGAAATCTGCCTTCCGGCCCGCTGATGATGCAGGGATCGCGCATTAATTTGTCTTGTCCGACCTTTGGAGTCAGGAGGGAATGTCCGTCATTTAAAACTTGCCAGGTGTAACCGTCAAAACTGTACGCGAGATGTAATCCATCTTCACCATTCCCAACAAAATAGGAAAACAGATAAACGTTAGGCTCGTTTTCGGAACAGGTAAAAACAACAAATACAAGGACGAGTATAAATGGTACAAGTTTAAAAATTGACATTTTTAAACGGGTTGAATTCAACAGAACCTCCAAAATTTAGAATTGACTCGAATTCGGATACACCGCAAAAGACAAACCACACATAGCATCAACTTGAGCAGAACCAATCTTGGCTCGCGCTTTCAAGGTGCAAACGAATACAAACAATATAGCGATTTTCCGTAAACATGCAAAAAGAGTTGATATGAACAAAGATGAAACCATGCAATCAATAGATTGCTGCTTTGCTTTCCAGGGCGAACTTTAGTATATTGTTTGCATTGGGGATATAACTACAAGGAGCCAAAATGCAAACAGAACAAAATATTCTGCAGGGTTTCAAACAGTTGCTGGAAAACACCAAACAATTATTTAGCCGCGAGGCGCCAATACCCGAACGTCAGCAAGCCATTGAACGTGAATTTAAAAAATGGAACCAAACCTTACAAGACAACGAGTCTCGGGAAATTCTGGAACGGATTTTCGAAAAAATGTCCGAGTTAGTTCAGGATTTGCCGATCGAGCAGACGCGGGCAATTTTAAAACATCGTTTACACGAACTCGAACAGATCGAAAAAAAATTAAAACGATATGTTCCGATAAAAGACAAAGATTTGCAAACATCACTGGAAATTGCGCGACAGATAATTTTGAAACAAGGCGCTGGAGAGAAATCCAAGAGTGTCTTGCCCACAACAATTACCGGGCTGCAAGAGCAATTTGCAGAACTGGAACAGGAAAGCAAACAAGCCTTAGCCGAGTCGAAAAATTATCCGCGAAGAAAAAAGAAAAAATATCGGCAGCACGCTCTGCGCCGCTTTGGACTGGCCACCATGGGCACAATATTGGCGTTTGGCAATGTGCTGCTTGCCATGCAAGCACACTTGCCGGTGGAGACCAGTCAAGCCTCTATAACCGCAGGTGCCGGTTGCCTCACAGCCGCAGCGTTAAAAAAAATCGAATAAATCGACGTCGAATGGTTTGCTCACTCATTTAATTGTGCTGAAAATATTTTACTTTTGTTCTTGCCTTTCATCTTTGCTTTGAATATCATTTTAAAATGACAATAGGCCTTAAACTGTGTTTGGGAGAATCAGATTATGAATACAAAGTTACGCTTATCCGGAATCGCCATGCTGACCGTTATTACCGTTGTCGCGCTCTGTTTGTCCTGTTCCAAGACGAATGAATCGGCAGAGTCCGAATGGATTAGCCTGTTTGACGGCGAGACTCTGGAAGGATGGACCCCCAAGTTTACCCACCATGAGTTGGGTGCGAACTATAATAATACATTTCGAGTGATCAATGGAGTGTTGCAGGTAAACTATGAGGAATGGGACAGCTTTGAGGGTACGTTTGGGCATTTGTTTTACAAACATAAATTTTCGCACTATAAAATTCGGCTGGAATATCGTTTTCTCGGCGAACAAGTTCAGGGTGGCCCAAACTGGGCGATTCGCAACAGCGGTATCATGATTCATTGTCAGCACCCGGAAACCATGGGTGTGGAGCAGCAATTTCCCGTGTGTATAGAGGTTCAGCTTTTGGGGGGCAATGGCGTGGATGAACGCACAACCGGCAATTTATGCACTCCGGGCACCAATGTTGTGCTGGGCGGTGAGTTGGAATTGCAGCACTGTATCAATTCCACATCTGAAACTTTTCATGGGGATCAATGGGTGACCGCCGAGGTTGAAGTGCACGGGAACGGAAAAATTACGCATTACATTAACGGTGAGGCGGTGCTCGAGTACGAAAAACCGCAATTGGATGAACGAGATAACGATGCGCAAAAAATGTTAGAACGAGCTCCCAAAATGATAAGCGAGGGCTATATTTCATTGCAGGCTGAAAGCCATCCGGTGGAGTTTCGCAATATCGAACTGTTGGTGTTGGAAGAATAACGAGCCTGGCCGGGCAGACCCCGGCCTTTTGCTTGAGGATTATCTATGCGAATCGCATTTAAAATGTCGGTCTATCCCGAATTTGTTCAAGAATATGAAAAGCGACACAATCCCATTTGGGATGAATTGAAACAAGTTCTGCTTGATCACGGTGTGCTTTCGTATTCCATTTTCCTGGATGAGAGAACCCACACGCTATTCGCCTATGCTGAAATTGAGTCGATTGAACAATGGGATAAAATCGCGGACACCCGCGTTTGTCAAAGATGGTGGGATTATGTGGCGCCGCTAATGCCCGTTTATGAAGACAATAGTCCCCAATCCACTCCATTACGCCAAGTCTTTTTTATGGAAGCTGATTAACAGAGGAAGCTATTATGGATCTTTCACGACGCCACTTTTTCAGTGCCTCAGCCTTGGCTGGCTATAGCGTAATCGTTGATGCTCGCAGGGTGATGGCGCACGACTCACCACGCTCTAGTCGCAACCAGACCGATAAATTTTTTGAGCAAATTGCTCCGGATCAAAATTCCAAGAAATCCCCTCATGAACCGAATATGACGCTGGTCAACCTCAACTACGACGTGCTCGTGGCCGGTGGCGGCATGTCCGGAGTGTGCGCGGCTATTGCGGCGGCGCGTCACGGCGCCAAAGTGTTGCTGGTTCAGGACCGTTCGCGGTTGGGTGGCAATGCCAGCAGCGAAATTAAAATGCATATTGTTGGTGCCGATAAACATGGCGGTCGCCCGGGTTGGCGTGAGGGCGGCTTGATTGAAGAATTTCGGCTGGAAGATGCCGTTCACAATCCGCACCGTGCCTGGGAGCTGTGGGATTTGATGTTGTATGACAAATGCATGCGCGAGCCAAACCTGGATTTGCTACTGGACAGCTCGCTGTATGCCGCGCAAACAAGTGGCGATACAATAGATCATGTTTTGGTGCGTTGCGATAAAACCGAAAACATTTACCAGGTCAAAGCGCATATTTATATGGATTGCACCGGCGACAGTCGC
>CAYPZM010000053.1:0-20330 GCA_964414825.1 uncultured Cytophagia bacterium | reverse complement strand
GTATTGCCTGCTCGAGTGTTATGAAGAACCCGATTACATTCAGGAAACCAAAGGCACACTCGACGACCATTCCGGCGACGTGGCTTCTATTATGCTGGACACGTTTGATGACAACCGCACAGCGTATCGATTTGCGGTTTCTGCTGCCGGTGTGCGCTCCGATGCGCGCATGCTCGACGACGGCCGGCAAACCGATTACAGTTGGGACGGCGTTTGGTTTTCGGCCTCGCAGGTGTTCGACTGGGGATTTGTGGTTGAAATAGAAATTCCCTATCGATCCATTCAGTACAAAAGCGATTTGCAATCCTGGGGTATCGATTTTGATCGCTGGATGGCCAAGCGCACCGAAGATACCTATTGGAGCCGGTACGAGGAGAGTGAGGGGCTTCGGGTTTCAAAATTTGGTCAAATGCAGTTTGTCGATTTTTATCCGACAATCAAAAGTTTGAATTTGGAAATTTATCCTGTCGGCCTGGCAAAATCCGACTATCTTTCCCCAGGCTCTTATGAAACCAACACCGAAGGCGGTCTGGACGTATTTTATAATCCATCGCAGCAATTGACGTTTCAAATGACTGCCAATCCCGATTTTGCGCAAATCGAAGCCGATCCATACGATTTTAATATTACGCGATACGAATCCTATTTTGGTGAGCGCCGCCCGTTTTTTATCGAGGGCAAGGAGATTTTTACCCCATCCGGCCGCGAGAACCGCTCCGGCTTTTATCGCCCTTTGGAGCTGTTTTATTCGCGCCGCATTGGCAGAATTTTGCCGGACGGCAGCACGGTTCCGCTAAATCTCGGCGCCAAAGCCTTTGGACGTATTGGTGATTGGGAATACGGCGGTTTTCTGGCGCGAACCGGCGAAAAAGAGTACGCGCTCGATAGAGAGTCGCTGACCGAAGAGCGCGCCATGTTTAATTCGCTGCGACTTAAAAAGCAGATATTCTCCAATTCGCAAATCGGCCTGCTGTATGTCGGCAAACAGGATCGCGAAACCAATACCGGAGTTGTGGACATTGATGGTGCGTTTCGCGCACCGGCCTGGCAACTTTCGTATCAAATTGCGCGTTCTTATAAAAATGACACAGGCGATTTTGCCGGTTCGCTGGGCCTGTTGTCTTTGACTGATAAAATGATATTGGGTGTTCGCAGTCGATATATTGGAAAAGAGTTCGAAATCAACGAGGTCGGATTTGTTCCATGGAAAGGGACGGCTGAACTGACCACTTTTGCCGGGCCGCGATGGTATTACGAGGACGGCTATTTACAGGCGCTATTGATTTACAGCGGCTTTTCTCTTTATCATGAAAAAGTCGATCAGTATACGGATCGTTCTGCAGTGTTGGGACTCAATATGCAGTTTCGAAACAATTGGGGCTATGAAATTAATTTTGTCCCCGGACGGTCAAAGGATCAGGACGAGCTTTATAACTCGTTCGAGCTCAGTCTTTCCTCCTGGTTTAATGTATCACCCCGCTGGAAATTCTTTTTGTCTTCCGGGCTGTCGCATACGTATAATTTTAGCCGAGATTATTTGGGCTATTATAGCTGGTGCCAAACCGAGTTTTTCTGGCAGGCGTTGGACATCTTGCAGGTCGGAACTTCGTTGAATGCTTTTGTTGAAGGCGATCCGGATAAGCGAATCGAAGAAATTACCTACAATGCGCGACCATTTTTTTCCTGGACGCCCATCAATAATTTAAATATGCGTTTGTATGTAGATAACGTGTTTTTGCGCTCCACCGGACAAGTTGAGCAGGTATTGAGCGGATTCCTGTTCTCGTACAACTTTCGTCCCAAAAGCTGGATCTATTTTGCCATAAATGAATTGCGCGACCGGCCGGAGCCGCAATTTCACCAGTTAACCGTTGCTGATCGGGTGAGTGTGGTCAAGCTCAAATATTTGTTTTATTTTTAGAATGATTTGCAAAGGCCATCGGCCACTTGAAATTGAAAATGTTGCCAATCTCGTCTATAACAACCAAGTTGCCAGGCTAAAATAGATCAACAATGTGGAAATGTCCGTGACCGCCAATGTGAGCGGGCCGGCCGCAATCCTCAAATCCAATTTTAAAGCGTGTAATAATGACGGCACGCTGAGGCCAAAAAAGCAGGCCGCCGACAATACCAGTAAAATCGAGCTGCCAATAGTGAAAGCGCCCAGCAGCGTGTTTTGCCACAGCGCAACGATAACTGCAACAGCCAGGCCGCATGCCATCCCCAATAGCACGGCGGTCCCCATTTCGCGAAGAAATGCGTGCCAATACCATTTTAGCGTGGGCTGTGACAAGCGCAGCGCTTGAATGGTGACGGTCATGGATTGGATGCTGACACTTTCCCCCAGTCCCAAGACCAGGGTGAGGAAAAATGCCAGCACCAAACTTTCGGCAAGGGTTACCTCGTAAATGCTGGCAAGCAGGGCGCATACGGTGCCGCTGGTAATGGTGGCAATGAGCCACGGAAAACGAAACCGAAACGCGCGCCACGGCGAAGCTTCGCGCACTTGGGAAATCCGAAAACCAATGGTTTCAAACAGCTCGTCCATGCGTTCCTGGTCCGCAACGTCAAATACTTCGTCCGTGAACATGCCCACATCCACCACGCCTAAAATGTGGCGCTTGTTGTCGACGACCGGAAACGCCAGCAATTTGTGAATGGCAAACGCTTCGCACGCTTCAAGCACCGTGGCGTTTTCCGGGATCACTGCAACCCGGCTGATCATGACCTCGGACAGGCGTTGCTCCAACGGTGCCGAAAGCAGACGGCGAGTGGGGAGTACGCCTACCAGGGTATCTTTATCATCAACCACATAAAAATAGACAATCTTGTCGCCCAGACCATGACTACGAATATCATCCAACGCCTGTTGAATAGTGAGTTCTTGATGCAATATGGGAAAATCTTTGCGGGCAATCGTCATGACAGGCTGATGCAAATGGTCGGTTTGGAGTTGTTGTGCCACTGAAAATCCTTTCTACACGAAGCAAAAACCGTTATATAAACTTAACCCGGACAAGCCGGAACCAAAAATGGACAATGGAACACGGATTGAACAGATGAAACGGATATGAACGGATTAGTCTTGTATTTTGCGATTATGTTCATCGCTCAAGCGATTGCGGCCTGTAACCAATTGTTATCCGTTCGAATCCGTCAAATCCATTTAATCCGCGTTCTATTTTTTTATCTTTTGCCATATTTGGCTAGATATTGACTATTAAAGTACTAAAACATCCAGTTCCAGTTTAGAATTGCAGCAATTGAACGGATCCCAAAAGTCTGCACGAGAACCAGAGAATGGATCCACATTCGATTCAAAACATAGATAATATGAAAGTGCCATGCAAGCAAAAACTCTAATATACATCTCCTGTTTAGGCGCATTAATACTTGCTTCTTTTGCAATTAATCGTTATGATTTAACAGATTTTTTAGCGGCCATAGAACGGGGACGGCTGCGTCACGTAACGGGTAAAAGATTTGAACATTTTACATATAACATTGCATTTAATTCTAATTTTACTGGCTTGACTCGGCTATAGGATCCGAGTCGTTTTTTACCGCACATCAACAACACAGTCGCACTGCTACCAAGAGGATTTTATGAAATCAAGATGGATTCTGCTGTCGGCTATCATGGGGATTCTCGCCGCCGTGTTGTTTGTGATGGCCTATAAAATTCACACCCCGGCCTGGATCATCGGCACTGCTGCGTTTATCGCTGGATTTTTATTCTTTATTTTTCGCAACCCGGAATTTTGGTACCGGCGTATGGCGGCATCGCTCATCTTTGCCTGGATCGCCATATCCGCCATTCCGTTAACCGCTGCAAATGCTGCGGTACGCGATTTTTTCAATATTGAGGTCGAGTTTACGCCACCCACGCCCATTTATCATGTTGGTTTTGTGGTAATTATTGGTTTGCTGGTGGTGGCGGATTATAAAATGCGCACGCGGCAGCCTGTCGAGCAAAAAACTCCCACACCTTCTCAATCGAAAAAGGAAAAACAAGAAACCATAAAAAAGGTCAAAGAGACCGTAACCGCGGTCATTGAGCGCTCGTCGATCACTCAAAAGCAAAAATCCAAATTGCTGAGTGACATTGATTTCACACTCGGTCAAATTACCTATCACCTGCGCAGCAGCCGGAAAAGGTTGACATTGCTTTCGCCCGTAAATACGGCGGTGCGTACGCCGTTTGAATTCAAGTGGAATTATAAGAATGAAAATGAGCAGCTTTCACCGCAGTATCATTTTACGGTAACTGAGATCAAGAATCCGCAAAAAGTGCTTTATGAGAAACAACTCGCGCAACCAGAACTAGCTGCTCCCAAAACTTTGATAGAAGCCTTAAAGCCCGATACATGGTATGCCTGGAATGTCCGGATTTTGGATTCGGAAAACCAAGCTGTTACCAGCAGCGCAGCGCATTCTCAAAAGGCAAAATATCGATTTAAATTGTTTGCTCAGGATGAGGTTTTGAAACCATTGTTAAATGAGCTGAAAAAACAGTCCCATGCAAAACCGGCAGAGCTGCACACGGGGCGGGCGTTAATTTACGAGACGTTCGAGCTTTTGGACGATGCGTTGTTCGAGCTGGAGCAGGCCTTGAACCTCAATCACCAAAGTGATTATGCGAAGAACCTGAGACGCCGAATTTTAAACGCACAAGGAAAACCCGAGCCGATCTCGGAGCGCCGAGCGCACAGGGCATGACAAGGCCAAGTGACCTTGATAAATTAACTATCCTATAATTCCGCATGAACCGTCGAATTAAAATTCTATTCCTTGCGGCCAATCCCATTGATAGCGATCGCTTGCGCCTGGATGAAGAAATTCGCCACATTGATCAGGCGCTGCGGCAATCCGACTTTCGGGACCGTTTTGAAATCCGCCAGCACTGGGCCGTGCGCGTATCCGAGCTGCAAAATTTTCTTTTACGCCACAAACCGGACATTGTGCATTTTAGCGGTCACGGCAGTGAAGACAGCCACATTTATCTCGAAGACGACTCCGGCGAGAGCTATGCCGTTCCGGGTGAGGCGCTTGGGCAGTTGTTTCGCGTGCTCAAGGACAATATAAAATGCGTGGTGCTCAACGCCTGCTACTCGCAAGCGCAAGCTCGCGCCATTGCCAGAGCCATTGATTGCGTGATTGGCATGTCGCAGGAAATTGGCGATAAATCCTCGATCCGCTTTGCCGCTGCATTTTACCAAGCGCTGGGGTTTGGTAAGGATGCGAAAACGGCGTTTGACCTGGGTATCAATCAGCTCGATCTTGAACAGCTTGCCGATTCGGCCACGCCAACGCTCATCAATCCGAAACGAAATGCCAAAAAGCTTACCTTTGTTGATGTTGTAAACGAGCGAGTCCGCGGTGACAGTTCACCATCCTCTAACACAAAACGAACACGACTGCTAACGCGACGTGGCTTTTTACCCGCGCTCGCTGGTTCGATTATTATGCTTTTGGGCAGCGCCTTGTTTGTTTCGAGCAAAATAAAACATCAAGAACCCCTCGAATCTCGACCTGTCGAACTATCCGGGGAGGTGCGCGATACGGCGCGGCAGCCGATTGCCGGCGCCACGATCACGGTGGTTTCGACTCACTTGCAAACCCAAAGTGCCAGCGATGGGGCGTTTATCATGGACCTTGACGGTAAAAATAAAGGTGATTTACTCAAAATTGCAGTGTCTTGTGACGGCTATAAAACGGTCTTTTTCGATCGTAGAATAAGCCGGCAAAAAGAGCGGTTAAATATTAGGTTGCAACGAGAATCGGAATGAAGCGAACGATTTACATGTCGGGCTGGTTTCTTTTTGCGCTGTTGAGTGCAAGTGCAGCTGATGACCTCGTTATTCGTGGCTCGGTGTTTTGTCTACCACTTGGGCGAGTCGAACAAGAGCGGCCGCTGTCTCAAGAATGCATTCTGGTTGTGCCAAAAGGTTACCCGGAATTTGCCACTACCACCTCAAATTTTGGCGTATTTGATTTGCGTGTGCCGTACAATGTGGACTTTATAAACACACCGCTGTTTCTCGATTTTTTCAGCAATGACGCCCAGGTGCACAGCGCAAGACTGATTGTCACACCGCAGGAAGTGGTTTGGGAAATTGATGCATATTTATATGAATTGTCATCTCCAGTTGTGCTCGATGTCGATTGTGAGCAGCTATCCACGGACAGCGATTCGTGCTGGCAAGAGTTGGTGGCTCTGCGAGAGCCGGTTATCATGGAAAAAGAGCCCAGGTTTTGGCAAAAAGCGAGCGTGCCCATTTTGGGTATTGCTCTTGGTGGTTCTGCGGCTTTAGCGTTGTTGTACGAGTCGCCACTCGAGTCCGCAAACGTCTCTGGCGACACGTTGACTTTTAGCTCGATTCATTACCCGCAGACTAATCTTGCGCAGTTGGCCAGCAAACAATTTATGCTGTATCTTTCGCCGGGCGGCGGATTGGCTCCGCACTATCGCTTTACAAATGCACCCTTGCTTAATGCATCTTCCATTGGATTTGCCCAGGGCAGCCAATTGGGAGCGTCCATCGAACTCACGAATGCGTTTGATTTGGCTCGATTGAGCGGAGTGCAAAAATTTGAGCGGTTCATGTTCGGTTATGGAGTGCTGTATGCGAACAGTCAACAAACTACTTTGGCCACGTCGAGCACGGGAACGCTTTCGCAGAATCTGCATTCGGATATGCTGTTTGCCACCGTTTCGGCTGCGAAACGATTGAACAAATACGAGTCTGCCGGAGTGGCGGCAAATATGGTCAATCAACGCATTCAAATTCCGCAACATCTGGTCTCCGAAAGCGGATCTCATTCGGCGCTGTATCTCGCAACTCGGGATGTCGATTCGTTGCAGGTGTTTATCGATGCGTCGATCACCCTCAATTGGCAGTTTTTCCGCTGCGGATTAAGTTTAAACAATCTCTGGGGACGATCGTTGTATTCGGCCTCAGGCGAGACCGTCACTACGCGGTCTGCAGCATTGGGGCTGAGCTACTTGAACCGCCATTTCCATGCCGGTTTGGATGTATTGGTGCCTGAGCAGGAAGATGCAGTATTGAATGGCAGCATGACTTTATTTGTCAATAATTGGCTGCATTTGCAGGGATCGTATATGACCTGGAATCGGGCATTGAAAATCGGCCCCACCTTAAAATTTGCAGCGATTAGTGCAGGGTATGCATTTGCCTACAATTCTATTTACCAAAGCTCGCATGTGATTCACGTTTGGACGGAATTTTGACGTTTCCGCAGCAGGATCAATTTTTCTTTTCAGCTTAGGGAGCTCTGCTCTTGTTCACAAAAGGCTTTTACCGCGTCCATATCTTTCTCCAGTGCGCTTTTCATCATCCCTTTAAATAGAGGCATAGAGAGACGGGGCAGAAATTTGTGCGGTTTGGCCTCCATGGTCAAATTCAACTCGGTGGCATCATCAACAGAATTGACGTGAAACACTGAATCCCATACCGTACCCTGTGTGTCCGAAATAATTCGTACGTGCTCATTTTTTACATATTCTGTAACCTGCAGTTCGGTTATGGTCTCTTTCCCATTCATATTTCGCGTTTCGCGAAAACGGGCACCGACACCGGTTTTGTTTTCCGATAAAAATTCAATGTCGACCACATTCGGCACGGCTTGGGCGAATTTTCTGACATCCTAAACGGTTTGAAAGACCGTTTCAATGGGGGCATAAATGGTTCGGGTGACGCTAATTCGAGTCATAGGTCCTCCAAAAATTAAGGTACCGCAGGATCCAAAACAAAGATAGCGTATGTGCGTTCATTTCCTATTATCCTTATAACGCGGGTTGTATCCGCATACCCATCGCAAGCGGCGGTAAACGGATAGGTTCCTCGCTGCAGCTCAAACCAGCATTGACCAAAATCATCCGTTAGCGCAACGAGACTATCTCCTAAAAACACCTGGCGCGGGGGCAAATCGCGACGTAAGGTTTTGGATTGCAGCGTGGCGCCGGTTACGCCTTGCCACATTTCTTGTTCATTCCACTGGCTCAGCGTCGAATCCTGCGCTAGTTGATTTTGAAACAAGACTCCCTCTTGAAACTCTGCATACACCCGCCCGGTTTGAGAATCCGGTGTAAGAAAAATCAAAAGTGAGAGGGGATCACCGCCCGGCACATTCACATTGACTGTCGTGTCAAGAAATCCCAAAGCGGAACATGTTAAAGTATAATTGCCGCGTTCCAATTGGGAAAGGGCAAAGTCTCCGTTTTCGGTTGTGGTGCACACCAGACTGTCTTGCATAAACATATATGCCGGATGAATGGCCTGTTTGTTTGCGACATTTTGTACGGCTCCCAAAATATCACCGGCCGTGCTTTCAGGTTCTGTTGATGAATCGCAGCAGATCCATGCCGTTATAAACAGAATTGAAATGAATAAAATTCGCGAGAAACAACGGATAAGGCTCATTCGATTTTCCTACTCTTTCAGATAGAATAATTCAACAGTAACTTTAACGGTTCAACACCATTTTTTGAGCAAATCGAATGGTTTCCACGTCATTTTGGGCCACTAGCTCGTAAACATACACGCCGGATGCAGCAGCCCGTCCATCGGATAGGCGGCCATCCCATTGCACCACATAGTGTCCGGAAGGTTGAGTTTGCTGAACAAGAATGCGGATCGGCTGGCCCATCACATTATAAATAGTTAATTGAACAGTGGCCGGCGAAGCAATATCATAGCTTATTGTGGTTGTTGGATTAAATGGATTGGGATAGTTTTTCAACAAGGCAAATTCTTGTACCACAGGGACTTGCGGTCGATTTCTAACATGTGTGTTGAGATAGGAAACAAGTTCTATCCCCGAATCGGCTCCAAGGTTGCGCGAGTATTGTTTGTCAACCGGATTATTCCAATGCTCATGCACGCCCATACTGGTCGGCAGCGGCGTGCCATCGTTTTCGGGATCGTAGGTGAAATCCTGCGGCCAGTTTTTCGAGTCTGCAGCTTGGTGTAAAAAGTCATCAACGCCAGCGTAATGCGGGAATGGGCCTTTGTGGTCCGATGGATCGTAATCGCCCTCGGTGGGATGATCCGGGCCAAATTCTTCAAACAAAAAATCATATCCCACAGATTCGATGGCCACAGGATCTTGAGACAGGAAAATCGATGAAGGCCAGTCATTATTAAACGGCTCCATACGCCATTTGATCGGTGGATGCGCCCAATTGGTAGAGCCCCAAAGCCCGTCGATCAGGTAAAGAATGGTTTTACCGCCAATATCTTTATGACCCATAATATCCACAAAACAGCGGTACAGGCCATAGTCGCCATTATTTACGTCACCGCCGCCATCTGCCGCGGGCAAACTGAAATGCCAGTGAAAGGCGCTACCGCGGAACGGCACAAACGTTCCAAAATGGTTTTTGCTGCTCAAAGAAATTCCAGCGCGATGGTGCTTTTTAAAGACCGGAATGTTGATCATATAATCCGCTTCAACATAACATTTGGGCAGCCAGTCGTTCATCGAGCCATCGCTGGTAAAGATAGCATAATCTTTGGTCTTTGTAATCCTGGTGCGACCATTACCGTTGCCCCAATAGTGCACGTCCGGAAACTCGGTATGGCATTTGTCCCAAATTAAATTATCGACATTACGCCCAGGATCGCCGATGCCGATGTTGCTCTGCGGCACGCCGGCCTTGTTAACCAATTGCTCCAAAATGGCATAAACAATTTGCGGGGAGGTGTCCACTGTTTTGAGTTTCCAGCGCTCAAAATCATCACCGGTACAGCCATTGCTATTGAGATTGATTTTTATAACAATTTTTTCAGCCGTTTGATAGCCGACATCTCCCTTGCCATGCGTTTGATTGAAATTGTGAAACAAGGCATCCCAGGCCGTTTTGTCATCGGCTTTTTCAGTCAGTTTATGCAACGCTTGCGAAAGCATGGCATTCACCTGCGCTTGATCGGTATTTTCATCCGATGACCAGTAATCGTTACTGCGATTGCGACAGGTTTCATCGGTGGCATCCGGATTGTGGATCCATACCACACGACCGGGAAAAATACCAATTCCCTGGCCCATGGGTTGATTCGGTCCATCCGGCGGCGACTGCACCAGAGCATAGGCGGGTTTGTCGGTTTGCAAAAAGGAGGATAGTCCGAACGCTATTCCAAACAAAAAGGTGATGCCGAACAACATGTACCGCGATTGCTGCAAAAAGTGTTTTGCTTTTTTAAAGACAAAAATGGAAGCAAGAAATCCAAAGACATACAAAACAAAGGATGATGCCACGGGCGCGGCAGCTTTCATACAAGGATAAGCGGCGCGACTCGGTTTTGGAATAACTCGAATGAGAAACCAGAGCAGAGATAGAATTCCAACCAGCGGAAAAAACAAGCTTTTCAGCACGCGTTTCATAAAGGCACCTCCAAACGAAGATTTGAATACTATGGCGGATCTTGAACGTGGTTAGCGTAATGTAACATTTTGCCGCAAAATTGCAATGCATTCTGATAGACATCTAACAAAAACAAGATGTTTAATGTCACTTTATGCTTTTTAAATGGCGATTTCATAGTTACTCCCGTAAAGTACAGCCAAAATGATCAATAATAAGAGGATGAGATAGAACCTCACGTCTAAGCTTGGCTGGATTTCTTGAGCGGCATCACAACACCATTACCAGAAAATTTTCGATGAGCAAAGGTTTTCCTGTTTTTTTTTACGACATTTCTTAATTTAGAATTGTTCAACCTGTTTCCAGTTGGATGATTTAAATTTTTGCAATTTTATACATTTCTGTCGTTCAATTTTGCCAAATGGAGCATCCATGAATCTCATCAAGCGTCGCCGTTTTTTTAAAGCCGCAAGTCTCGCCGCCCTCTCGCCTCTGGTCATTAGCGCTCGTACCCCAAAAGTGCCTCCAAATGTGTTGTTCATTGCCATTGACGATCTCAACGACTGGGTGGGCTGCCTGGGCGGCCATCCCAGTGTACAAACACCCAATTTGGACCGATTGGCGTCCCAAGGTCTTTTGTTCAGCCATGCATATTGCGCTGCGCCGGCCTGCAATCCATCGCGAGCCGCGCTTATGACCGGTATTCGACCATCCACGTCCGGTGTTTATGTTAACGCGCAGCCCTGGCGCCAGAGTCCGGTGTTAAAAGATGCGGTCACCCTGCCGCAGTACTTTATGGCGAATGGTTACAAAGCAATGGGTAGTGGAAAAATTTATCATGGACGTTATCTCGATCCTGCTTCTTGGGATTATTATTGGCCATCGCTGACAAAAGGGCAACCCGATGATCCCATGCCTGATAATCGCCCTATTAACGGCATTCCCTATACGCGGCACTTTGACTGGGGGCCTGTGTTTGTTTCAAACGAAGCCATGGGCGACTGGCAAGTAACGGATTGGGTGATCGATCAATTGCAGCAATCGCATGAAAAACCGTTTTTTCTGGCCTGTGGAATTTATCGCCCGCATTTGCCCTGGTATGTACCGCAGAAATATTTTGACGCATATCCGCTCGATTCCATCATGCTGCCGAACGTGAATGAAAACGATTTAAAAGATGTTCCGCCGGCTGGCAGAGACATGGTGCGTCTGAAGGATCATCAAAATGTCACAAAATACGATCAGTGGCGCCAGGCTGTGCAAGGTTATCTCGCCAGCGTAAGTTTTGCGGACGATTGTGTAGGTCGCGTTCTGGATGCACTAGACAGCAGCAGTTATTCCGAAAATACGATTGTGGTGCTGTGGTCGGATCACGGTTGGCATTTGGGCGAAAAACTGCACTGGCGCAAATTTGCCCTGTGGGAAGAAGCCACGCATAATGTGCTGATGTTTCGTAGTCCGGAAATAAAGCCTGGCCGCTGCGAAGCTCCTGTAAATTTGCTGGATATTTATCCGACACTTATCGATTTGGTCGGCCTCCCGCAAAAACCAGAGTTGGAAGGAAGCAGTTTGCTAACGCTTTTAAAAAATCCGCAAGCCGACTGGCAGCCGCCCGCGCTAACCACGCATGGCCGCAACAACCATTCGCTGCGCTCCAAACGCTGGCGTTACATTCGTTATGCCGATGGCTCAGAAGAGTTGTATGACCACGAAAACGATGCAATGGAATGGACCAATTTGGCAGACGATCCAAAGTATGCTGATGTCATAGCAGAACATAAAAAGTGGTTGCCCTCGGTCAACGTGGAGGAGAGCCCGAAAGAGTGATACGGGAGGTGGGATACGCGATGCAGGATACTCGATGCCAGGCACTCTAAACAGTCTTTTGCGCAAATAATAAAGTATCGACTGCACACCGAACCCGGAAACTCGTATCTCGTATCCCGATACTCCCTCGAATCCCGCATCGCGAAGTTTGTATCCTGTATCCCGCAAAGGAGACCCTATGAAACTCATAAAATTAGCTGCTATTCTGCTGTCTATTTTACTTGCCTGCGAAACCGAGCCGCGGCGTCCCAATATAATCCTCATCATGTCCGATGATATGGGATTTTCGGATATCGGCTGTTTTGGCAGTGAAATCCGCACGCCAAATTTGGACGAGCTGGCGGCTAATGGCTTGCGCTACACCCAGTTTTACAACACGGCGCGCTGCTGCCCGACGCGTGCGTCCTTACTCACCGGACTTTATCCGCACCAGGCAGGAGTCGGTCACATGATGGAGGATGACGGTGTGCCAGCTTATCAGGGCGATTTGAATCGTACGAGCGTCACCATTGCCGAGGTTCTCAAGCCGGCGGGCTATTCCACCTACATGGTGGGCAAATGGCATGTTACGCCTTCGAGACATCGATATCAAACCTACAATTGGCCGTTGCAGCGCGGATTTGAGCGCTTTTTTGGCACCATTCACGGCGCCGGCAGTTTTTACGATCCCAATACTTTAGCCAGCGGTAATGAGTATATCACGCCGAGCGAGAATTTTTATTATACCAATGCCATCAGCGACACAGCGGTTAAATTTATCGACCAGCATAATTCGGAACAGCCGTTTTTCATGTATGTGGCGTATACGGCCGCACATTGGCCTATGCATGCGCTTCCCGATGATATTGCCAAATATGAGGGCAAATACGACAAAGGCTGGGATGCGATTCGCCAGGAACGTTATGAGCGTTTGATCGATATGGGATTAATTAAACCCGAATGGCCCTTATCGTCGCCGGATTCTGCGCAGGCGCAAAAGTTCAATTTTGATGATAATCCGGAATGGCATGCTCGCGGCATGGAGGTGTATGCCGCCATGATCGATTGCATGGATCAGGGCATTGGCCGTATTGTGGAGAAATTGCAAGAAAAAAATGAATGGGATAATACCTTGATCGTCTTTTTGCAAGACAACGGCGCTTGCGCCGAACAAATTGGCTTGTGGTTTACCCGCTGGTCGGATGAGCAGTTGTTAGAGCGCCATCCCATGGCGCCGAATGAGCTGCAGTGGGATATGGTGCCAAAATACACTCGCGATGGCCGTCCCGTTCGGCAAGGCCCTGGCGTGATGCACGGTCCGGCAGACACCTATTTGGCCTACTCACCTGGATGGGCAAATGCCAGCAATACCCCGTTTCGAATGTACAAACATTGGGTTCACGAAGGTGGAATTGCCACGCCGTTAATTGTACACTGGCCGCAAGGCATTCGGGCGAAAAATGAAATTCGCCAGCAACCCGGCCATTTGATCGATTTGATGGCCACATTTGTGGATGTGGCCAATGCCGACTATCCCTCAGAATTCGCAAATTCAATCATCACACCGATGGAGGGCGAAAGCCTGACTCCGTCTTTTGCTGATAAAAATAGCGAACGCTCGACGCCCCTTTTCTGGGAGCACGAGGGCAATCGCGCGGTTCGAGTGGGCAAATGGAAATTGGTGTCGAAAGCTTTTCCGCATCCGCATAAATGGATTGAAACGAACGAATTGCCGTTGCAAGGCTGGGAATTGTACGATCTGGAAGCGGATCGCGGCGAGCTCAACGATCTCTCCGTAGAGCACCCCGACCGCGTTGCGGAAATGGCGGCCCTGTGGCAACAGTGGGCTACGCGAACCGGTGCGGTGCCTAAACCGGTGAAAGAGTAACAGGTTGAGAAAATCGACTGCTTGAGCGAGGTTTTGCATGCCCGAATTGACTGTCTCACGCATTACGCCAAACTATGACATGTGCCGCCGCATTTTCGAAAATCAGTTGATCATCTGGAACATTTCGCCCGGCTCGGCAATGCCCATTCACAAGCTGTTCACACTTGCGGATCGAGGTGGAATTATAATCGGAGCGTTTGATCAAAACACTATAATCGGGCATGCCGTACTTATGCCCGGCTACGATAACCAGCGCCACGAGTCGTTTTTATATTTGGATATGGTAGGTGTATTGCCGGACTACCGCAACCGCAACTTGGCGGAACGGATGTTGCGCCTTGCCGGAGAATGGGCGCAACAAACGGATTATGTCTCGATACAATGGACGTTTGATCCGCTGGAATCGGCAAACGCCAATTTGTATCTTGGAAAATTGGGAGCGCGAGCTGTGCGATTTTACCGTGACTATTACGGCCCGGCGTCCTCAATGGCGCACGCCAGCGACCGTTTTTGGGTGCGTTGGGAAAAGTCGACTCCTGTTCCTGCTGCCCTGCCCAAACATTCTCTCTCATTGCAATCTCAGGATCCCATCGTCTTTCCCAAACCAGCGCAAGCGGTCGCTATTTCTTTGCCGCCGGATTTTCGCCACATCATTCAAACCGAGCCCGATCGCGCTGCAGCAATCCGTTTGCGCTCGCGTAAAGTGCTTTCACAAGTATTTCATTTCGGTTATGTGATTACCGGATTTCTGCGCGCCGAATCGGAAAATTATTACATTGCCACTCCCGCAAATACCGAGTTGGAATAAGCGTTTTTGTTGAACCTGTTACTGAACTGAACACGCACGGGCGCTGTTGGAAATATGTTGAACCAAAACCAGGAGAGTAAAGATGAAACACAGAACCTTGGGAAAAACCGGATTTGAAACCTCGGAAATTGGCTTGGGATGCTGGCAACTTGGCAGCGATTGGGGAGAGGTGCCCGAAAGCACGGCATTTGCGATTTTGGAGGCAGCCGTTGATCAGGGAGTTAATTTTTTGGACACCGCGGATGTTTATGGTGGCGGCCGCAGCGAATCGATTATCGGCAATTTTTTGAAACAGCGTTCCGAGGACGTTTTTGTCGCTACCAAAGTGGGGCGCGATGCCAATTTGTACCCGGATAAATATTCAGAGTTGGGCATTCGAGATTGTGTTGAAGGCTCTCTTAAACGTCTCAACGTTGAAGCTCTGGATTTGCTGCAATTGCATTGTATTCCTACACAATATTTAGAGCAAGGTGAAGTCTTTGAATGGCTGCGCGGCTTGCAGCAAGAGGGCAAAATAAAGGCATTCGGCGCCAGCGTCGAATCCATGTACGAAGCGCGGATTTGTATGCAGCAGGAGGATCTTGTTTCGCTGCAAATCATTTTTAATATTTTTCGTCAAAAACCCATTCACACCATTTTTGATGAGGCAAAAGATAAAAATGTGGCATTGATTGTGCGCCTGCCTCTGGCTAGCGGATTATTGGCTGGAAAATTTAACAAATCAACCACATTTGACAAAAACGACCATCGCAATTTCAATCGCGATGGCCAAGCGTTTAATGTAGGGGAAACCTTTGCCGGATTGCCGTTTCAAATGGGTATCGAGCTTGCCAATGAGCTAAAACCCAAAGTGCCCATCGGTATGGAGATGGCGCAATGGGCTATGCGCTGGATTCTCGATTTTGATGCGGTGTCTGTGGTCATTCCGGGGGCCAGTCGGCCAGAACAGGCTCACCAAAACGCCCAGGTCTCCGAGCTCAAGCCCTTGAGCGATGATATGCACAAACAACTCGCCACGTTTTATGAAAACCGTGTGGAAGAATTCATACGCGGCCCTTATTAAGCTCACAATAGTTTGCGGAAAAAACCTTTGACGAGGCTGTCGAAAACCTAGAAAAGTGACAGAACAAGGAGTCACGCCAGTTACTATGAGGTGATTGTAAGTCTATGTTTATATCGCGACTCAGGCAATGTCGATATTCGGAAGTGACCTTGTTCTAGAGCTACTATGAACTTTTTCAACAGTCTCGACAGGGTTTGCAGGATAAACAGGATAAAAACAGTGCTCAAATTTTTGTTTTGTTTTTCACAAAGAATAGGGCACACAGGAAACACGAATTCACACGAATGATAGCAGAATACGAAATTTATATGACTAAAAAACAATCTGTCGATTCTGTTCATCCTGTCAAGGTCGTTACAGCGCGACCCGCGAGAACTTGCCTAGAATGTTCATTTCAAAAAATCCACGTTGTATCTTTATGTCAAAATATGTAAGATAAGATGTGAAAAAATCTTATAAGAAACCCTTTTAGGAGAGTGCATGGAACGACGTCAATTTTTAAAATCCGTTGGCTTTGGTGCAGTTGCACTATGTACCTCAACTGCATTCACATCTTGTTCATCAAAATTCTCTAAACCCAATTTTGTTTTTTTCCTGGTCGATGACCTTGGCTGGACCGACATTGGCGCGTTTGGTAGTACATTTTATGAAACACCAAACATCGACAAACTGGCGGCAACCGGAATGAAATTTACGGATGCGTACGCTTCTTGTCCGGTGTGCTCGCCAACCCGCGCCAGCATTATGAGTGGCAAGTATCCTGCGCGAATTAATCTCACGGATTGGATTCCGGGACGCCAGGCCGGCGGCCGCGCGAATGAGCCGGCTAATAAAGTGGTGCCACCGGATTTTCAACGGTACATGTCTTTGGACCAAGTAACCATTGCTGAAGCGCTCAAGGAAGCCGGTTATGCCACCGGATTTTTCGGCAAGTGGCATTTGGGAGAAAGCGAAGATTTGTGGCCCGAATTTCAGGGATTTGATGTCAACAAAGGCGGTTGGAGCCGTGGCGCACCTTATTATCGCACTTTTGATGCGGATGATGACGAATGGAGAGGCGACAGCGGTTATGTCAGTCCCTACAAAAATCCGCGTTTGCAAGATGGCCCTCCGGGCGAATATCTTACCGATCGATTGGCCGATGAGACCGTCACTTTTATCAATCAGAATAAAGAAAAACCGTTTTTTGCGTACCTTTCGTTTTATACCGTTCATAATCCCATGCATGGCAAACAGGACAAGGTGAAGAAATATAAGGAAAAGGCGGAACGGCTTGGACTCCTGAACCAACCACAATTTAACGAAAATCCCGAATGGGCCAAACATGTTGGACAGGGACATTGGCGGGAGCGCCTCGTGCAATCGCATGCCGAATATGCTGCTATGATTGAGAGTTTGGATGAGAATGTTGGAAAAGTTCTGAAAGAATTGGAGGAACAGGGCGTGGCGGACAATACCATCGTCTTTTTTATGGGTGACAACGGTGGTTTGTCGACCTCTGAAGGCTCACCTACAACAAACCTGCCTTTGCGCGCCGGAAAAGGTTGGTTGTATGAAGGCGGCATCCGCGAACCCATGATCATTCGCTGGCCGGGACATCAACCCGGTGAATGCGACGAGCCGGTGACCAGCACTGATTTTTATCCAACCATGTTAGAAATGGCCAGTTTGCCCCTGCGTTCTGAGCAGCACATGGACGGCAAAAGTTTGGTGCCCCTGGTTAAAGGCAAGTCCATGGAGCGCGGTCCGATTTTTTGGCACTATCCGCATTACAGCAACCAGGGGGGCAAGCCCGGCGGCGCTGTGCGGAATGGTGACTGGAAATTGATCGAACGTTACGAAACCGGCAAGCTGGAGCTATACAATCTCAAGGAAGATATTGGCGAGACCACCAATCTGGCAGAGGACATGGCGGAAAAGGCGCAAGAATTGCACGGGTTGCTGCGAGAATGGCGCCAAGAGGTGGATGCGCAAATGCCGACACCCATCTCGTAGATGTGCGTGGAAAATTACAAGGCATATTAGTTTGATTTCCCATATTGAAATACTGCAATGTGATATGTTTTCAGTAATATAAGGAAATTTGCTCTTTTGGAGAATTTTCATATATTGCAAAAGGAGGTCAAACAAAATGCCTTGATTCAGCTTGCGCTTTTCTACCATCCACAGCACGAAAAAGCATCGAATGCTACAGTTCTAAAATTTGACTTAAATTGAACAATACTGTTAATTTTTTAGTGGAGTACCCCCTGTGAAACGCCTATGCATTTTTCTGCTGAGCGGGTGGGTTTTGAGTCTTTTGGTCACGCCAGTTAATGCGCAACCGATTGTTATTAACGAGGTTCTGGCTTCTAATAAAAATACCATTGTAGAGCCTCAGTATGGCCAGAGCGTCGATTGGATTGAGCTAAAGAATACATCAACACTATCGTTTTCACTGAATGGTTTCTTTTTAACCGATGATCCCCAACATCTACAAAAATGGCCGTTTCCAAACGACACCCACATCAATGCCGACGAGTTTCTTCTCATCTGGGCAGACGATCGGAACGACGGCCTGCACACCAATTTTAAACTAAACGCTTCCGGCGAGTGGGTGGCTTTGGTCAACCCGGCCGGCGCTATCGTCGATTCTCTCTCCTTTGCAACATTAGCAACGGATTTATCATTTGGTCGATCTCCTGAAAACCACGATACGGGTTATCTTTTCTCACCAACTCCGAAGGATCAAAACGACAATCGACTCTTTATCTCCAACAAGCAGAGTGCAGAACCGTTATTCTCAGCTCCATCGGGACGTTATGGCTCTGGCACCTCCGTTTCTATAACAGTTCCATCGCAATCCCCCGTGTATTACACGCTTGATGGATCGATCCCGACGGAACACTCGACGCGCTACAGCGCACCTTTGGTGTTGAGTGAGAACACTGTTGTTCGTGCGATTTGTATCCAACCCGGTTTCCTGCGCAGTGATGTGGTGACGCGTTCCTACATTGTGGATTTTCATTCGGAATTGCCGATCGTCTCCATGATAACGCAACCCGATTATCTGTGGGATAGTAATTTGGGTATTTATGTGGAAGAGGATATTGCCAAGCGCAAAAGTTGGGAACGACAAGCGATTGTTGACTTTATGGAACCGCAATCGAAAAATGGATTTTCCACTTCCGCAGATATTCGGCTGTTTGGCCGGTCAGCCATTTACATTCCGCAAAAATCGTTTGCCGTGTTCACGGATTCTACCCTGCATTACAGCTTGTTTCAAAATCACCCAACATCTTTACTCAATTCATTTTTGCTACGCAGCTCGAGCGATGATTGGGACGATACCATGTTTGCCGATGCGTTTCAGCACGATCTCGTTCAACAACATTTTAATTTGGATGTGCAAGCATATCGGCCATCTGTGCTATTTCTTAACGGTCAGTATTGGGGCATTCACAATCTACGTGAAAAGTACAATGAGGATTATCTGTATCAGCACTATGGCGTAGAACCGCAAAATATGGATCTGCTTTATGTCGATTACCGCGCTGACCGCGTCACCGTACACGCCGGCAACTCGGACGGCTATTATGGATTGGTTGAGTTTATTCAACATAGCGATTTGAGCGATCCGGCCAATTATAAACAGCTCAAAACCGTGTTCGATATCGATAATTACATCGATTATATCATTCTCCAAGCCTACATCGCTAATGTGAGCTGGGCGCACAATGTGCGCACGTGGCGACCCAAGTCGCTGGGTGGAAAATGGCAATGGTTGGTGTTTGATTTAGACCGCGGTATGAAGGATAGTGACCACCGCACGTTAAGCGAGATAAAAAATCGGTCTGATATTTTTGAACCATTGCTGGCCAATGCCGAATTTAGGCAAAAATTTGTCGATCGCGCCCTGCATCACGTCAACCATTCCTTTCAACCGGATCATGTCACTGCTCTGATCGATCAATTTGCCAAAAATATCGAAAAGGAGATGCCGCGCCACATTCAAAAGTGGGCAGATGCGTGCGGAAATAATGTCTGCGGAATTTCTTCCATGACCGAATGGCAGCACAACATAAACGTGCTAAAGAATTTTGCCTACGAACGTCCGCGCCATTTTCTCGACGAGCTGGATCGTGTATTTGGTATGGATCGTACCCATCAAATAAATATTAGTGCGTCTCCAGCCGGATTCGGTTCCGTGCTTGTTAATGATCAAATTCACGTCGAAAGACAATTTAGCGGTGTATTTCAAGCAGAAGAACAGATGCGGCTTCAGGCCACTGCCAATCCCGGTTTTGAATTTGAAGCCTGGAAAACGTTGTCGAATGGAACAACCATTTTGGTGCCTTTGGGCGCCGAATGGGCCTATCGGGATGTCCGTAATGCGCCCGAT
>CAYPZM010000052.1:20177-20390 GCA_964414825.1 uncultured Cytophagia bacterium | reverse complement strand
CCACAAAATGATGGAGGGATGATTTTTATCGCGGTTGATAATCTCGCGCACATGCTGCTCGGCATTTTCCCAGGTTTCGGGTTTGTCCAACGCCTGGCCGTGCGTAAAAAACCAGGCTGACTCCAACGACACCAAAATGCCCATTTCATCCGCCAGGTCGAGAAGCAGATCGGGATGCGGAAAGGTGTGCGTACGCATATAGTTCATATTGCA
>CAYPZM010000052.1:0-20167 GCA_964414825.1 uncultured Cytophagia bacterium | reverse complement strand
TGCGGCGCATAAGCGCGCTGTTTTTAGCCGGGAAGAAGCCCGGCAACTCATTGCAATCTTGAAGCATCTTGTACCATTGGCGAATGTATTCCGGACGAAAATTATCAAAATTGAATTTATGGCACCATTCGCCAAACAGGTGAACCGGCTCGCCGTTCAACATGATGTGATGATCGTTTACCCATACTTCGCGAAAGCCAAATCGGTCACGGCGCAAATCAATCATACGTTCTTTTTCTAAAAGTCGGGTTTCGAGGTGATAAAGCTGAGGTGTGGCTGGTGACCAGGCGATATACGAGCTCCATGGCTGCACAATCTCGACCTGCTCGCTGGCTCCTGGCGCCAGCCGCAGGGGGGCTGCCGAAAAATTTAAAAACGGTGTATTCTGGTCCAACACGGTAAAATGGGGTTGCACTGTTTGTTCCCGTTTGGAAGCGTTATGGATTTCCATCAACAGCGTCAATTCGTTTTTGCGCGTGCTGGTGCGGATGGTGACATCCTTTACATAAACATTTGGGCGGGACACAAAATACACATCCTGCCAAATGCCGCGCTGGCGGGTCATTTGATCGGCGCCGGTGGGTGTAAAGGTACGTCCGTTTTCATCGCGTCGATAATCGGTACAATACACATGAACGGTATTCTCGCCTTCTTTTAGGAAGGAAGTGATATCATACTCGTCCGGCATAATGCCATTGATGCTATGCCCCACTTGGCGCATATTGACAAAAGCCCACGATTCGCGCAGCGCCCCGCCGATGTATAAAAAGTAGCGGCGTTCAGGATTTATGTGTTTGACGGTAAAGCTTCGCCGGTACCAGGCCGTTTTGGTGTCGTTCCATTCCAGCGGATAGCCGTAATTGTCGAATAAAAACCACTCTTCCCACGGCTTTTTTCCGGATTCATTTAAACCTTCGCCGCCTTGGCCGCGCGTCCACGAACCCGGAACCATAATGGTATCCTGCAACCAACCAAAATGCGGGATAATGCCAGGCGGTTGGTGGGATTGACCGGATTCCAAAATCGGCAAAAAATCCCATTTTCCGTTCAAGGAAACTTTTTCGCGTAGATCTGCGGGGTGTTGTGAAAAACATACATTTACAAGAAAGACAAGTAGAAAAACCACAAAATGCCGTTTCATATCTTTATCTCGAATTATTAGACCAAGCCGGATAAATCTCCAAATCCATTGCCTGTCCGGAATGGACATGCCAGATATGAGATATCAGAATCACTTTTAGAGTTCTGGAAATATAACTATTTCTTCAAGGAATCAAAAAGCAAAATCAAAATACTTGGGAAGGGCGAGGTGCAGAAATGAAAAAGGGAGCGCTTTTTGCGCTCCCCGTTACTTTTATTGCAGCAACCAATTGTTAATGACATCGGGATTGTCATTCATCCACTGGCGTGCCACTTCGGACACATCTGCGTCGGATTCTCTGACTTTGAGCATCAAATCGCCGAGTTGTTCATCCGTAAAAAACATGTTTTTCAAGAACTGGGCCAACTCGGGTTTGTCTTGTTCGATATTTTTGCGGCCCATAATGTGAATGTTGCCTTGCGTCCACAATTTTTTGTCTTCGTCCTGTTTCAAAAATTTCAGGTCCCAACGGCCAAACATCCAATGCGGCCGCCAGCCGGTGACGACGATCCATTCGTCGTTGCTTATGGCATCCTGAAGCGCAGCGGTCATGGCGGGGCCACTTGATGCGACCAATCTGTAATCAAGATTATACTGCTCAATGACCTGTTCGCTGGTTTTCATAATGCCGGCGCCGGCATCGATGCCGATGATTTGGCCATCAAAGCGGCCACGAACATCTGGCATCTCGGAAATGTTGTCAATGGTGACGTAGGCTGGCACAACCCAACCGCTTTGGGTGCCTTCATAAACATGGCCGAGGTCGACAATGTCTTCCTGGTAGCGTTCAACATAATCTTTGTGCAGAACCGGCAGCCAGGTTTCCATAAAAGCATCCTGGTCACCTTGCGCAACGGATGTGTAGGCCGGGCCGACATCCGCAGCGGTTATGTTGACGGTGTAGCCAAGTTTTTCTTCCAAAACAACCTTGGCCAAATTGGTATAGGCTATACCTTCGGCCCAATTTACATAAACGAGATTCGCTTCTTTTGCTCCCGTACCCATATTGTTGCACTGCATGGTGAACAATACAGTTACTGCAAGGAAAAGACCAAGCATCACAAAACCGAATTTTCTCAACATAGTGTTTCCTCCTATTGTTTATCTATTTTTGCTGCTCGCTTGTCCCAAAGCTTGGGTAACGCGATCTAAAAAGATTGCCAGGATGACAATCGAAATGCCGCTCTCAAACCCCAGTCCAATCTGCAGTTGTGTAATTCCTTTTAGTACTTCGTTGCCGAGGCCACCGGCACCAATCATACCAGCGATGACGACCATGGAAAGTGCCAGCATAATGGTTTGATTGATGCCCGCGAGAATGGTCGGCAATGCCACGGGCAATTCCACTTTGAATAGAATTTGGTTCGGTGTGGAACCAAAGGATTTGCCCGCTTCTTTGATATCTTTAGGAACCTGTCGGATTCCCAAACTGGTAAGCCGAACCGCGGGTGGCAAGGCAAAAATGAGCGTCGAGACCACGGCCGGCACTTCACCCAATTTAAAAAATAAGACAGCGGGGATCAGATACACAAACGCGGGCAGCGTTTGCATAAAATCCAAAATGGGTCGTATAATGTTTTGTGCGGTGTTGCTTTTGGCCGCCCAAATACCGGTTGGAATGGCAAAAACGAGCGCGACCAAAACCGCGGTAAGCACAAGAGCCAGGGTCTCCATGGTAACAACCCAAAAACCCAAATTGTAAATCAGCAAGAATCCAATGAGCGTAAAAATGGCAATGCCGCGGCCCGCTGTAAACCAGGCCAGCACAGCAAAAAGCGCAATAACAAGGAGCGGGTGCCCCAACAGTAACACCCACTCAAACCCGCCTAGAATGGCGGAAATCGTATTGCTAATGCCATCGAAAAAATCTGACCAATTCTCCACCAGCCAGTTTATTATGGACTCGAACGATTCCCCAATTTTTAAATCAATCATGGAGAGTTCTCCTTACATTGTCTATCACGCTTGTAATTCACTTAACGATGTCGGTTCAATACCATTGGTTTCATCGCCGCCGACCTCGGCAATAATGGTGGCCCGATCCACCACGCCGACCAATCGATAATGATCATCAATCACCGCAATGGGATCGGTGGTCACCAGAGCCATGTTCAACAATTCGGCAATGGGCGTTTCCGGATAGGTGAGGTAGACATCCTCGATGAGTGCTGGGGTCACAGTTTCGCGTTTGGAAATTTTGACCACATCGTCGATGTGAATGATTCCTTTTAACACGCGGTCACTGTCCACGGCAAACAATGTGGACATTCCCAACCGTTCCATAGTCCGAATAGCCACTCGCGGCCCATCTTTGGGGATGGTGATCGTGTGCGGCTTGCGCATAATTTTGGACGCGGTGAGAACGCGTGTCAAATCAACATTTTGTACAAAAGCGCGAATGTAATCGTCTGCCGGATTGGTCAGGATTTCTTCAGAGGTACCGATTTGAATCACTTTACCGCCCGGGCCCATAATGGCAATGCGATCGCCAATTTTTAACGCTTCATCCAGATCGTGAGTAATAAACACAATAGTTTTGTGCATTTTGGCTTGGAGCTCCAGCAACTCATCCTGCATGTTCGAGCGGATCAACGGATCGAGAGCGCTAAACGCTTCATCCATCAACAAAATTTCAGGATCATTTGCCAAGGCCCGTGCCAAACCGACACGCTGTTGCATACCGCCGCTGAGCTCGCTGGGCATGCTGTCTTCATAGCCTTTAAGGCCAACAAGATTGAGGGCCTCACGCGCTTTTTTCTCTCGTACGTTTTTATCGGTTCCGGAAATTTCCAGTCCGTATTCGACATTTTTTAGAACGGTCCGGTGCGGCAGCAACCCAAAGTGTTGAAACACCATGGACATTTGCGTACGGCGCATTTCCTGCAACTCTTTGGCATTCATTTGGGCGATGTTGCGGCCATCCAGCACAATTTCGCCGCGTGTCGGTTCGATGAGCCGATTGAGGCAACGAATCACCGTGGACTTGCCGCTTCCCGACAGTCCCATCACCACAAACACCTCTTTTTTGTTGATATCAAAATTGGCGTTATTAATGGCCACGGTATTGCCGGTTTTTTCGAGGATTTCCTCCTTGGACAATCCTTTCTCGAGCAGCGGGAATGCCTTTTGCGGCGAATGCCCAAAAATTTTGTACAGGTTTTTGACTTGCAAATAGCTCATGTGCCTTCCCTCTAGAAATAGTAACCAAAATTGATGTTGTAACGAATGTTCCAGGGCGCGTCTTCAACACCGGTTCCCAGTCCTCGACCAAAACTTTGTGTTAGCCACGGCTGGTTTTTGCCCATCGCAATATCGAAATAGGTGTACACGCTGCCCGCAGACACCAGGCATCCGAGGATGTTTTGTTGGGTATCGAAAAAATCCTCGTTGGTTTTGCTGGTCAAGGTATAATCGTCGTAAAACGTCAGTGCGGTAACCGGGCCAAACGAAACAGGCAACGTATAAGAAATGCCCAAATTGTAAACCATGGCTTCGGCTGCAACCGGATACACTCCGGAGCCATATGCTCCCATGTACACCAATTCAGCATCTTGACCCGCATCGTTTTGTACGTTATGATCGTACAAGATACCAAAGGCTTTTATGTTGAAACGGTTGATGGTTGCGTCCATGTGAAGAGCAAAGGCGGAATGGGAACCATAATCATCCAGAGCCATATTATACAACTGACCAACCTGGGCAGAAAATCCCACTTCGGATGTTGCTCCGGCAAGTGGAAATTTATAGGCGACACGGCCGTTAAATTGATTACGTTCGCGAATACTATTACCTTCGGACGGAATAATGTCGTAGGAATAGCGCCCGGAGCCACCTACACCATACGACGGCCATTCTTCCACGGGCGTTGGTGATGGACCTGCCGGTTCTGGTTGATAATAGTAGGCAGCGGCAAAATCCCAGGTTTCACCGGTGCGCACATATTTAAAGCCCATGTCGTAATCATCTTCCAGGCCCATATAGTAAGCGCCGGAGAACCACCAACTGTGTGACGCCCAGGTCAAATCGCCAAACGGTACCTGATGCACGCCAAGTTGAATTTGATTGTTTTCCTTAAATTCATAACCAAAATAGCCGTGGTGGATAAAATGGGTGCCAAAGGTAGGATAAAAACGATATTCAAAATCCAAAATCACGCCCGCGGAATTGATTCCGGACACATTCAGACGCCATGTGTCCCAGGTAAACTGACCATCCGATTCCGTAATTTCATTGTCCTCATAATCCGTTAATAGAAGATTATAACGAACCGCTCCGCCAATTTTGAACACAGGATCGGCTGCTTTCGCCACATTAAACAGCCCTATTGCAACAATGGCGCACAGGCCAATAAATTTAATTAACGCACGCAGTTTTTGAAAAAACATAACATCTCCTCTTTTTTCGTTTTCATTTTAAAAGATTATTTATAGACGGAAAGGGCCTTTGGATTTGTTGCAAAGCCCTTTTTCATCTTTTCCACCAACAAATGAAAAATATAAATGATTGCACCTCACCCGGTTTGGTAAGCCTGGCAAATTTTCAGAATAATTGTGAAACGGATGAATTGACGGTTAAAAAAACCGAAAAGGCATGATATTAAAAATAATCGTGGAACATGGTAACGAGACCCATTGAAATAAAGAAATTAGGTTGCGTATCGTTTTAAGCCAGATAATCTCCTCCACACAATTTGTACGACTGTAGCTTTTTTCTCTTTGACGCGTCATGTTTTTGAATCGAGTGTGGTAAATATACAAAACTGAAATGTATTTTTCAACCCCTTGTAATAAATTAATGTGGAATTTACGACGTTTCATACTACTCTGGCGCATAATAATTGGTTATTTCATGGAAATCATTTCAACATGGATACTTATTAAGCCAATCATGGCATTATGTCCATTTCGGTGAGGTATTATAATTTTGATGCTGGACTATTTCGTTTACTTTTCTATCTTAATCTAATGTGAATAAACCAAAGGATTACCATGCTAGTCTCCCAAACCGATTTACAAGCTATTGTTCATACGCTTTTGACGTCCTTGATTTCTCCGGCTGGACCCAATTTAAGCAATTCCCAAACGTCATTTGAGAGCATCTATTTGGATGTATTGAACAATTCAAGTAACAAAACCGTACAAGCCGCAGTGCACGAGATGTTTCGTTCGCCGGCTGTTGCACAACGGGTAAAAGCATTCCAAGAACGCGGCACCGTTCTACAAATTGAGGATTTTGTTGATCTTCTAGAACCGGAATTAAAACAGGAAGAAGCGCGGCGCGCCATTTTGGACCTGTTTTGGGAATTTCAAAACCGTTTAACCAAAGTCCCCGAGCTTAATGATGAAATTTTTGCCCTACTGCCTGAAAGTTTTGTGAAACATCAGCAAACAAGCGCCGGGGATCCGATAGTGGGATTGGCTGCTGCTTATGCCAATGTGGCCATTATCCACTTGAATAATGGCCACGTGCTAACGGCTTTGCAGTATTTGCTTGAAACGCAATTGGTGTTTCTAAAAAGCGGTGCGGTTAAGGAATATCGCCAAGTTTCTGACATGTTATCGACGATTGAGGAACAGCTCGACCCTCTGGAATTTCGCGATCTGGTGCAACGCGCCTTTAAACCGACGCGTGAAAACGGCATTGTGTGGAAAGAATACACTATTCTTTCGCCTTCGGAAGTGGCCAAGTTGTTGCATCAAGTGCAAGAGGCGCAAAAGAGATAAACTGGTGTGCACATAGCGGTTAGTAGTTCAATGCAGAGAAGCAAAAGGGGCTGAGAAATCAATACACCGCAAATGATATAGCTACCAATTCTAACGAAAAAACCGTGCATCCTTTTCTCTGCGAAGCCTCAGCGCACCCCGGTCTTTGCGTTAAGGTTTTATATCACATCGCTAATTCAGACTCTCCTTTTCCACCAAATACCGCCAATACTTTTTCGGCATGAGTTGCTGTTGCAGGCGCGCATTTGAACGCGATTCGATGGCAATGGTATCAAAATACAACCTCCACAACTTTAGAAACTCTTCCTCAGCTTCGGTTCGGGCCAGCGGCTGGTTGATAGAGATATCACAAATCGTACAGTCCTGTTGATTGTACAGTGCCGCTTTTTTCCGTCGCACATCGTGAATAACCCAATGTTGATCTCGCAAGCGGTTGCAGAAAAACGGCGCTAAAAGTGGCAATATGAAAAAATCGGGCTGCATGGGCGCGTAAAAGATGCCATCCGACAATTGTTCAAACCGCAAAAATCCTTGCATGCGATGTAACTCGCGCGTAACCTTGCGCGATAACGAATGCACCTGGTGCACCCACGTATTGCTGCGATATCGATCCACATCCGCGCCGTGCTCAAATCCGAGTCGAATATAGTGAAATAAAGCCAATTCACGCTCGGGCCGTTCGGAAAGAAAGGCATAGGTGAAATGATCGTGTGCGTTTTCGGAGATGTTCAATCGAATACGTTCGTCGAATTGTTGTGCGCGCTTTTCGTCCGTTACAATTTCATTTGACGCATAAAACAGATCCGGGCTAGTCGAATCCGGACGGATTAATGACGGCATTTGGCCCGCTTGCAGCAGCTCGTCAATCACGGTGAGCAGGCCCCAAAATGTACCGTCATAACTAAAATCACTCATGCACACGCTCCAGACTGTGTGCGCTGCGGCAGCCGTGCCGGTTCGGAAAAATCCAGTTCCAACTGGTTCTGCTTTTCCGAATGGTGTTCCGAAAGCGCATGCGACAGTTGGCGCTCATTCATCGCATATTTACCATAGTACTGCCCATTTACAGTGATAAAATAGCGCGCCCGTTTTAACACCACACCGATTTTTTTCAAATCCTCATATCGAATCGTGGCGACTCGCCGCTGAAAAATGATTTTTTGTGCTGATAACAGACCAATGCCCGGCACGCGCAGAAGCATTTCGTAATCGACGGTATTGATCTCCACCGGAAAGAGCTCGAGATGGCGCAAGGCCCAGTTAACTTTGGGATCGAAATCGCCGAGCAAATTTGGGTGTTGTGGATCAAACAGCTCGTCCGAGGTAAACCCGTAAAAGCGCAATAGCCAATCTGCTTGGTACAGCCGATGCTCGCGCAACATTGGCGGCCGCACATGTTGCGGCAAGTTGGGATCCGAATTGACGGGCACGTATGCCGAATAATAGACACGTTTCAACCGCATGGTATTGTACAGCGATTCGCCAAGCCGCAGTATTTGAGCGTCATTCTCCGGCGACGCTGCAATGATCATTTGCGTACTCTGTCCCGCCGGCACAAATGCCGGCGTGTGTTTGATCACTTTGCGCTCATCTTTGGTCGCCAAAATATTGTCCTTTACCAACCGCATGGGCGTCACAATATTGGCTTTAGTTTTATCCGGTGCCAGGCGCTGCAAGCTGTCTTGACTGGGCAGTTCGATGTTGACGCTAACGCGATCCGCCAAAAACCCAACTTTGCGTACCAGGTCCAGCGAGGCGCCGGGAATGATTTTGACATGGATATAGCCGCGAAATTGCTGTTGAATACGCAATAATTTTAGTGTGCGGAAAAACAGCTCCATGGTATAATCGGCATTTTTAACCACACCGGAGCTAAGGAACAAACCTTCGATATAGTTTCGGCGATAAAAATTGATGGTGAGATCAGCGATTTCCTGCGGCGTAAAAAATGCTCGCGGGATGTCATTACTCCGGCGATTGATACAGTAACGGCAATCAAAAATGCAAATATTGGTTAACAAGATTTTGAGCAACGAAATACATCGACCATCTGCAGCAAACGAATGGCAAATGCCGGAATAGGCCGTATTGCCGACGCCAACACCGGGATTTCTGCGCTCGGACCCGCTGGACGCGCAGCTCACGTCGTATTTGGCGCCATCTGCTAATATTTTCAGTTTTTCAAAGGTGTCCATATTTTCCCATGTTCTAATGTACACCAAAATACAAAATCTCAAAAGGGAATGCAATGATTATTTTCAACAGCCCGGACTTGTTTGTAAACATAATTTATAGTACCTTGACTTTACGATTTGAAAAAATAAATGCTGATCAAATAATGTCGCGGCTAAAATCGATTTTGTATCAAGCAAAATATAGAGTTTTTCTCTGCGAAATCTCTGCGACTCGGCGTTTGGTTAAAAGACTTGGAACGCATCGACATTACAAAAAGAGTTGGATTAACCTAGTATCTTCGTGGCAAAGCGGCGAAACAAATGTTAAAACATATATCTACAAGGAACCCAAATATGTCCAGTCTCATGAACGCTGCTGTTTTAAAAGCTTACGGTCAATTTGAGTGGCAAGGTATAAACATCCCCAAAATACAACCGGATGAAGTGTTGCTGCGCGTGGGCTATGCCGGTATTTGTGGCAGTGATCAGCATATTTTTTCCGGAGATTTTCATCCACGCACACCGGTGCCTTTTGTTCCGGGGCACGAATTTGCCGGCACCATTGTGGAGGTGGGCAATGCCGTGACAAAATACGTTCCGGGTGACCGCGTCGCTGTGGATCCCATCATTCCATGCGGTGAATGCGCGGCGTGTTCGGTTGGGCATGTTTCGGCGTGCATTTCGCTAAAATTGCTGGGGGTGGATTTGAATGGCGGCTTTGGCGAGTACGTTGTTGCCAAAGAGCATATGTTATTCAAACTGACGGATAACATCTCCGACAAGCACGCTGCACTGGTTGAGGTCTATTCCATCGGCTTTCACGCCAATAATCGTGCTCAAACTCGAGCCGACGATACCATTGCCATTTGGGGTGCCGGACGTGTAGGCCAGGTGATTTTGCAGGCGGCGCGCACCAAAACGGACAATACGATTTTTGCCATCGATATTTTGGATAAACGCTTGGAGATAGCCCAAACCAGCATGCCAAATGTGATCCCCATCAATTCAAAAAAGGAAAATCCGATCGAGGTCGTTTTTGACCACACAGAAGGAAAAGGTGTAGACGTTGCATTTGAGGCAGTTGGACATGAAATCCCGGTACCCGAGCGTCCGCACCCGGTGCGTGGCTGTATTCAGAGCATTCATGGCGGCGGCACGGTTTGCGTTTTGGGACTTGCCGATGACCCGGCACCCCTGGTGATGAAAGAGCTCATTTGGAAAGAAGCTAAAATCGTTGCCTCGCGCGTCAGTCATGGCGAATTTGCCGAATCGATTCAACACCTCGACGCCGGAAATTTGAACCCGAATGCGCTGATTTCTGCTGAATATCATGCCAGTCACATTCAGGAGGCGTTTGAAATTTTGGAAAAAGAGCCTGAGAATTATCTCAAAATTTTGCTGCGGATGTGATTCAGTGAAGGTTCATTCCCCTTGAATCAATTAACTTTTCATCGGCATAATCTCAAATACTTTTGTGCTTGTAATCATCGGGCAATCTTTGGCAACCTTTTCAGCTTGGCCCAGGCTTTCGGCATTAATGATCACATAGCCGGTTATCGCATCGAGATCAAATGGCAAATCCTTGGTCCCGTTTGGGGTAACCTCTTTTCCCTGTGAGAACCCACCTTGTTCAACCATCTTGTCTTGTATGGAGTCAAACCATTCCCCCCACGCCTCCATTATTTCTCTGGTTGGTTTTTCAAATCCAATTGTTAAAAGTAGATATTTAAAAGTACACCTATTCGTTTGTTTAATCATCCTACAGACTTTTATCGCTAACTTTGATTGTACACCGATTTAAAAGTTAGCAGAAAATCTTGTAATGAGGTACCCGTCGTCGAGCTTTTATCCCGTTTAGCGTCTGCCAAAACGTAACCATCATTCAAAGATTTTGTAAACTCGTTCAATCCATCTGCCGCACTCTCGCCAATGCCCCAACCCGCCATCATGGCCTGTTTGGCTTGATCGTAAGGAACTTGCATATATTTTAAATCCGGAATATCCAGCGCCTCGGCTACCATTTGGGCAATTTGCTCATACGTGACATCACGTGCACCAAGCACATATTGCACGTTTCCCGTGCCGGAAAAATCCAGCGCCAGCAATCGTTTGGCCGCCACTTTGCCAATATCCTTGGTCGCCACCAGGGGCAGTGTAATTGTGCCTGCAACCGGACTCGCCATCATTCCCATTTCCTTGATCGTTTGCAATTGCCCAAACAAGTTTTCCATAAAGTAACCCGCACGCAAATGCAAAACATTTGCATGGGCAAGCGAATTAAACATTTGCTCCATATCATACAATCCTTGCACCACGCCAGCGTTTTCACTCAAATGCGCGCCAATGCTGCTTAACGTTACGACATATTTGACATTATTTTTGCGAATCGCCGTTTCGTACACTTGGGCCACGCTGTTTTGATAGCCGCGATACTTTTCAGCCCAAAAATCCGGGGGAATCATAGCATACACAGCCGTAGCGCCCTCAAACGCCCGCGTTACAAAATCCACATTCGTCAGTTCGCCAACCGCCACATCTGCGCCGTTATCGGCAAGCTCTTTTGCTTTTCCCGCATCGCGCGTCAGCACGCGAACGCTTTTTCCGGCCTGCAAAAGCTCTTGCGTAATAACTTTTCCTGTATTCCCCGTTGCCCCGGTAATGACATACATAATAGACCCCGTTTGTTAATTCGTATACTGTTATTAAAAGGAAGATTTTAACCCAAGCAAGTAAAGCTTTATTCCGTTTTAATTCCTCGAGCAATGGTCAAGGCAGGCTTGAAACCTGATTTCTATTATCGCGTACACGAGAAATAAATTTATAGGAGAAGCATCATGAAAAAACGAATCGTTTTGATCACTCTGATTTGCCTTGCAAGTTTTGCGTATGCGCACAACACAAACTTGACCTTTGACGGTCCGGGCATGCGGCCCACGCTCGAACTGGAAGATGATGTCCATGTCTATTTTAAGCATAATGATCTCTACGTTGAGCATGAGGATAGTGGAGAGGAGCTCATTTTTACCGAGGATGGTCAGCTTTACATAAAAGAAAAACAGGTGCGAACGAGCAAAACAGAGCAGGAGTTGATAAAAGAATATTACGAGCTTTCCCATGCCATTTTAGATAAAGCCAGGGACATTGGCCAGGAGGGTGCCAAAATTGGACTACAGGGCGCGGAATTGGGTGTGAAAGCGGCTACCGGCGTATTTAAGATTTTGCTTCCCGGCTACTCTGCCAAGGACTATGAACGAGATGTGGAACGCCAGGCGGAGAAATTGAAGAAAAAAGCAGAAAAGCTGGAAGAAAAGGCACAAGTGATTGAAAAAATGAGCGAACAGTTGGATGATATTCGCGATGATCTGCGTCAATCCATCGACGAGTTGGACGAGCTGCACTGGTTTTAAATCATGGTCAAGCCAATCAGCACGTCAATAAATTGATGGTGTTGCGATATTTGAAACACGTGATGAAAGCGTCCTTTGATTGAGAGCTGCAAATTCTCGCCAATCAAATGCCGCAGTCCCAATCCGGCAAACAGACCGGCGCTTAAACGGTCGGCTTTGGACAGCATATAATCGCCATAAGGATTGATGTAGGTGAGATCGAGCTCGGTGTTTTTTAAATTGTACAGTCCTCCTCCGAGCTCCCAATCAATGTCGTAATGATATAAAAGATAGTTCTCGACCCCCTTGAAGGACAGCAACACCTGAGAGATGGGGATATCAAAATCATCGCCCAAAGATATATGTTGTTCCGGATTATCCACCCCCCGGCTTGTCCAATATTCGGTTTCATTAAAAAACAGTTGCGTATATGCCAATGAAAGTCCAACCACAAAATCATTTTTCAGTAAAATGTCGGCTTCAAAACAAACGTTGATTCCCGGTTTCCAATAGTCGGCAAACGGATCCGGCGAAAAGGGCATGGAAACTCCGGAATAGGCGGAAAGCCCCCAAACCACAGCTAGCGGAACTTCTTCTCTTGCGAGCCCTCCGGCTGTATCCGGCAAATCATTCTGCGAAAACAACCAAATAGGAAAGCAGAATAAAACAGACAAAAATAGTCTCATCTTTTTCATCCTTTTTAGTGATGTTTATTAAAAGACTTGGCTGCATTCAGGTTCCCGCTATTAGCAAAAATAGTTTATTTTTTCGCGATCACATTCCGATTTACATAGCTCGCAATAGCGCAAAAAATCCGCGAAACGCCTGGTAAGCCATAAACAATGAAAAGAAAAAGGTCAGGGTGCTCATCACATTTACGACCCAAGTGCTTTTATAGGCGCCTACAAGAGACGTTTTGTTCGACAATACCAGCAAAATCAATACAAGCAAAGGCAAAAACAGCGCCTGAATGGCGAGCGAGATGATTTGCAAAAACACCGGCTTGCCGCCAAATATAGGCGAAATCAATCCTGCGGCGCAAAAGAAAAATGCTATGATGCGAAAGTGGATGGCTTTGGGGTCTCGCGACAATCCAAAAAAGTCGGAGATAGACCAAATAGAAACCAGCGCATTGGGGAACGCCGAAGACAATCCCGCACTAATAATACCGATGACAAAAATCGTTGCCGCAAATTTGCCGGCAATGGGCACCAACGTTTCAGCCATGTCGATTGCGTGGTTCACATGCAAACCACGCACATACAGGGTGGCGGCAGCGCAGGACATGACCAACGCGGAAATAATAAAAATCAACAATGCCGACATACCAGCATCTCGCTCTGCGTGCTTTAGGTCCTTTATCGACCAACCTTTGTCGGTAATGACAAATGAACGCATTACCAGCACACTACCCGCGAGCGTTGTACCGACCATTGCGGCGACGATCATGGCGCCATTTTCCGGGACGGATGGAATGAATCCCGTAATCACTTGTTGAGCCGATGGATGTACAAAAAAGGAGTCAATAATAAAGCTTAACCCCAGAATGGTGACAAACACCACCAGCACGCGCTCAAATGCCGTATATTTGCCGAGGAAAATAAGCAAATAGACGACTGTTGAAAAAAACAGTGCGGATCCCAAAAAGCTGACGCCAGTCCAGGAGGCAAACGCTTCGGACACAATACCCAGTACGCCGATATTGGAAGTAAACTGGCTCACCGTTACCGCGAGCACAATATAAAAGCCGGCAACCTTGCCAAATTGCTCACTGGCAAGCGAGACAAATGTTTTGCCTGTAGCAAAGGTCAATCGGCTCATGGACGCCAGCAAAACCCCGAAAAACAAGCAGGAAAGCAAGAGTGCCCACAACAGTTGCATACCAAAATCCGCTCCGGCTACAACCAGTGACGAAACGCTGCCCGTGCCGATGACGGCGCCGATCATAAAAATTCCAGGCCCATAAGAGGTAAAAACCTGGCCGATGCTTTTGAATATATTTTTCATAAACCTATCCTTGCTGCAGTAGACAATCAGTTCATAGTCAATTTTCAGCTTTTTGGGGATGCATGCTCAACAATTGGAACTCTCGAACATTTATTGTAAAGATATAACTATTCTAAAGATTATCTACTTTTATTTGAGGGCTGGTAAAAATATCTATCCATCAAATTACAAATGCAGGCTTTTATCAAATTGAAAAAAGTAGATTGACATTAATCTCCCCAGGTTTTAGATTGTCTTTTACAATTGCAGAGGACCAATGAGCCAAAACACCAACGAAAACATCCACCGCTTTACCCATGGCGCCATGGGAACGATTTACGAAATTAAAATATGTCACCCGGATTATAAATACGCCAAAGGCGCGTCCATTGAGGCGTTTCGGCTGCTGGACACGTTGGAGCAGTATCTCAGCCATTATATTGCCAACAGCGACATTTCGCGCATCAGCAATTTGGAGGTTGGCAAATCAACGCGCGTGAGTTACGAAACGTTCGAGTGCCTGTTGCAATGTGTGGAAATGTACGGCCTTTCCGGCGGCGTATTTGATATCACCATTGGCACCTTGTACAACATTTGGCTCAACGAGGATAAATCTCTGCGCAATCCAACACCCGCAGAAATTGCGCAAGCGAAACAGCACGTCGGTTTGCATCATCTCGCGTTTGATGAAAACGATTTTCGCGTGATCATGGACGGCGGCCCGGTGCGTTTGGATTTGGGTGGATTTGGCAAAGGCTATGCGCTCGACAAAATGGCCGAACTGTTGCACGAGTGGGAAATCGAGTCCTACGTTCTCAACGGCGGCCAAAGCTCCATGCGGTTTGGCCATCCGCCCGAAGGAGAACAGGGCTGGTACATCACCTTGAGCGATCCGTTTAACGAATATGCCATGTTCCGCGAACTCTATTTGCACGATCAATCCATAAGTGGCTCAGGATTACAAAAAGGCCGGCACATTATTGATCCGCGCACTGCGCAGCCGATCGAGAACACACGCGCGACCTGGGCCTTTTCGCCCAATGCCGCCTTTGCCGATGGTTTATCTACGACCTTTATGATTTTAAATCGCGACGAAATTGAACACATATGCGCGGCGTTTCCGCAATTCAAAACAATCTTAATAGCCGAGGGAGACCAGCCGGTGGACGAGCGTTTGACCTTAATTGGTGCATGGTAGCCCATTGGAACTTTTTGTAAATCGTTCAGTCCCAATTTTATGGAACTCGGAAAAATGGCAGTTTAAATGAGCCGACATCTATGCATAATTTTGTGTGTTTTGGGTTTTGTTGTCCAGTTAACAGCAAAAGAGTGGAATAATTCATTGTCCGGCCAAATCATTGACAGCACCACCAACAAACCCGTGGTGTATGTGAATATTTTCCTGGCCAACACCACTTTGGGCACGACCAGCGACAGCTCCGGATATTACGCCATCAAAAACATTCCGCCCGGCAATTATTCGCTTGTGGTGTCGCACATCAGCTATACTGCAGATGTGCGGAGCGTGCAGATTTTGCCCGGCCAGCATAAAGAATACAACTTTGCGCTGATTCCGACCGTGCTGCAAATGCCGTCCGTGCAGATTCAAGGAATGCGCGATAAAGAATGGCGGCAACACTTTGAAGCATTTGAAAAAGAATTTCTCGGCTATTCGAAAAATGCCGATGCATGCGAATTTCTCAATCCCCAAGTTCTCAATATTGTCAAGCAGAGCCCGACAACCTATTCTGCGGAAACCATTCGTCCCTTACACCTGCGGCATAATAATTTTGGTTATCACATTACATTGTTTGTTCGATCGTTCACCAGCTCGGACAATCAGGTTTCTTACTCTGTGTTACCGGCATTTAAAGAGCTGGAACCAAGGGACGAAACAGAACAACAGGCATGGCAACAAAATCGGCGTGAAGCTTTTTATGGCTCATACCGCCATTTTTTTGCCTCTCTGTTTCAGCGGCAATTAAAAGCAGCCGGATTTTCTTTGGAGCAGGTGGGCGAGGCCAAACGATTTCGCGCCTCAACCGCATCTCACACTCCGGAAACCGCCAAAGGGGTCATTTATTCGGACACGGGCATTGGTTTCATCAAATCCATGCACTTTGACGATTTTTTGCGCGTACGCTACCAAGAGAATTGGGCGCAAACATCATTCTTGAAATTGCCCACAGACACAGTGCAAGTGGATTGGGCGGGCAATGCGCTTTATGACGCCGATATATTGCGATCCGGCTATTGGGGAAGCATTCGCTTTGCCGATGAGCTGCCATTAAATTATATGCCGGAATAAAACAATTTTTTGGAGGGCTTGTGAAAACATTTATTTTATTGTTAATCGTGTTCGCTGCATGCTACCCGTTGCTTGGGCAGGAGCAATCCAAACCCAAAGCGCCGGAACAGCCGAAACCACCCACGTTTAAGCCGCTGATTCCGGATTCGTTACTTCCCAAGGATTTAACGCCATATTTGCATCCGGAACGCAATCCGGAATTTCAAAAACGCCACGGCGTGATCCTGGTGGATCCGAACAAGGTGGAGTTGAATCCCGGCGGTATTTTAAAAGCTGATCCTACTGTGGATTTGGGCATGATCTACCCGCTTGAAACACAAAAAAAACTGTTATTGAAGAAAAATAGGCGGATGAAACCACCCATAAAACCTTATTTCAAAATTCCAAAGCCACCCGCACCCGATGAGGACATGGAAGAAGATAAAGAGAAGAGTGAATAAGGAGGAGCGTTTCCTCCTCCTTACTTTATAATTTATGATAGCTGGTTGTGATACCAATCACAGCCGTAATTGCCCACTTTGTACGCTTCGAGATGGCCGTCTGTCGCCTCGGTTTCCGTCTGCGCCAACAAATTGTGAATTTCGGTTTCGGTAACCGGCTGAAATTCTCGAGCAATTTTAATATCCTGCAGTAAATTCTCGCGCGATTGAATTCCGCACACCAGAGAAGAAACAGGAAGGGACAATGTATACCGCCGCGCCATCTCGGGCGAAATGCCAAATTCGCGCACGATGATGCCGTTTTGCGCGGCCAGGCCTTTCATGCCAATAATGCTGATATCTCGTTTGCGCGCTTCCGGCATTACCTGATGTTGGAAACTGTGGTAATGCGCGTCCAGCACATTCAGCGGCATTTGCACCGTGTCCCACTCAAATCCGCGCTCCAGCATCTCCAAATGGTATTTCGGATGCTTGTGGCCGGTAAAGCCGATAAAACGAATTTTGCCCTGCTCTCTCGCCTCAAGCGCCGCTTTTAGCGCACCGTTTTCGGCATCGTAAATTAATGCGGGATCGTCATCCCATTGGATGCCGTGGAATTGCCACAAATCAACGCGATCGGTTTGCAGTCGCCGCAAACTGTCTTCCAGATGCTGGTTTGCGGTTTTGTAATCACGGCCGCAGACCTTGGTCATCAAAAACACCTGGTCGCGTTTGCCTTGCAGCGCCTGACCCATGACCTCTTCGGAATGGCCGTCATGGTAATCCCAACTGTTGTCAAAAAAGGTCACGCCATTGTCTATGGCTTCGTGCATAAGAGAAATCGATTCTTTCGGCTCAATATTGCCGATATCCCAACCGCCAACCGCAATAATGGACACCATTTCGCCGGATTTTCCCAACGGTCGTTTTGGAATGCCGCTGGAATCCTCTTTTTGACAGGCAATCATGCTGCTGCCCAACGCCAACCCGGCCAGCGAGGTTTTTAAAAACTCACGTCTGTTTGGATGTATCATAAAACAACCTCCATCTGCTCAAATTTTTACCGTCAACATCAATTCGATCGCTTTAATTCCTGCTTGATTCGCCGCAGCGATTTGAATATATAAAGCGGCATTTTTGATAATTTCAACCTTGAATCCGGATCGGCCGTCCATTCTACCGGAAATTCACAAATTCGATAGCCGTGTTTTTGCGCGCGTAAAATCGTTTCAATATCAAACGTAAACCCATCGCTAATACATTCGCCATAAATCTGCCGAGCCACATCACCCTTGTACATTTTAAAGCCGCATTGTGTATCGGTGAGATGCCGCGGAATACGCATATAAAGTCGCAAAAACCACAAAAAGAGCCAGGAGGCCATGCGTCGCGATTTCAAATGCGGCCGCACAATAACACTGTCCGGCCTCTTGCGCGAACCATGCGCCAACTCGCACCGTCCGGATTTTAGTCGTTTCAACCCTCGCAGCGCATTATCGTAGGGAATGCACAAACCACTGTCGGCAAACATGACAACTCTGCCGGTTGAGGCGAGCATGCCGGTGCGCACCGCATAACCCTTGCCGCGGTTTTTATCATATCGGATAATGCGCAGGGAAATGTTCGCAGGCACAGGTAGTTCCGCCTGCTGCGCGGTTTTGTCCGAGCTGCCGTCATCGACGACAATAATTTCGCCCGCGTCAACATGTGTGTTGAGGAACTCACTAGCCGCCCGCACATCGATCGCAATTTTGCGCGCTTCGTTAAAAACTGGTAAAATAATCGAAAAATCCATAAGCTCTTTCCGTAACGTGTCGAAAAATAGCAGTTTTTAATCGAGAAAACAAGGCCTACCGTATTTTTATCATAAATTTTGCCACTTTCCACAAGCGATGCTTTGAGGAATTTAATCTCGCTCATGACTTTTGCCAGCGCAGTGCTTGGAATTAAATGCAGCATTTTTTATATTCGACAAGTCACAACAAGAGTAACAATTTCAATTGCAAACTCAGTACAAGCATGATATAATGAAACAAGTTTGGGATTTTTTCGAGACACTTCCATCTTATGAAATGTCGCCGCACCCGGAGCTGGTGGACAACGGCTTTTGCCTCGCCAAGCCGGGCGAGATGTATTTGGTCTATCTCACGGAGCCGGGACGCGTCAACATCGGTCTAAAGCCAGCCAGCTACAATGTCGAATGGATCAATGCGCAAAACACCTCGGATCGCCGCAGCAGCGAAGAATTCCAAATCGAGCACCTCTTCACATCGCCTCAAGAAGGGGATGATTGGCTACTGTGGTTGACTGCTGCGAAATAAAACAGAAAATACAAGTTTACGCTTGTCGCCGGTGCAGGCTGGCGACAAGCATTTATAGGACACACGGATTCATGATTAACCTTGCAAAGCTCTCAGCCTTTTTTCAGTTGCTCCTGCCAACCCTTCTTGCAATGGGTGGGCCAGTGTTATACGACATCCATTTGGATGTGGACGACCAAACGTTATTATTTTATAACGACAAAGTAGAGTTGGAATTTGAGTACTCGACGGGTACATGGCAAGCCTTACGAATTCGAGATCAAGAAAATTTTATCCGAGCTGGCTCTATTGGCATGGACCTTTTGTTTGATGACAATGTAACTGTCAAGGACAGCAAAACATCGTTTCACGACTATACGTTTCACATTGACAAAGATGCTCGCAGCGTCGAGCTGTCGCTTTTGTATCTTGGTGAGAATCCGGAAGTGTTGCTCACGGCGACCTACAAACTCTTTCCCGGCTCGTCCCGGATAGAACGATCCGCATCCGTTCTCAATCTTTCGTCAGAGGTGCACAAATTTTCCGGCTTTGCGTTTGACTTACCCGGTGTTTCCGTAGGCGAGCCTCAACATTGCATGATCAATGTTCCCGGCCCCTGGTTTCCGAAAACCTACATTGGCCCGAACAAACCGTATCACGAGCTGATCGACCAGTCGATCACCTTTCACGGCGCTCCCGAAGCCGGATTTGGATTTGTCAGCTTGACCAA
>CAYPZM010000051.1:0-20390 GCA_964414825.1 uncultured Cytophagia bacterium | reverse complement strand
AGATCAACAAGCTGGTTGAGGAACACCAGGCCAATTTGGTCAAGGGTGAAGATCAACTGGTGGAACGCATCGAAACGCTATAGATGAACATCCGACTAGTACATTGGAAACCGGCGGAAGCTCAGGAGCATATCGAACAGCTTCGCTCCGCCGGTTTTTCTGTCGAGTGCGACGAGTTTTCGCCGCAGCTCTTCAAGCAGATGAAACAGCAGCCGCCGGACTTGTTTATCATCGATCTCGGGCGGCTGCCATCCCAAGGGCGCGATGTAGCGTTGGGACTGCGGCACACCAAATCGAGCCGTTTTACCCCGATAATTTTTGTGGAAGGTGCTGAAGCTAAAGTCGTTCAAGTTCGCGCGCAGGTGCCGGATGCGGTTTACACGCGCTGGGAGCACATATTAAAGGAAATCCCCAAGGCGATAAAAAATAAACCCAAAAATCCGATCGTCCCGGAATCATCGCTGGCCGGATATTCCGGGACGCCGTTGCTGAAAAAGTTGGGGATTAAACCCGGAATAGAGGTTGCGCTCGTAAATACGCCGAATGATTTTGAACAGACGTTGGGAACTCTGCCGGATTCGGTTTCCATTTCCCCTAAATTGAACTCGCAGTTTGATTTAATTCTCTGGTTCACCACTAAACGTTCGGAGCTCGAAGGGCAGATCACTTCCATTTCCACTCATTTGCACAACAAAGGCGGACTGTGGATCATCTGGCCGAAAAAAGCCTCGGGCAAATCCACGGATTTGACTCAGGCCGTGGTGCGGGAAATCGGACTGGCCAACGGTCTGGTGGATTATAAAATTGCGGCCATTGACGCCACGTGGAGCGGATTAAAGTTTGCTAAACGGAAAAAAGCCTAATTGGGCTGATCGCATAGGCACTCGCGCAAAGCTGTTACAGAACCGTCATTACTAGCATTCTCGTTTCGCCGCTCCCGCGGAGGAACGAGAGTGGTGTCGTTTCTGCAACACCCTTAAATCCGCCAGGACGCAAAGATATTGAAAGATCAAATTAATAAATTATTCTAAACTTTGGGAGCAGCTATGTGTTGTTCTTGTCAAAATGACGGAATCAATCGTCGCGAGTTTATGGGAGCCACGGCGGCGGGCGTTGCCGGTATGACCCTATTATCAGCATCAGCGCAATCGGCCCCGCACATGTGGGACCCGGCCAAGCCTATGCTGCGCACAGGCAAACCGCTCACCGTTCAGCCGATTTTGTTGTATCAGATTTCACAGCGCCGCGAGCAAACCTCGTGGCGACCCTGGGGCGCGATTCACACAGAACAGGATGCACAGGAAGAAGCGCAACGCATCACCGCCGAGCTCGAAACGCTGAAAAAGAATGCCGATTTTGAGCTCACCATTTTGCCGCTGGTCACAGTGAGCAGCATAGAGCAAGCCGATCGCGTTTGCGAGGCCACAAATTACGATGTGCCCATTGTCTATGCCGCCAGTGGTTGGACTGGTTTGCTGGAAGCCTGCTACTCCGATAAACGCTCCAACCTCATGTTTCTGCGCCACCGTTCTGGACCGATTTATTTGTGGTACGAAATTGTCCACAATCGCTTTTTGCGCCAGGGCAGCAAGGATTCGAATCTGGACGAATATCGTTATCCCGGCGGCATGGACATTTACGATGTCGTCGTGGATGAATACGACGATGTGCTGCTCAAATTGCGGGCCCTGTATGGGGTGCACAATTTTCTCGGTCGCAAAGTTGTGGCCCTGGGCGGCTCGTCCGGGTGGTGCAACCCCGATGCACCGGAGATTTCCCGCGAAAAATTTGGGCTCGACATTGTGCACGTCGATTATGCGGATTTGGAACAACGCATCAAAAAAGCGCGTGCCGATCGCGGTAAAATTAAAGCCGCTGAAGAGGCCACGCAAACCTATTTACAGCTTGCAAATACGACGTTAAGAACCGACAAACAGTTTGTGATCAACGGTTTTCTGTTGTATGACGTCATGCGTGATTATCTCAAAGAACAAGACGCCGCAATCTTTACCATTTTGGAGTGCATGTCCACCGTCATCCCGATCTCGGAAACCACAGCCTGTTTGCCCTTGAGCTTGTTGAACGACGAAGGTTATGTGGCGTTTTGCGAATCGGATTTTAACGCCATTCCGGCCGGCATTCTGCTGCATTATATTTCCGGCAAACCGGTCTTTTTTAACGATCCCACGTTTCCGCACCACGGATTGGTCACCTGCGCGCACTGCACGGCACCGCGCCGCATGGACGGGGAGAATTACGCCACCGCTCACGTGGTCACGCATTTCGAATCCGATTACGGCGCCACGCCCAAAGTGGAGCTGCCCATAGACACACCGCTCACCATGGTGTGCCCGGACGGCGATCAAAAGGCGTGGGTCGGCTTTACTGGAACAGTTATCGACAATCCATTTTACGACATTTGCCGCTCCCAGTATGATATCAAAATCGACGGCAACTGGAAACAATTGCTGCGCGATCATCGCGGATTTCACTGGCTTATGGCCTGCGGCAATTATTCGGAAGAACTGGCGCACGCTTGCCGAAAAATTGATATCGAGTGGGAAAATGTTTCCGAGTCGGTGTGATTAAAAACTCGCACATAGTATTTTTGAATGTATTCGAATGGAGGACGTGTATGAAAACGCTGTTTTATCTATTTTTAACTGTGCTGTTCTTTGCAAGTTTGGCGTTTGCGCAAGACACCGACGACGGCAAACTACGCATTCTCGTTTTTGGTGCGCACCCGGACGATTGTGAGCTCAAAGCCGCGGGCGCAGCCATTCGCTGGGCGCAAGCCGGGCATTTTGTCAAATTTGTTTCCACGACCAACGGCGATATCGGTCATGCGACCATGGCCGGTGGACCGCTGGCCAAGCGCCGCGAGGCTGAAGTGAAAAAAGCAGCCGAAGAGCTGGGTATCGAAGCCGAGGTAATGGACATTCACGATGGTGAGCTCATGCCGACGCTGGAAAATCGCCTTGAATTCATCAAGCTGATTCGTGAATGGAAGGCCGACATTGTCATGGGGCACCGGCCCAACGATTATCATCCGGATCATCGTTACACCGGCGTGCTCATGCAGGACGCGGCGTTCATGGTGACGGTCACGCACTATTTGCCGACCGTTCCGGCGTTGACCAAAAATCCGGTGTTTTTGTATCTCTCGGATAACTTTCAAAAACCCAATCCGTTTGAAGCTGACGTCATTGTGGCCACAGATGCGGTGTTTGATCAAAAAGTCAAAGCCATCTGGAACCTGGAATCACAAATCGAGAGTTTGTGGGCCACAGGCGGATTCGAAATGGTGGTGCCGGTTCCCACCGAGCCGGTGGAACGGGAAAAGCGCTATCAATGGTTACACGATCGTCTGGCGCATCGTGATAGCGGTGTCGCGGATCGGTTTCGTGACCGTCTGATTGAGATTTATGGCGAAGAAAAAGGTAAGCAAATTCAATACGCCGAGGCGTTCGAGTTGTGCGAATACGGTCGCCGTCCGAGCCAGGAAGAATTGTTTGAGATATTTTTGATCCCCTGATACATCACACGAAACAAGCCGGATGATTGGTTCATCCGGCTCCCATCGTCGCGGTCCGCAAGGGCCGTTGCGGACCGCTACTGTTCGGAGATTCTTCCAAAAGATAGTCGTAAATCAAGCGCGAGGGATTGATGCCCCTCTCTTGCAAGCCCCGATTACCGAACAGACGATTGAATTCGAAAAAGTACAAATGGTCATCCACCATTGCCACATCAAATCCGGCATGATTTATATTGAGCTGCTGTGCCACCCATTCCACAAGAGCCAATGCTTGTGCAGGAATCGATTCAAACGAGACATTGCCACCCTGCGCAACATTGGTGTGGAACCGTCCCTCCTGCTGCTCTCGCCAATATCCGGAGACCACTTTGCGGCCAATAACCACAATGCGCATATCTCGGTTAATCGGCAAATATTCCTGCACATAGAAAATAGAATGATCCAGACAATAGCGCGTCCAATCCTTACGATTCTCAATCAGGAAAACGCCATTGCCGCCGCTGTTTTTGACATCTTTGGCCACAAACGGGAACGAAAACAACTCGGAGACAACTTTGTATTGATTTTCTTCCGAGTTGCTCAAAATATGCGTCTCGGGCAAGTGTTGCGGTGCGACTGCCATCAAGGCCCGCGTCATTTGCACTTTATCATGACCAAGATGATAGGTGGCCATGTTGGGGAAAATGCGTTTTTGTAGAACATGCACCAGAATATTCACTTGCCAATAGTCCGGAAACAAAATCCAGTCGGCTTGTTTGATAAAATCGAGAGATTGAAAGAACACTTTTGACGATGTGGGTTGCACCCCGGGAATGTCCAAAGTGCGAAATTGATCAAAAGTTAAGATCAGCATAAACTTGACAAGGCCTCATGTGCATAGTCAGTCCGTGGTATACCATTCCAATGTCGTTGGAAGAGTCAAGCTATTTACATGCAATTCATTTAAAAAGCGCGTATTTTACGTGATTTAAATCTAGTTTCAAACATATTTTTTAGGGGCTCTCACAAAATCATCATATCGCCTGCGTATATTTTAATTCATTTTTACGAATCTTTGCTTTGCAGAAATTTTGCGATACATAATAGTGTTCGATTGAAGGTAGCTCACAAAAATGGATTCCGGATCTCATGTCAAATTCTACACTAAACATTTCTGCACAAGAATTACACAATGAATTTTTACGGATTTTATTATCGCTGAATTTTACCCAAAGCAAGGCCGAGAGCTGCGCTTCTATTTTTACCGAAAACACAGTGGATGGAGTGTTCTCGCACGGTATTTTGCGATTCCCGCGCTTTGTCTCCTATATCAAAAAAGGCTATATTGATGTTGATGCCGAACCGAGCCAAATATCGGCCCTCGGGGCTTTGGAGCAATGGGATGGCAATCTGGGCCCAGGCCCTTTGAATGCGCTCAAAGCGGCCGAACGCGCAATGCAATTGGCGGACGAATACGGCATTGGATGCGTGGCCCTGGGCAACACGAATCATTGGATGCGTGGCGGCACCTACGGCTGGCATGCAGCAAAAGCGGGGTACGCGTACATGGGCTGGACCAACACCGAGCCCAATATGCCGGCATGGGGGGCACAAGATAGCCGCTTGGGAAACAATCCCGTTGTTTTGGCGCTGCCCTATAAACAGGAAGCCATTGTTTTGGACATGGCTATGACGCAATTTTCCTACGGCAAGCTGGAAGATTACAAAGTGCACGATAAAGAGCTGCCCATAGCAGGGGGATTTGATCGCCAAGGCAACCTCACAAAACAACCGGGTGATATTTTGGAAAGCATGCGGGCACTTTCCATTGGTTATTGGAAAGGCGCGGGATTGTCGTTATTGCTCGACTTGTTGGTGGGCACCCTATCCGGTGGCGCGATGACCCACGAAATTAATGATCGACCGGACGAGTATGGTGTTTCGCAGTTATTCGTGGCTTTTAGCTTAAAATCGTCAAGCCACAGCGAACGGATTCAGCAACAACTGTTACAGGCCATTGCATTTTACAAGCAGTCTGTTCCCGCAGATTCAGAGTCTGAGGTTCTTTACCCTGGTGAGCGAGTGTTGCGTGCTCGAAAAAAGCATACCAGCCAGGGCATTCCTATAACACAAGAAGTTTGGGACCAGCTAAGGCGGTTATAGTATGGAATTTTTCATTCGCGAAATCTCTCAGATGGATCGTGAGTGGATAGGGCAAATTCTCACGCGAGCACAAAAAGCACCTAAATTGATTCGAAAAGGCGAGATGGTGCAACCATTAGAGCTCCCCGGATTTCTCGCCATCTCTGAAGCGGAAAATATTGGCTTGATCACGTTTCAAATCGTGAGCACGGAATGCGAAATCGTCTCGCTAACGAGTCTAAAAACCGGACTTGGTGTGGGCACAGCTTTGGTTGAGCAAGTTTTGGACAAGGCGGACTTTGCCGGCTGCAAGCGCGTGTGGTGCGTGCTCACCAATGACGATTGGCCGTCCATACGTTTTTATCAGACGCTCGGTTTTCGATTTGCGACCATTTTCAAAGATTCAATAACGCAGGCCCGTGAGCTGGTGCCTACCTTGCCGATTTATGGATACGACAGTATTCCGATTCGAGATGAGATTGAGTTAGAGTTGTGTTTGTGAACATTTAAGGGATGGCTGAAATAAAAAAGGCTCTCAAACCGAGAGCCTTTTTCATTTAATCTGTCTACCAAATGCTTGCCCGCGCTTCCGGCTCGCGATACATCACCTCGCCAGGTTGCACGTCAAATGCCTCGTAAAATTGCGGCATATGCATCAGCGGACCATTGACGCGAAAATTTCCTGGCGAATGCACGTCTTCTTTTAAACGACGCATCAATTCTTCATCGCGTATGCTTTGACGCCACACTTGCGCGTATCCCAGAAAAAAGCGCTGCTCCGGCGTAAACCCGTCGATCAAGTCCGGGCGACCGTTTTTCTCAAAGGATTTTTGCAGCGCATCGTACGCGATATTCATACCGCCAAGATCGGCAATATTTTCACCCAGAGTCAATTCTCCATCCACATGCAGCGTGTCAAATACGCTGAAATTATTGTACTGATCGATCAAAATTTTACTGCGTTCTTCAAACCGCTGGCCGTCTTCTTCGGTCCACCAGTCATTCAAATTGCCGTTTTTATCAAATTTGCGGCCCTGGTCGTCAAACCCGTGCGTCATCTCGTGGCCAATGACCATGCCGATGGCGCCGTAATTCACCGCGTCGTCAGCTTGCATATTGAAAAACGGGAATTGCAAAATAGCCGCGGGAAAGACAATTTCATTCAACGACGGATTGTAATAGGCATTTACGGTTTGCGGTGACATGTGCCATTCGCCACGCTCCACGGGCTTGTCGATTTTATTCAACGTGCGCTGCACCTCGAATGCATGCGCAGCGATGACGTTGCCCACGTACGAATCGCGCGAAATCTGCAAATCGGAATAATCGATCCATTCGTCGGGATAACCGATTTTTACAACAATGGCATCAAGTTTTTCATAAGCATAGTCCTTGGTTTCGTCGCCCATCCAATCGAGATTTTTGATGCGGTCACCCAATGCCAGCTTGAGGTTGCCCACAAGCTCGAGCATGCGCTCTTTGGCTTCGGGCGGGAAGAAACGTTTCACATACTCTTGACCGAGAGCTTCGGGCAACCCGCCGCTGGTGGCGCGCAGCACGCGTTTCCAGCGTTCTTGCTGCGATTTGCGTCCGGATAACACTTTGCCGTAAAACTCGAAATCCTGATCATCAAAAGCTTTGCCCAAATAAGCAGCGGTCGAGTTGATCAAATTCCATCGTAAATAGGTCTTCCATTCGGTCAAGGTCACCTCGGCCATCATGGCATCGATTTCTTTGAAAAATTCGGGCTGCCCGACATTAATGTCGCCGGGTTGCGCTTTGCCCAATGTCGCAAAATAGCCGGACCAGTCAAAATAGCGGGCCTGGTTGGCCAACGTCGACAAATTCGTTTTATTATAGGTTTTATGCGGATCACGTCGATCCAGGCGGGTCATTGAGGCTTCGGCCAAGCGCGTTTCAATGTTCATTATGCGCGCCGCCGACTGTTTAGCATTTTCCTCAGTTTCGCCTAACAGTTGAAACATGGCGATCAGATGCTCAACATACGCATCGCGAAGTTCACGCGAGCGACCATCATCGTTCAAATAGTAATCACGATCCGGCATGCCCAATCCGCCCTGATACAACTGGGCAATCACCCATTCGCTGTTTTTGTCATCCGAACCGGCCCATAGATAAAACAGCGGATTGATGTCCATGCCATGTAACTCGGCAATGACGCGCTGCACATCATCCAAATCGCGAACAGCCTCAATTTTACCAAACAGTGGCTGCAGCGGTTCCAGTCCATCAGCCTCAATTTTGGCCGTATCCATGCCGCTGGCGTAAAAATCGCCGATTTTCTGCATGTTGCTGCCCGGCTCAAAATCGCCCGCGGCCGCCTCTTCCAGAATACTGATCACATCCTCATAGTTTTTCTCAGCCAGGGCTTCGAACGCACCGTAACGCGCGTAATCATCCGGAATCGGATTGTTTTTGATCCAATTGCCATTGGCGTATTGGAAAAAGTCCTCGCCCGGCTGAACACTCGTGTCCATGTTTTGCGGATCGAGCGGTTTTACAGATTCTTGTTTGGAGCAACTGACAATAGCCAGCAACAGCGCTATCAAAAACATCGTAAAGAGTTTTTGTTTCATGTGTTCCTCTATTTTATGAATAATTTAAGGAGTTACAACGTCTGTGGATTCGGTTTCATTCCTGGATGATTTTGCCGAAATAAAAGCAAAACAAACTTTTAACGGAAATGTCGCGAACAAGTTTCTGACTATTTTATCAAAGTGATCGTTAGATACAAGGTCTGGCCTGGTGTTAAAAGCTCTAGAACATAGATTCCGCTTGCGACATTATCGGCATTCCACGTCATTGTTTGTTGGCCTGCTGAGTAGAATTTCTGCGCTACAATCTCTAGTAAATTTCCGCGAATGTCATAAACACTCAATTCCACATATTGAGGCACGACCAGAGTAAATTCGACAGTTGTTTGGGAATTGAAAGGATTGGGATACGCCGCACGCAACTGCAATGTATTTGGCAAGATGTCGCTTTTGTGATCAACACTCGTTTCCTGTTCAAACTTTATCAAGGTGATGGAAAGCGGATCAACAGTCAAGTCCGTATTCCAGCCCTCCTCTAAAGTCAGGGTATGAGTATCGTAACCCATCTCGGTAATGATGTGACGCTCGGCGCTCGATGCTGAAGGTGCCCACGCATCAAACATTAAATGGACCGCTTGCTCCTCCTCGCTCTGATTGATCAGCATAACAGCTTTGCCGATCGGCGCATCCACAGCAAACGCATTCACGACACTCGATTTGCGCGAGCTGCTCGAAACCGGCGTGCCGCATAAAAACCGATTTTTCAACATCATCACATACATGCTGGGACGCGGTTCAAACGAACTGTCCATAATGCCATAAATGCCGTCGCAATCATTCCACAACAAGGTGCCGTCCAGCACGCCGCCCTCGGCACTGTATTTTAATAATAGCGCATTGTAAATAGCGCCTTGAATGCTGCGTTGAAATCCGCGCGATTGATCGTACTGCCAGGACCAAAACACATTGTATTCGGACAAATAAAGCGGGATATCGCCAATGCCCGCGGATTTAAGCTTATTGCGGATTGCGCCGGCGCGGCTGGCAATGCCACTGGCCGCGGAGAATATTTCAGCATCCGGTTTCTCACTATCGCCGGTGACGTAATGATGATAGCAGAAAAAATCCATGTGATCTTTGGCCAGCGAGATGAACGTATCCAGGCCAGAATCATCCCACGGCTGTGTCCATTCACCGCCGCCGACTTTAATGCTGGGATCGACCGCTTTCATGGCCTCGGCGCAGCGATTGAACAAATCAGCCAACCCGGCAGCGTTGCCTTGCACTTTGTTTTCGGCTTCGTTAAAAGTCGTCCAAAAAGTAATGCCGTAATCCAGCTCCACATTGATGACGCGTACCAGCTCGGCACACCATTCGGCATAGGCGTCGAATTGGTCGGCATCCAGGCGCCCATTGCCATCCTCGTCAAACCAGATCGGCCAGTTTGAGATCGTCATCATCGCATTTTGAACGTGATCGCCAAAGGCGCCCAACACCTCGTCAATCTTGCCGCTGTCCCACGACTGCGTATCGTAATTTACCCAACCCCGGCTATGTTCATTGCTGTCCCGCGTCGATTCCGATGAGTGAAAGCGGATCAAGCCGGGCGACATTAACGTCATATTATCTTGATAAACAGGATGGGTCGATTTATCCGGATCGTACCCGCCCCAAACATTCACTCCAAACAGTTTTGGAGTGATCTCGCCACGCGGACGGTTCCACCGGACGGTTATGTCGATTTGCGCAAATGAAAAAGTAACGATTATCAGGCATAGCAGTATCGTAAAGCGAAAAAACATTCCATTCTCCTGTCAATTCGGTTGAAATAGTGATAATGATTTACTTGTTTTTGTAGGTTCACTTTCTATATTCTAAATAACGACTTTTTTCGCCAAAATCCAATATTTAAAGAGGACACGATGGCAGATGTGACACGACGCAGATTTATCAAACACAGTGCTTTGGCAGCCGGATCGCTTTTGATGGCTTCACAGGCAAAAAGACAAGCGGAAACCGATGTACTCGGCCCGGTGCGCTTGGGAAAATCCAATATAAAGGTGCCGCGCGTTGCGTTGGGAACCGGTTCGCACGGCTGGCAGCGCTCCTCGCAACAAGTGCGGCTGGGTAAGAGCAAATTCCTGGATTTGGCGCAGCACGCCTATGATGAGGGCATTCGATTTTTTGAGAGTGCCGATATTTACGGTTCGCATCAATTTATTGGTGAGGCGTTAAACTATGTGCCGCGCGACAATGTGATTATTGAAACCAAAATCTGGCATCGTCCCGTGGATTGGATCGACTATAACAATGCCACGCAAACGGTTGACCGCTTTCGCCGCGAAATTGGCACCGATTATCTCGATATTGTGCTCCTGCACTGCCAGGTAGAAGAGGATTGGACGACCAAATATCGCCGAGAAATGGATGAGCTCAATGAGCTTCAGGCCAAAGGAATTGTCGGTACGGTCGGTGTGTCCTGCCACGATTTTGGCGCGCTGCAAGCCGCGGTGAACTCGGATTGGGTCGAGGTGATTCAGGCGCGCATCAACGCGTACGGCCCCAAAATGGATGCCGAGCCGGAAAAGGTAATGCCGCTGCTGAAACAAGCGCACGATGCCGGCAAGGGCATCATCGGCATGAAAATTTTTGGCTGCGGCGATTGCATTGCGGAAGAGCAGCGGCAAAAATCACTGGAATACGTGTGGAACAGCGGCAATGTGGATTCGATTACCCTTGGATTTAGCGAGCACGAGCATGTTGATGACGCGTTCAAACGGGTTAAAGCAATTTCAAGTTAACTTTTTTGATACATTGAATTTCAACGCCGAGTTGCAGCGTTCGCAGAGAAAACTAAACTGGATAAATTTATCATGATATTAAAAAAAGAAATTGTTTCTATTTCGCTTTGCGAACCTCTGTTTTTCTCTGCGCCTGGTTTAAGCTAAAGTTGAGAGGTGATATATGTTTAATATGAATCGACGTGATTTTCTCAAAACCAGCGCGGCAACAGCCGCAGCTTTGTCTTTGCCGCTACCGGCATGGGCAGGCGCTACAGATCCATTCAAAACGCCGATCACTTTGGGGAAAAGCGGTATTCAAACCAGCATGTTGTCGTTTGGAACCGGCACGCATGGCGGCAACAAAGCCTCCAAACAAACGCGGTTGGGCAAAACCGGATTTGTCGATTTTGTGCAGCACGCGTACGAGTCCGGCGTGCGCTTTTTGGATGCGGCAGATTCTTATGGGTCGCACGAGTTTGTCAAAGAATCGTTGCGACATATTCCGCGCGACAAAGTCACTATTATGAGCAAACTGTGGAACCGTCCCAGCGACTGGGCCAACTTTACCACGGCGCAAGCAGCCGTGGATCGCTTCCGCCAGGAAATGGACGTTGATGTGGTCGACATTGTGCTCATGCACTGCCAGGTCGAACCCAACTGGACCACGCGTTACCGTAAGGTAATGGATGATCTTTCCGAACTCAAAGTTAAGGGCGTTATCAAGTCCTACGGTGCCTCGTTTCATTCGATTTATGCCTTGCACGCCGCCGTAGAGTCCGATTGGCCGGAAATCTTGCTGGCTCGCATTAACGATAATGGCACGCTCATGGATCATTATCCGGATACCGTGGTGCCTCTGCTGCGCAAAGCCCGCGCGGACGGCAAAGGCGTGATCGGCATGAAAATATTCGGCGGCGGCAAAACCAAAGAAGAGCCGCAGCGCGAGAGTTCACTGCAGTTTGTGCTCAATTCCAATGCCATTGATATGATGACCATCGGTTTTGGTACGTTCGAGGAATTTGACGATACGGTGAGCCGCATCAAACGCATTGGCGGCGAGGTACAAACGAATAAAGGGTAAACAGTGAGCTAAAAGGCAGAGCCGAAGATCACGGAGCGCAGAGGCAAATTCTGAAAAACTTTTTTTATTTGTAAACAAACTATACCAGATGCGAAAGAGAAAACAATGAATTTATATAAGAATTTGTTTTCTCGGCGAACCTCTGCGAGCTCCGTGCCTCAGCGTTTAGAAAATTAAAAGAAAAGAAAAGGAGAGGCCATTTATGCCAGAACTATCCGATACAAAATTCGTGCATTGTGTTTACTTTTGGTTAAAAGACGATTTGACACCGGACCAGATAAAAGAATTGGAACGCGGCCTCGAGCGTTTGGCGCATATCGAAACCGTAAAAAAGGGCTACATCGGTGTGCCGGCGACTACGGATCGGCCGATCATCGACCGCACCTACGATTACGCGCTGATCTTGGCCTTTGACAATAAAGAGCAGCACGATATCTACCAGGAGCATCCCGTGCACGAAGAATTCCGCCAGGCATTCGGTACGTTTTGGCTCAAAGTTACGATTTATGATGTTGTCTAAAATTCTGGCGCCGAGTCAATAGAAAAAAAGTCCTATGCTTTTATGGATTTAAGGGGAATAGCCGGACAACCTTGCCTGTTAGACGTTTCAAATATGTCTAATATATGTCTAATACAAAAGGTTGTCATGTCAAATCATAAAAACATTCTCATCGTTGGCGGGTCGTCGGGAATCGGCAAAGCCATAACATCGTTGCTATCCGACAAGAGCGATCATCTGTTTTTGATGTCGCGCTCTCCGCAACAAACCGTCGATAAAAATAAAACCATCCTCGCCCGAGACATTTTAACGGATGACATTTCAGAAGATCTGCCGGACGTGTTGCACGGTGTGGTCTATTGTCCCGGCAGCATCAATTTGCGTCCGTTTCACCAATACAAAGAACAGGATTTTCTCGATGATTTTAATCTGAACGTGATAGGAGCCGTGCGCGTGTTGCGGGCCGCGCTACCTCGACTTAAAAAAGCGGAATCTCCGGCCTCGGTCGTACTCTTCAGCACCGTTGCCGTACAGACCGGCATGCCGTATCACGCATCCATAGCCAGCGCCAAAGGCGCCGTTGAAGGCCTGACGCGTTCTTTGGCCGCCGAGTGGGCGCCGCGAATTCGTGTCAATGCGATTGCGCCATCGCTAACCGACACGCCCATGTCGGCGCAATTGCTCTCCAATGAGAAAAAGCAACAAGCCTCTGCAGAAAGGCATCCGTTAAAACGTTACGGCAGGGTCGAGGACATTGCCGAGATGGCGACGTTTTTATTGAGCGACAAGGCTTCGTGGATCTCGGGCCAAATTATCCATATTGATGGCGGTTTGTCATCTTTAAAGCCATTATAGGGAGGATCCATGAAACCAACACCGTTTAATCCGGAACGCGATTTGGCGACCATGCCGTTCTCGCAACAGGTACGCGACAAAGCGTTGCAGCTCAAACAGGCCAGACTGCCCTGGATGCCGCATGTCGGCTGCTTTGTTTGGGATATGGACGAACACATTCAGGTTTCCTCGCCGTTTCCGGGGCGCATTTATTTCATTTTGAACCTGGGACACTTTTTGAGCCGCTTTCAAACCATTGACGGTATGATCGAAAAACTGGTGTGGCTACCCACGCACCACCAGGCACGGCTATTGCTGGAACGATACGGCATCTCTAATGAACACGTTCATCAGCGTATGGAAGGAAATATGACTTCGTCTGAAGAACTTTTAATGTTGTATGAATTGTTGCTTGAAACGCTAAAAGAAAAAGAGGCCTACTAACCCTATCAGGGCTTGAAGCCCGGACAGGGCTTCTTTGCATAACTCCAAGGAAAACAATCATGAAATTACTTTTGTTGAGTTTTATTATGCTTATGGTCGCAAATATATCAGTGGCAAAAAGCACAGACTTGAACGAATATCGCTGGAAAAACCGCGTTCTGCTGCTGTTTGCACCGGATTCGAGTCATGCCGAGTACATAACTGCTCAGCGCCAACTCGAAAAACACAACGCCGGCGTGAAAGAGCGCGATTTAATTATCTTTTCGCTCTTGAAAGATGGCGAGTCCTATCGAGGTGAAAAGGCTCTCGATGCCGAGTTTGTTACAACTCTTTGGGAAACGTTCAGCCCGAAAACGAATGAATTGACAATCGTACTCATCGGCAAAGACGGCGGCGAAAAATTGCGCCAAACCGGCAAAATGGACCTGGAAGAGATTTTCCGTCGCATCGATGCCATGCCCATGCGGCGCACCGAAATGCGGGAGGCGCAAGGAAAATGAAATTATTCATCATAATCTACATAGGATTAATTGTTATGACATCCGAATCAATTTCACAGAACAATACATCTTCTGATTCGCTGCAATTTCCGCAGGTGACATCGGAAAACTTAAATGGAAAATCTTTTACACTGCCGCAAGATTTTGAGGGCAAGGTCAATCTGATATTTATCGCCTTTATTCGCGGACAGCAGCAGCAAATCAACACCTGGCTGCCTCTGGCTCAAGAGCTCAAATCGCAACACCCAGAATTCTTTTATTACGAGCTGCCCACCATCTCTCGGCTCAATCCGGTATCACGCTGGTTCATCAATCAGGGCATGCGCAGCGGTATTCAAGATGAAGCGGCACGCGCTATCACCATCACTTTATATTTGGATAAAGAAGAATTTAAACAGGCGCTAAACATCACGTCGGAAGAGTCGATTACGCTGCTGCTGGTTAACGACCAAGGCACGGTATTATGGCGAACAAGCGGCTCCTGGACTGAAAAGGGAGAACATGATATGCGGGGTATTATCAGCACGCATTTGAACTAAATGGGCTTCCCCCTCAATATAGACCTGCCAAGTATAGATTTTTATTTTGATTATTTGAAATCTTTGCTAAATTAATTCCAACCCTTGCATAAATTCCTGCATGAACAATCAGGAGTCATCTGCTTATGGATTTCCCCCTGTTTCACCTCGACTTTATTGGCAATCGTATGCTCATCGCTTTGACTGCGATCATCCATGTCGTCGTCAATCATTCCATGGCCGTCGGGGCCATCCCGCTGGCTACTTTGTTGGAGTGGCGCGCGTGGAAAAAAGGCATCCCCGGGCTCGATGAGGTTGCCTACAAAATCACGTTTGTCTTTTTTGTCATCACCACGTCGTTGGGGGCGCTTACCGGTGTGGGCATTTGGTTTACCACGTCGCTGGTCAATCCGGCCGCTATCGGTAGCCTTTTGCGCGTCTTCTTTTGGGGCTGGTTTACTGAGTGGATCGTGTTCGTCCTCGAAGTCAGTTTTATTCTCTGGTATTTTCTCAGTTGGGAAAAATACACAGGCGAGCGCAAAAAAACGCACATCCGCCTCGGTGTAACCCTCAGTGCATTATCCTGGCTCACCATGCTGATCATCACCGGTATCCTCGGCTTTATGATGGATCCCGGCCAATGGGAGCCCTATTTCAAATTGTGGACGCCCGAGTCCAACATGCTGACTGCGTTTATAAATCCTCTATATCTGCCCCAACTGGCGTTTCGTACGCCATTCGCACTTATGACCGCCGGACTGTTTTTTATGTTCCTCGTGCCCTTTTTCACCAAACAGAACAAGCCGTTGCGAGAAAAAGTGGTTCGAACGCTCAGTATCTGGACGCTGGCGTTTTTGCCCCTCACCGTGGCCGCCGCTTACTGGTATTGGCAACGCATTCCCGGTTTTATGGTATCAAACGCGCCCGTGGCCGTCACCACTCAGGATTATACGCAATGGTACAACACCATTCTGGTGTTGCTGGTGGCTATGACGATTTTAATCGCCCTGATTGCGCTTTTGGGAATCATGATTCCTCGTCGCCTCCCTCGTTTGAGCTTGTTTATTCCATTCATAGCTGCAATTGCTTTATTGGGCTATTTTGAACGGGTGCGCGAATTTGTTCGCAAGCCGTATGTGATCAAAGATTACATGTACGCCAACGGCTATCGCGTTCAGGATTATGCATTGTTCAAGGAAGACGGCATCTTGCCGCATGCCGCGTTTGTAGAGAATAAAGCGGTGACCGAGGACACCAAGCTGTCTGCCGGTCACGACGTGTTTCTTCTGGCCTGCAGCCGATGCCACACCATGAGCGGCATCAACAGTGTCAACTCGCGGTTTAACGTACTGTTTCCGAACCGCGAGTGGCAAACCGAACAAGTCTCCGCGTATATGAACAATATGCACAACGTGCGACCGTTTATGCCGCCGTTTCCAGGCAATGCAGCCGAGCTCGAAGCACTGGCGCTTTATATTGTAGAGAACCAGAACCGCGGGTTTCGCGTCGAAGGCGCCCAGTCCATTGGACTCACTCCCCGGACCATCGAGGAATCCATAAAAGAATCCAGCAATTGAACCGTTGAGGTGCATAATGAATGACGTCCCTGTCCCGTATGACATAGGATTACAATTGCCGCTCCCAGCCGGCATTTTGAAAATATTGCTCGTGTTTTTATTTTTGCTGCACATTTTGTTTGTAAATTTTATGGTCGGCGGCGTAACGCTTTCTTTTATTTTTGAAATTCTGGGATTGTCGCGAAAACGATACGACTATCTCGCCAACGAGATTTCGAAAACCGTCACCGTTAATAAAAGCCTGGCCGTGGTTTTGGGTGTGGCGCCGCTACTGGTCATCAATTTGGCGTACACGACCCATTTTTATGCCGCCACATCGCTTACGGGCTATACCTGGTTGTTGATCATCCCTCTGGTCATTGTAGCATTTTTGCTCACCTATTTACACAAATACACGTGGGACTCCTGGAGCGGCCAGCGTAAACTCATCCACCTAACCGTTGCTTTTATGAGCCTGGCGCTGTTTTGGTTCATCCCACTCATCTTTTTATCCAACGTGAATTTGATGCTGTTTCCCGCGCGCTGGCCGGATGTGCAAGGATTCATGTCCGCCCTGCTGCTGCCCAATGTGTTGACGCGTTATCTCCATTTTATGCTGGCCACCATTGCGGTGTCGGCCTTGTTTGCTGTGGGCTATTTTGGTCGCAAAAAATATCCTCTGGAAGAAAAACTGCCCGGCTTCCGCCGCGAGGAAATCAAATACACGTTTTATATGGTGGCGTTTGTCGCAACATTGATGCAGTTTATCGTCGGCCCGATCAATTTTCTGTCGCTGCCTGTACACGGCATGTCGTTTAAAGTCTATTTGTGGTTTGCTTTGGGCATTCTTTCTGCACTTTTGGTGATGTTGTACGTATGGCGCGAGCTGAAGAAAAATGATGCTCTGGTCGGCGTCAATTTTTGGGTGGTCATTGTGTTGTTGACCACAACGGTCATTGCCATGGCGTTTGGCCGCCATTCCTATCGCGAGCGCGCTATAGATCCGCATCGCGCACTGGTGGAGCAAAAGACCGAGCAGTTTTATTGGAAATCTGAAGCCGCCCGTGCCCGGGAGCGCATGGGCATCAGCAAGGTAACCTACAGTTCGGCCGGAGAAGAGGATTTTGAGAGCAATTGCAGCGTATGTCACGCCACAGACTTTGAGTTGGTTGGACCCTCGTTGCAGAAAATCGTACAAGTTTATGAAAACGATCCGGACGGCATTATCTCCTGGTCCATTGCACCGGGCAACAAACGCGGTGGCGCCGAAATGCCGGCATTCGATCACCTGGAAGACACCACGCTGCGCGCCATTGCCGAATATATTTTGCAAACCACACCCGCAGCGCAGTAAATCGTTTTTTGTTGTGACCAAAAAGGCCTCAACTCGAAACTCTGATCGTTCAAGGAGGAACACTATGAAACATTTGGCAGCGATTATTTTGATTATGCTTATGCTTATGCTCATGTTCACAATTCCGCTATTCGCCCAAGACGTACCTACCGGAAACGCTTCTGATTTTGAACTCAAAACCTGCTTGCACTCGGTGAGCTATGCCGGATTTTGGCGCGGCCAGACCCGCCTCACGGTGGACGAATTTTTGGTCAAAGCCAAAGAATTGGGATTTGACGGCGTGATGCTGGTCGCCAAACGTCCGCATGTATCGGTGCTCGACTACGATGAACAGGATCGAAAGCAGCTCAAAGCCCGCATCGAAGAACTCGGTCTCGACCTGGTGGCATTGGCCGGTTACACGGATTTTACCGCGGGCGTGGACAAGCCCGGCATTCCTAATGTGGAAATCCAGGCGGCCTATGTTGGTGAGGTCGCCAAATTAGCCCGCGACCTCGGCACCGATATGGTGCGCATTTTCACTGGCTACGAACGGCCGGGAGTTCCTTATGACAAACAGTACGGCATGGTGGTTGAAGGTCTCAAACTGGCAGGTGAAGAAGCCGCCAAATACGGAGTAACACTGGCCGTGCAAAATCATCACGATATTGCGCTGCATCACGATGTCATGTATTGGCTGCTGGAGGAAGTCAATCATCCGAACGTCAAAGCCGGTTGGGATGCCTGGTCGCCGACTTTGGAAGGATTGAGCAAAGAAGAAATCCGTCAATCGATTTTGAAAATGCAACCCTACATCGTCAATACCATTGCAGCGGATTATGTGGTGCATCCCCGCTTTACGTATGCGCACGAGCTGACCAATTATGTCGCCGAAAAACCGGTCATGCGCGCCGTGCCCATGGGTGAGGGCATTATCGATTACGAGATGTTTATCGGCACGCTCAAAGAGATCGGCTATCAAGGCTATCTTGTGTATGAAATGTGTGAAGTGTTGAGGGGTGGCGGTTCGCTTGAGAATTTGGATCGTACGGCAAAACAGTTTCTGGAGTATGTTGAGCGGTTTAAATAAGCTATCATTTATTGGACCTGCAGAACACAAAACATTTTTATGATTGATTCCATTTGAATAGTAATCGGTATTTTTTTGTTCCAGGTGATGCAATAGTTTATGAATTGAGGAACTCCGCATTTGACCACCAAAAAGAAAAAGGATCCCGAGGAAATTGACGTTGAAAAAGTAAAGCAGCATTGGATTGAAACATCAAATGATGATTTTAGGACGATGAATAAACTGTTCAATGCAAAATCCTACAGCTGGGCTTTATTTGTCGGACACATTACAGTAGAAAAACTACTAAAGGCACTCTACGTAAAAGTGCATGAAAAACATGCGCCTCGAATTCATAATCTTTATAGACTGGCAGAATTATGCAATCTGGAGCTCTCAGATAAATATTCTGACTATTTAGATACCATTACTTCATTCAACATAAATGCCCGTTATGATGATTATAGAAGGGAGTTCTATAATCTTTGTACTCGTGATTACACGGAGACATGGATTGATAGAATAAAGGAGTTGCACAATTGGATAAAAAAGATGCTCTAAATATTGCTCAACGATACGCTAGCTTGGTCAAGTCACATTATGATTGCAAACAAATATTTCTATTTGGTTCATATGTAAAGGGGAATTTTCATGATGAGAGCGATATCGATGTTGCAGTGATTCTTAAAGGATTTGAAAATGCTTTAGATATTCAACTGGAGCTAATGAGGCTAAGAAGAAAAATTGATAGCAGAATTGAGCCTCATCCATTTCGAGAAAAGGACTTTAATAATTCAAATCCTGTTGCACATGAAATTCTGACAGGCGGTGAAAGAATCGACACTAACAATGATTAGTTTAATAAAAAATTATTAAGGAACCCATCGTGCGAAATCTTTACATTATTGTACTTATGCTCGGAATGTTAGCAATCCACTGCGAAAATTCCAAAGGTCCAAACCGGCTTACCCGTTCCGAAAAAGCGGCGGGCTGGAGATTATTATTTGATGGAGAAACCACCAGCGGCTGGCGCGGCGTAAATCGCCAGGATGTGCCGGAATGCTGGCAGGTACAAGATGGCTCGCTTTTCGTGAATCCGCCAGGAACGAACACCGAGGACTGCGGCGATATTATGACCACAGAAACATACAGCGATTTTGAGCTCGTGTGGGATTGGAAGATGCACCAAGCCGGCGCCAACAGTGGCGTGAAATATTATGTGGTCGAGGAATTGTCCAGCGGCTCCGGCGGCATTGGCTTGGAATATCAACTTTTGGATGATTTAAACCACGAGTGGATGCAGGACGGCCGCATGCAGCCGAATGATTATCACACGATGGCGGCGCTTTACGAAATATATCCGCCAAGCCCGGAAAAAATCATGAACCCGATTGAGGAGTGGAATCGCAGTCGAATTGTCTCCCAAAATAAAAACGTCGAACATTGGTTAAACGGCAAGCTCGTATTGAAGTTTGAACGCGGCAGCGAGGATTTTCGCGCTCGTGTTGCCGAGAGCAAATTTGCCGAAATCGAATCGTTTGGCGAGGCCGAACGTGGACACA
>CAYPZM010000050.1:0-20415 GCA_964414825.1 uncultured Cytophagia bacterium | reverse complement strand
ATTGCTTTTTCTGGCGAGTCCGCTGTTTGGCGCGCTGGTGCAAAGTCTCAAAGTTGCCCCTATTTTGCGGGTACTATCCATCGCTTATATTGTATCCGCAGTGGGGTCGGTGCATCATGGCCTGTTGCGGCGCAAATTGTGGTTCGATCGACTTGCCATCATTGATTTTAGTATTGCCCTCATCAAAGGTTTAACGGCTATAAGTCTTGCGCTCGCAAAGTGGGGAGTATGGGCGCTGGTGGCAGCCGTGGTTGTGGAATCGGTGTTGCGCACGATTATGCAATTTTTTGCTACCTTGTGGGTTCCACGCTTGAATTTCTCCTGGAATGATATAAAGCGCGTAAAATCATTTATTGCCCACATGACCGGCTTTGGGATTTTTAACTCTTTTGCCAGCCGAGCCAATAATTTTATAATTGGAAGATTTTTGGGCGCAGCCCCGTTGGGCTTTTATACGCTGGCTTTTAGGATTTATACCATGCCGAACCAATTTATCTCGCATGTTGTTAGCCGCGTTCTTTTGTCTTCCATGTCTTCGGTCCAAGATGACAATGTGCTCCTCAAACAAAAATATTTGCGTGCATGCGCCGGAGTGGCGCTTTTTGCATTTCCGCTATCCCTTGGTTTGGCAGTAATTGCCAAACCGTTTGTACTTGTTTTGTATAGCGCCAAGTGGAGTGCGGCTATTCCAATTATGGCAATTTTGGCGCCGTTGGGATCGGTGCATTCCATTTCCGTGTTGTCCGGAAATATCTTTATTTCCAAGGGCCGCACCGGTTTGTGGTTCGGATGGGGCGTTGCGGCTGCCTTTATTTCGGTCCTGAGTGCTGTTCTGGGTTTGCCCTGGGGGTTGATCGGAGTGACCGCGGCCTATGCGCTTTCTAATCTGATTTTGGTTTATGTGAGTTTTTTAATATCGTTCCAACTCATTGATCTCAAAATTATCGATCTGTTTTCTGTGTTAAGACCCTATTTCTTCGCATCCCTTGCCATGGGCCTAATCGTTTATTGTGCGCGAGTTTTGCTCGAATATTTGGCACTGCCTCAAGGATTTATTTTATCCATTTGTATCGCGGTAGGGATTTTAACTTATGCTCTGTTTGTGTTTATCGCTCGTCCCGCTGCTTTGGACGATTTTATCAGCATGATTCCAAAAAGAGGATTCAAAGTAAAACACATCTACCGCTGGGCAATAAACTGGGCCAATGCCGCAAAAAGGCAAAGCTAAGTCGTGACATGAAAAAACTATTAATCATCACATTTTATTTTGCTCCCTTTAATGAAACCGGTGCTTATCGTCCTTTAAAATTTGTCAAATATTTGCGCGAGCATGGTTGGCAACCTGTGGTGTTGACTTGCAAAAATCCGGGAGCAAGCACGCTCGATGAAACCTTGCTTGGCGATGTTCCTTCTGGCGTGCCGATTTATAAAACAACATGGTTTGATGTGCGCGCGCTTTTTGCGTTTCGATTTAGGCGATTGTTTCAAGCTAATCCTGCGCCACCGATAACTCAACCAACGCCAAACCAAGACCGGTCTTCAAGCCTGATGTCAAACGTGTATCGCTCCATTATGAAACCGGATGACAAGATCACCTGGATTCCCGGCACCTTTATTCAGGCGTTGCGAATTATTAAACAAGAAAAAATCTCTGCACTGTTTACAACATCTCCGCCACATTCTATCCATATTCTGGGTTGGATGCTGGAAACCTTTACGCGTATTCCCTGGGTTGCCGATTTCCGCGACCCCTGGATGGATCATGCTCTGGATATTGATAACAACAGATTTTCATCTTTGGATTTAAAGCTCTACCGCTTTTTTGAGCGTAATGTGGTCGAACATGCAAAGGCTATCGTTGCCAATACGGCTACGAACCGAACCTTGATGATGAATCGATATGAACATATTGCACCCCATCGGTTCAAGGCGATTTATAACGGTTTTGATCCGGAGGATTTCCCGGGCTCCAATGGCCAGCATCGAAACCATCAAAAGTTAGAGCTGGTTTACGCCGGAACGCTGTACGATGGCATGTCGGACCGTTTTTTCAAGATTGTAAATGAACTTGTGCGCCAAGATAATACCCTGGCAACCCAACTGCAAATTCGTCTAATCGGTTCTTTGGAAAACGGGATTCAACGCTTGTTAAGTCGATTAACCCATCTCAATCCTATCCTGCGCATCGAGAATCGATTGCCAAAAAGCAAGTTGTACACCGAATTGTCAAAAAGCGATGTGCTGTTATATTTTACCTATCCCAGCCGCCACGCATCGGGATGGGTACCGAGCAAATTGTATGACTATCTTGCACTGCAAAAACCTATCTTTTGTATCGGTGAGAATGGTGAAGCGGCCGATATTATCCGGAAATCTCGCGCCGGAACCTTGGCTAGTCCCGATGCGCCGGAACAGATCCAGCAGCAAATTAGACAATATATTGCTTTGTTTGAAAAAGGCAAGCTGCACATTTCACCCAACGGAACGTTTATACAGCAGTTTCATCGCCGAGGCCAGTGCGAACAGTTAGCAGAGGTTTTAACACAATTGAAATGAACCCGATACAGCCCACGTCCTTTTCCACCTTGCGAATCTTTAAGAAACACGAAATGATTAAAAAATGCGCGATAACAACGCCCCAACATTTTCTGCATTGAACAAATTCACAACTAAAAATATGCTGATTTTGGTCTCTGCATTGCTTCTTGCAATTGCATTCGGTGTGGTGTTTCTCACAAATGCCAAGCTTGGGGTGGTGATTTTTCTTGTGTTGCTGTTCATTGGGCCGATTATTTTTTTCCCTCTTACTTTTTTCCTTATTTTTCTCGCCACGTTGCCTTTGGAAGGTTTTGCCGCATTCGAAAACTTTTCCTTTACCAAAATATTTGGCCTCGTGGTTGTGCTTTCTTTATCGTTAAAAATTTTGATTTCCCGCGAGTTTATTCATCTCAACGATCGTTTTTACGTCTTTTTTTATTTGTTTATTCTCAGCGGCTTGGTCTCATCACTTTTTGCCAAGGACATTACGCTGAGCCTCTCCATTCTGTCTACCTATCTCTTTTTGGCGGTGCTTTATTTTATCACCTGTTATTTTATAACAAACATCAACGTTTTGGACCTCATTGTAGTCCTGTTGATTGGCTATACCATTGGCGTTAGTATGCTGGTACAGGCCATGAACGTCTCTATCCGCGGCCTGGACACCTGGCGAATAAGCAGCGGTTTTGGGGATCCAAACGAATTTGCGCTTTTTCTGTTGATCCTTTTGCCAATGGGATTTTATAAAATATTGTGGAGCCAAAAATCCAAAGCCCTGTTTATTGCCGCCTTTGGAATACTGCTGATCTTGTTGCTCCTAACCGGGTCTCGTGGTGGTATTATCGCTTTTGTCGGTTTGATGGCGGTGCTGGCATTTTATTTCTCTCGACAGCGTTGGCAATATTTGCTGGTTTTTCCCATCCTGGTTGCTCTATTGCTGACCTTTTTAGCGCCAGAAGGTTTTTGGGATCGCTTGTTTAGCTTGAATTATCTCGATCCCGAAAATGATTTTTCATCCGAACTGCGCCTCGGTTTTTATCAAGCCGCTATACAAATGTTTTTGGATCACCCGCTGATTGGTGTTGGCTTGCACAATTTTAGATTGTTTGCTCTGGAATATGGCGCCAGCCGCGCCATGGTTGTTCACAATACCTATCTGGAAATTTTGTCCGGTGGAGGGCTTTTTTCCTTTATTCCGTTTGTGCTCATTTTGGGGCTGGCGTGGACACGGCTCTCCGTTCAACATTACAGCAATCCTCGCCTGCGTGATCTTGCGGCATGCCTAAAGGCTTCCTTGTTTGCTTTTATGATAGGTGCAATGTTTATCACAGCGGATCATAAAAAATTTCTTTGGCTGTTGCTGGCGCTTGTTTCGGCAGTTTATTATTTGTCACGCGCGCATGGAGAGCAGGAAGAACATTCCTCTTTTACCTTTTCTCGGATCGGTGCTTTTGATTATAGGAATCAATTAAATTAAATGGACGAAATATCTCAAAATGAGTTAACGATTGTGCAGTTTACCTGGGGACTTCGACTCGGCGGTCAGGAACGGGTAGTGGTGGATTTGGCCAAGGCGTTTCAAGCGGCCAGCTACAATTCCATGGTAGCTACCACGCAATTTGAAGGAGAATTGGCGCAAGAGCTCAGGCACTCGGGTATTGACGTCTTTTGTTTTGGGCTAAAAAAGAGTTACAACCCCTTTGGTTTGCCGCGTATAATCAACTATTTGAAAAATAACCACGTCAATGTGATCATCTCCCACGGTCGCAGTGGCTGCCTGTTGCCCAAACTGGCTGGCATTTACCTGAAACGGCCGGTTTTGATCCATGTGGAGCACACCCTAAATTCGGGCGGATGGCTTGCTTCAAAACGTATCAACCAACTTGTTTTTAATAAAATGGATCGTTGCGTTTGTGTGTCCGGTGCCGTGCGGGATGCTTTTTTATCTTTGTTTCAAATCCCATCGAACAAACTGCGGGTCATACATAACGGTATCGATACAACTCGATTTTCTCCGAATAGCAAAAAAATAAAGAGTGAATTGCAACGTGTAGGCATCATTGCCAATTTTGAACAGGCTAAGGGACATGTCTATTTTATAGAGGCGGCGGCTCAAGTGGCGCGCGTTTTTCCAAATGTCGAATTTGTTCTTGTTGGTGATGGCACCTTGCGCAAATCCATGCAAATGCTGGCCAAAGAAAAGGGCCTGACTGAACAATGTCGATTTTTAGGACGGCAATCAGACATAAAACGTATCCTGAACCAGTTGGATATTTTTGTGCTTTCTTCAATAGTGGAGGGATTGCCGATCAGTCTTTTGGAAGCGCAAGCTTTGGGTGTACCGGCCGTGGCAACGTCGGCTGGCGGAATCCCGGAAGTGATTACCCATGGAGAAAACGGTTTGCTCGTGCCGCCACGGGACGCCGAATCTTTGGCATCGGCAATACTGGTTTTGTTGCAGAATGAAAAATTGAGAGCAACACAAGCCGTCAACGCCCAAATTCGAGCGGTTGAACAATTTAGCCTGGCGCGCACCAGCCAGCACTATCTCGAAGAAATTTACACAATTTTACGCGAAAAAGGCTACGACGTGAAACGTCCACAACGTGCAGGAAAAGCTATTGAACAACCGGCGTGAAAAAACCGTCATCTTTTTCACCGTAAATGTGCCGTATGGCAAGGGCGAGGAATTTATCTTGCAAGAAATTTTAGCGCTTGAAGCGCTTGGGCTCAATGTTCTCGTTTGCCCGCGCAAATCACCGACTGCCATTTTCCACCCTAAAGCCGCGGAATTACTAAATCATACAGTGGCGCTGCCCTTGATGAATTTTAAAGTGTTGCGGTTATTTTTGGGATTTTGTTTTGTTTTTCCCGCTCGCGCAGCCCGGCTTTTTTCGGATATAACGTTTAAAGCTGAGAGTTTCGCATCTGCCGCAAAAAATTTTTTGGTGTTTCCAAAAGCTGTGGCCATTTCCTGCCTTTTAAAGGGCAGAGAAATTTCACATGCGCACGCCTGTTGGGGCACCACACCCGCCACTATGGCGTATGTGTTTGCGGCCATAAATAAAATCCCGTGGAGCACAACACTGCATCGGCATGACATTTATGAAAACAATATGTTATCGCAGAAATTGAAATCGGTTGTTTTTGCGCGGTGCATTTCTCAAAAGGGTAAATCCGATGCGCTGAGCATTACAAATCTTGATTTGAATGGCAAGGTAAAAATTGTGCACATGGGCGTTCAAATGAATACGAGTGGTTCATGGAAGCCTGAGAAAAAAGTTGAAAACGCGCGTCACGTTTACCATTTTGCTGTACCGGCCATGTTGCTGCCGGTCAAAGGACATCGATATTTAATAAAAGCATGTGCCATTTTAAGAGACCGAGGCATCACAAACTTTACAATAACCTGCTACGGCGATGGCCCATTAAGGCAAACGCTATTGGCTGAAATAGAGGCGTTTAATGTAGGAGATTTGATTACATTGCACAAAACGCTGCCGCACGAACAACTCTTGCAATTGTACCAAAATCACCAGGTGGATTGTGTTTTAGTGCCCTCCATCGTAACGCCGGATGGCCAGTTTGAAGGCATCCCGGTGTCGCTTATGGAAGCGATGGCCTATGGCCTGCCGGTCATTTCAACCCGAACCGGCTCTATCCCCGAACTCTTGGGCGATGGTGCTGGAATTTTAACACATGAAAAAGACCCGCTAGACCTGGCTGATGCCATGGCGCAAATCATAAACGATCTGAAATTCCAACGCGACGATCCCGCCAAACGAATCCAAAAAATATATAGTGAATTTAATAGTGCCAACACCTCACGGCAAATGTACGACCTGTTGGTGGAGAACAGCGCATGAGTAAACCGCTTCCCTTTCCCATGGTGATGAAATCTGCTACATCAGAAAGCCCTGCTTCCGATTCTCCGTTGGTGTCGATTGTGGTTCCTTGTTTTGAGGAAAAGCATACCATCGGTCCCTGTCTTGATGCCATTTTAGCCAATGATGTTCCACGCTACGAGCTCGAAATTCTTGTTGTAGATGGCATGAGCCAGGATGGCACGCGCGAGATAATCAACCGTTATGCTGAAACATATGCATTTATTCGTTTGATCGATAATCCGCAAAAAATTACCCCGGCGGCTCTAAATCGTGGCATCCACGCTTCGGCCGGGCAATACATTCTGATTTTGAGCGGACATATTTTGATCGACGGACAATTTATCCAACACAACATAAACGCAATCCGTTCCTCTGGAGCGGATTGCGTGGGGGGGATTATTTTAACAAAATCGGTCAAAACGTCTCGCATGAGTTTTCTAATTACGACCGTTTTGACCAGCCGCTTTGCCGTGGGAAATTCTTATTTTCGTGTGGGAGTGGATAAACCGCGGGCTGTCGATACCGTTCCTTATGGATGTTACGACCGCCGCGTGTTCGAAAACAACAATGTCTTTAATGAGCAACTGGTACGCAACCAGGACCTTGAATTTAATTTGCGAATAAGACAACAGGGCAAAAATATTGTGCTGATCCCCCAAATTAAAAGCTACTATTATGCCCCGGCAACCCTCGGTGCGTTTTTGCGGCAAAATTTTCGTAACGGGTATTGGGTTCTCAAGAGTTTGCAATTTGCACGAAACTGTTTTTCCGTGCGTCATTTGGTGCCGCTCTTGTTTGTTACAGCTACTTTGGCAAGTCTCGTCCTCGGTTTGATGTATTCGCCAATTATTTGGCTCTTTTATGGGATTATTTTATTGTATGTGTTGGTGGATATTTATTTTTCCATCAAACTCGCCCTTGAAAAAAAATCATTACAGGTCATCTCATTTTTGTTTTTATTTCTGCTCATACATGTCGCCTATGGGATTGGCTCGGCAGTTGGCGGGGCAGCATTATTAAAAGGCAAGATAAGGCATGTCTCTCAATTGCTGATGCGAAAATAGCGATGAAACGAACCCGCTTTTTAAATGGGAACGACGCGTGTCCCGCTTTGATAATTTAAGACCAGAAAAAATCTCCGCATGAAAAGACCAACAGTTGAATTGTCTGTTTCCGAATTTGAACTACTAAACCAGTGCATTGCCTGGCACGTGCGCCCGCACCGGGAGGTGGTTCTCAAGGGCTTGGCCGGCATATTACCATCTCTTCGATTTGATGATCTAAACGTGCTCGAACTCGGGGCCACGGCTCGATCGACACTGTCTCCGTTTCTTGTCGCCCGTGGCGCGAGCGCAACGGTGACGTGTTACTCCGAAAGCGAAATTGAGCCGCTCAAAGAGACCCTGTCGCACCTGTCCAGGCAATACGGCATTACGATGCAACGATTTCATGTCATTCCGGCTGATATTTTTGCGTTGGACCTCAAGCCTGAATTTGATGTGGTGTTGCTCAAAGATGTGCTGGGCGGAGTTAATCGCTTCCATGATCAGATCGCGTTTCGTAAAGCTGTCAAAAACTGTTTATCGATGCTAAACTCCACTGGCCAACTATTGATCATTGATAAAGCGCGCTCGCTAATAATGATTCATTGGTTACTCAGAGCACTGGGAGCTGCCGGCAAAAACGGCTGGCACTATTTCACTGTCGATGAAATGAAACGATTAATTCCCGACGAATTTTGTGAAAAAAGTTTTGCCGCCCACGGGATTCTTAGCTTTGGCGATTTTGGCGGCGGAGCCATGCAATCCATTGCAGATTTTCTTGATGCGCACGTTGTGGAAAAACTCGTCCCCCTTGAAAAACGCGTCGTATTTCAAATGACATTTGCCGCCCAAACAAAAGCGGATGCCATTGTCTAAATATGTCAGGCTATCCATGATACCGCAATCCAACATGAATACCTCCATTGTTCATATTGCCGATTTTAGCGCACAATATTCGGGTAACTTTGTGCGATCTTTGGTTTGTTTAAAACAAAATCTGAAAGAGCAATTGAACATGGACCTTGTGTTGGTTCTGCCTTCCGAAGCCAAAGAGCGGCCATGGCTGGAGATTTTGAACACACACAATATCTCGGTCTATTTTATCAACAAACAGCAACCGATTTGGCGGCGATTTTGGCAACTGCTAAAAATTGTCCGGCAAAATCGCGCCTTGGTTCTGCACTCTCATTTTACCACATTCGATGTGGATGTTGTTCTCGTCAAACTGTTTCGAAAAGTAATAACAGTCTGGCACATGCATTCGCCCATGTTCCAGGAATATCGCCTCAAACAAAAATTAAAAGACCTCATAAAGATGCGCTGTGTCGGCACCTTTGGTGTGAACAATAGTATTGCAGTGTCAGGTTTTATCGCAAAAGAGGCCATCCGACGCGGTTGTCCGGCGCACACGATCAAAACCATTTATAATGGCATCGACTTGAGCCGGCTTGATGAACAAAATGGCTGGCAGCGCCGCAGACTGAGAAGCGCGTGGAACATTGCCGGGAATGAACGGCTTTTTCTCATGTTCGCTTGGGATCCTTTTATAAAGGGAATGGATATCGTAGCGCAGGCCGTAAAACTGAGCGATGGCGGTGCTCCAAATCTCAAGTGTCTGATTGTTGGCCCGTCGAACAATTCCCAAATTGCGCAGGCGTCTGCTGAGCAGGCGAATTTAAAGGTAATCACTCCGGTCGAGAACGTGGCCGAACTTTATGCCATGGCCTACTGTTTTGTTTCGGCCAGCCGTTACGAAGGTTTTCCCTATTCCATTTCCGAAGCCATGGCCTGCGGTTTGCCGGTCATTGCTTCCGACATTGATTCTATTGCATTTTATAAAAATAAAAATCTGGGATTTTTTACGTTTGAAAGCGGTGACGCTGCAGAGTTGTCGATACTCATAAAAAAACTCTCCAATGAACCATTGGAGAGTTTAGCGTCAATCGGTTTTGTGAATAAAAAATTTATTGCAGAAAATCTCAGCATGCAAAACTGGTGCGATGAGCTTGTCGCTCTGTATCGCCTAATGATTCAAAAAAATCGCCGAGACGTTTCTGGGTTTTAACGGCGGCGAGGTATCGATCTCACCGTCACCTACGGCAAAAGGCTGTTGTCTTAACTCCGAATTTTGTCCGCTTTTGGTGTGGATAAACGCGTTCACTTTCCATTCGCCGTCGATCGCTTTATCCATTAACTTGAATTTTACCTTAACACGCTGGGCCTCAGCGTCCTGAACATATTCATCTCCAGATGCATCAACCCAGGCACCGATCGAGCCGGTTAGGTTAACACCGCTTGTCGATCCCTCGGTTTCAACCACCCATAGCTGATTATTACTGATCGACAGGCTGAGCTTGTAATTGGTCGCACTGAGAAACCGCCCGCCTCTATTCTCCACATTTCCTTCCGAACACGTGCTGTGGTTTATCCACACATCGACGTATGCAATGTTTTCCCATCCTTGAAAATCAAAATAAAGATCATACCACTGCTCTTTGGAGATGGTCGATACTTTGGCTGCGGCGCTATTCTCATCTGCCAGAAAAATCTCGGTCAAGGCTGGAAACCCGCCGCGTTCACCTGTCTCACTTTCGTATGCGCCAACATCGATAGCCGCGCCGCTGGGCCGGGCATTTCCGATCATGTCGTAAGAGGGAGACCCGGTGTTGCATCCTCTGTCGATTGCCGGTGAGTTCTGAGACAATCGATAATCGCCCTGCTCCGCGTTTACAAACATTGGATTGGTGTTGGTGTAATTTGTTATCAATTTAAAATCATAATCCGAAGGAATCGGCGCTGGAGTCGTGGGCATATCCGTAATTGTTGCGATATATCCAACTTCTGTGATGTTGTTGCGAATTGTGACATTGTACTGCTTGCCATTTCCGCCGCCATAGGTGACAATGGCTGCACCTTTGGGCTGATAGAAAATGTTATTCTGAATTAAAATGTCGTGGCAAGCCGAGTAAATCATCAATTGTCCGTTGCGCTGCGGATTCGTTCCGACGAATGTATTATTTATGATATTGTAATAATCGCCGTGTTCTTCTCCGTATCCGGCAATTTGTACGCCCCACCCGGCTTTGCAATCGATAAAGACATTGTTGAGAATGTCCGTGTAGCTGCCTACCGCATAAATGCCATGGTCATGCGCGTAATCGGACGTTGGATGGCCTTCCGGTAGCCGACCGATGTTTTTAAAGACATTCCTGTCATAGATATGGTATTCACAATTCTCGCCATGAAACGCACCGCCATGCACCTCATGAATATAATTTCCGGCAATGGTGATAAAATCCGCGCCGGAATTGCTCCAAATGCCCGCCATATTCCAGCCTTCACTCATATCGCGGCTGGTGCTTTTAATTTCGAAATGCTCCACGCGAACATATTTTGCATTCTGCAAAAAGAGAAAACCGTACAATGTTGATGTTTTGTCACCATGCAACACAGCGCCCCATTTGTTTTCCGCTTTAAAAACAATCCAGTTTTTCTCATCTCCAGCTCTGTTGATGGAAACGATCGCCGGATTTCCGTTAGAGGCCGTATAAACGCCATCTTTAACAATGACCACATCGCCCGGATTGACAATATCGGCGGCTTTTTGTATGGTTGCAAAGGGCGCTGCCTTTGAGCCGTCGTTGCTATCCGAACCATTTGGAGAAACGTAATATGAGATTGCCAGTACCTCACTCGCCATCAAAGCCAGCAGAATGAGAGGAAAAACAAGATAGGTATGTTTATGACGTGTAATGTTCATGTTAAACTCCTCAAAATAACTCTCGCGAGCCGTGGAATGGATAACAAAAAAACTACTTTTTAAATGCTAATTTAATCGATTTTTGATAATCGCCTCCGGCAAACCGGGCGAAATAGAGTCCGGTTGCCACGCTGTTCCCGGTTTCATCTGTGGCATCCCATACAATATCGTAAACGCCGGGAACTCGATTTTCATTAACCAATGTTTTAACGGCCCGTCCTAAAACATCATAAATAACCAGTGAGACATGCGCCTGTTCGGCCACACTGTAAGAAATCGTTGTGGTGGGATTGAAAGGATTCGGATAATTCCGCTCCAGCTTGAATTCGAACGGCTGCTGAGCAGCGTTCTCCGTTGCGGATCGGATATCGGCTACTACATAAACCGGATCTGAAAATTCGCCAAAATTGTTTGATGCATCTACAGCGACAATTCGATACGTATATTCTTCGCCAAGCGAAATGTCCGAGTCCATATAAACGGAATCCGCTGCCGAAACCTGGGCAATTTCCATTTCTTCCTCGATAGTGGAAGCACGGTAAATATGATACGATTGAATATCGGACTCGGGATTAAGACTCCACGACACCTGGATGGTTTGCGCGAAAAGTGGAGTCAAAGCTAAAAGCATCAAAAGAGTGATTAAGCGCGTGCAAAAAATTGAATGGTTCATACTACTACCTTCCTGCTGCTTTATCATTTTTGGAACTCGAATGCCATTTCCATATGAATTTGACATACACATGCTTTTATGCTCGTCTGCGCGGCCCGTACCTGAGAATCAGGCCGAACACGTGCAGTAGCACCTTTGTTATAATATGTGGTGTTGCTTAATAGAGTGATATCCTGTTAAAGTCTTGGATATCATGTTACCTTTTCTCTCTCGACTTTACAGCGTGATTTATGTATAGTATATACATACAGTAGAGAGAGAGAAATGCAAAAGCGTGATTGGTAAAATTGCAATAAATGAAAAGTTGACCGTGCGTGTTTAATGGTCTGAAAAATTGATATTTATTGCAAACAAGTGATTTGTTGCTGGACAAAAGTCCATCCGAGTTCAAGTGCGGGGAGGGTCAGTATCAATTCGTGTGCCAAAAAACATTTCAGAACAAAATAGACAAGCACACCAGAAAGCAGGGTCTAAATGCAAACTTGCAAGCCAGTTATATCAGGTTTAATTTTAATTGGAATAAATAGTTTCCAAAGTGAGTTAAGCCGATTTATGGTGAATTACGCGATGGTAATGCCGGTCAAGAAATACAGGATTTACAATTTTGAAATAGATGTATTTTGCTCTTGAAGGTTGTTTTTTGGGAATGTATGCACGGGCCATACACAACCGGTGTGCATGAAAAATTGCAATAGAAATACAAAACTGTCATCCAAAGGGGAAATGACAGTTTTGTACTCAAGAGTTGCAAAAAAAGGTTAGAAGCGCCTGTTTTATTGATTTGATTTTTATTATCGCTGCCAACTGAGCGGGTTCCCCGCTGCGTCAAAATTAATGTGCTGCGGATAAATTCCCGCCTGGGGATTTTCAAAAATAACGGCAAAACAAACGCCCAGGTGGTAATTTGAAATCATGTCGTATTCTGGCTTTATGATAAATGTGCCGTCCGTGTCTATAACCCCATATTTATCCTCGATTTTCACCACGGCCCGCCTTTCCATAAGCACATCAGCTTGTTGAAATCGTGGCTGAATGAGCATCTCATTATTTTTGTTGATATAGCCCCACAAACCATTCAACTGCACCGGCGCCAATCCGTCGCTAAAATAATAGGCATTTTCATACTGGAAACGGATCACGTGTGCGCCTGTGGTATCGAGAAATCCCCATTTGCTATTCTTTTTAACGGCAGCAAGATCTTTTCTAAATGCCAGAACTTCCTCAAATTGCGCGTTAACAACCATCTCACCTCGTAGATTAATAAATCCCCATTTTTAATTCATTTGTACTGGCGCGTAGCCGTTATAAAAAAATCGCACCTGTTCGAATTGCGCCGGAATCACCTCGATACCTGCGGCATCGAGAAATCCCCATTTGCCATCCTTTAAAAAGGCGATGCGGCCCTCTTCAAGGTGGCCAATTTTGTCATAGCGAAACGGTACAATCGTTTGGTTGAGCGTGTCGATCAAACCCCAGGCGCCGTTTTTTTTCACAGACGCATAACCGTTTATAAACGTGGGATAGGCATCCTCATATAAAGCCGGGATAACCATGTGTCCCTCTTCTTCCACATACCCCCATTTGCCATTTTTTTGCAAGTATTTCAGATTTCGGCCCATTGATTTAATACGATCCGCTTCATCATGCAGAGTTGTGGATATGAATTGCCCGGATTCGCGATTTTTAAACTGCACCTGAACAATTTTGTAATCCAACAACTGTCGCATGACATCGTAAACCGCGGCCGCAGGCGTTTCCGCAGAGGTTTCCACCGATACATTGGTGTTCTCGGAAACGTCATATTCTGTGTGCAGAGTGTTTCCGATATCGTCCACGTCGAGTTCCATGCCATTGAGTGTGGCGAGACGATTGGCGCCCAGACGAATATAAAGGGATTCGTGATTGAGAGAGGGCGTGGCGCCCGTCAAAGCCAGCCCTGCTAGGCAAGCAAACAGTAATACGGCTACGACATTCCACCACCTGGATTTTTTCGAAAACGTGGCAATCATGGTAATTCTCCTTTTGAGATTCGAATGGTTGTCGGATAGGGATAGCGTCACTGGCAGCAGCCCTTTACGCAATATTTTGCGCATCACCAAAAGCAGAGTTTCTCCATAGGCTTCCGCATTGTGTTGCCCGAGATGCTTGAGAGCCATCTCATCACACGCCGCCTCACGGTCACCGCGCATGAGATAAAATGCCAGCCAGATGAACGGATTGAACCAGTGCAGCGCCTGCAAGAATGTACACAGCCAAGCCAGCGGCAGATCACGGCGTTTTACATGCGCCAGCTCGTGCAGAAACACATGCTGGAGTTGACTGTCGGAAAGCGATTCGACCAAATGCTGCGGTAACAACATGGTCGGCTTGAACACTCCCATTAATAGCGGTGTGGTAATGCCGGATGATGGGTACGCGTTTATGTGGCTTTGTATATTCAGGCGTGTTAGAGTTGATCGTAATATGTTGATAATACGAGAGTCAGGGAGTATTGCAGCGCTGCGAATCGTCTTTCTAAAGCGATAGTTTTGGACGAACACCGTGGTTAAAAATAGCACAACGCCGGTTAGCCAAAAAATACCGATAACATCGCTCCAGGCTATGTCTCGAAAGTTGATTTTACGCTGGAAATTCGTTTTTGGGGCTGTCTGTTTGTTTTCTAATTGAAGAGGGGCAGGCGTTATCATATTAGAATGTTCGGGCAAAGAACCGAGCTTTGGGGAAATTGGAACCGGCTCTACGGGCTGGTTGGCTGTGAACGATGTCGTCACGTTAAACATACTCGCTGGACTCGGCACGTCAAAAGGTAACAGCAAGCGAACAATCAACAGCAGCCATAATCCATGCAATATTTGCGCCGATATTTTGTGGCGTAACAGGGTACGAAGGATTTGAATGCCGGCAATTACTACAATGGCTTTGAGGGAGGTGGTGAAAAGCCAGGTTGTAAAACTATTGAGCGATTCCACAGGAAAAGTCATATTTTTATTCGCAATCGAGAATTGTCGAGAGTTCAATTTTTTAAATGCAACATATTGACCCGATCCCTCAAAAGGGATCGGGTCAGTTCAGTCAAAATTCCCACTTTGCTATTTCCTTGCCAATTTCCACCCACATTCTCGGCCCACGAATATCCCGGGCAACAACCTCTCCATTGGGATTGATTAAAAAGCTCGTCGGATAATATTGAATGTCCTAGGCTTTGAGCAATTCATTGTTAACCAGCGCATTGGGATATGGCAGCTCTTGTTTTGCTAAATATTTACGCATTGCTTTCTCTTCATCTTTTGCCAAGCCAATGACCTGAAATTTGTTGCTCGGCAGCTCGGTTGCCATTTTAATGATATTTGGGATTTCCTGACGACAGGGGCCGCACCACGATCCCCAAAAATCGATGAATACAAAGCGACCGCGAAACTCGTTCAAGCTCAATCTGGCGCCATCCAGCGTTGTTACATCAAAGTCAAGCGCCGGATACGGTTGGACCCGTTCCCAATTAAAGCGGTTTTTTTCCTCTTTTATAGCCTGCACATAAAACCCATCCGGAAATTCTTTATACAGCATTTTTCTATATTTTTCGGCCAAAGCGGTTGAATCCATATTTGCAAAGCGCATTTGCAATCTATACATGACTGTTTCTCGAGTAAACGGATTGACCGAATGTTGTACAAAGTCATCCAAAATTTCCTGGCAGTCTGCAACAGAGATATCATATTCTTCGCCAAGAGACGGCCATTTTTCCAGATATAACGGAATCTCCAAAAGAACATTATAAACAAAATCCCCGGTGAAAAAAAAGCTGTTTGGATCGAGTTGTTTTACAAGCGCTAGCACGTCCTCAAAGTTTTGGCGAAACGAGTCGCTCTCAAAAAAAGCGGCGAGCTGCTCTTTGGGTGTGTCCGGCTTGGAGATTAATTGGTACATGTCCCGTCGTATCGGGCTAAAAAGCTGGTGCAGGCGCAGCTTTTTCTCTACAAAAATATCTTTAAAATAGGGATCGTACGTTGCTTCCATGCTGTCAAATTTGGCACGTATAAAATGATAGTGCTTTTTCACATCGAACTTTACGACGCGTCCCGCTTGTTCGTTCATCGGGCGAACCATCTCCAGCTCGAGCATGTAAACTTCCTCGGGCATTTTGTTGAACTGCTCCGCCAGTTCCCAGCCTCGTGTGGTGATCCGCGCCTCCTTTCGAGGCCGTTGAAAGAGTGCCGGATCCAGGATAAACTCCTTTTCACCCTGATATATGTGATCGAACGTGCCCCAGTTGATACTCGCTTGCATGTGCTTGCCGTCCGGCGAGTATCGATAGATCGGCCTTTTGGATGGATCGATGAGGAATTCTGAAAACCCGCTGATGCCTTTTTCCCAGACAAAAAATTTGTATTTCTGACCCATTTGCATACTATCCGGCGCTCTGGTTCGCCAGACATTGTCTATAAACGCGAGCTGCGCCGCTTTATCAGCGTCCCAATCGCAATAATCGCCAATCAGCGCAATATTACTGATGGTTTCCGGCAATCCTTTGCGCTGCAGTTCAAAATTAATTGTCAGGTCGATTTGGTCGTTTTCAATAAAGATTTTATACTGCCCGAACTCATAGCCGAATCCCATGTCACCAATGTATATAGGCCAGGCTCAACATTAAACGAATAATCGGATTTACGGGTCAGCTTTTGCAGCGCCTGCGGCTCACCACCGCTGCCCACAAAGTCGGCACGCCAGTTGTAATCATACAATCCCACATAAATTGTATCCGGCCGCGCACCATCCTGAAACGAAATTTCCCCGGAAATGGACGCGGATTCCGTGGCGCTGGTGAGCGTCAGCAGGGAAATCACCAGGACAATCACGAACATGAGAACCTCCCACCATTTGGATTTTATGGAAAAATTGGCAATTCGGTCAATGCGGTGCCGGATGTCTTCCTGGGTATCGGCTAGCCCGACGGTCACGGGCATCAGTCCGTTGCGGTTGGCGTAACGCAGCAGGGAAATGAGGGTCAAGCCGTACGCCTCCGAGCGGTTTTGGCCGAGGGTGTAAAACACCATCTCATCGCAAGCGGATTCGCGGTCGTTGCGCATTTTGGCAAACGAATACCAAATAAGCGGATTGAACCAGTGCGCCGCTTGCAGCAGTGTTCGCAACACGGAAACCCAAATGTCCTTGCGTTTTAAATGCGCCAGCTCGTGCAGAAAAATGTGTTCAAGGTCGTTATCGGACAACGATTCGACCAAGGCGCTCGGAAAATAGATGCGCGGCCAAAAATGCCCGAACCAGAACGGCGATGTGGATTTGTCGATTTGAAACAGTCGAATCTGTTTTTTGACGCCGAGTTTTTTCTGACTCGATGTAAGAATTCGATTTAGCCGCGAGTCCGCTATGAGCCGCGCGCCCCGGAATCGCAGCCAGGTGGCGAGATTGAGTCCCGCGGCATAGAGCAGGAGGGAGGCCGCACCGAAAAGCCACAGCAGGCCGGCGAGTTCAAGTATCGAAAGCGAATACGATTGCATCACCACCGTGTTATCCTTTGCCGGATTTTGTTTTTGCGCAATGTCGAATTCGACGGCTGCCGGCTTTTCCAGGGGCGGCGGCGAATAATTCAGGTTCAGATGCGTTGGCGGCGCCGGTCGGTACGGCACTTTATCGGTTAAATTAAACAAACTCACAGGCGTCGGCAAAGTGACGGGCAACACCAACCGCACCATCAACAAAAACCACAACGCATGCTGCCATTTCGCCGGCAGGCGGTCGCCCAGCAGCAAGCGGATCATCATAATGAGCGCGATGACGATGGTGGCTTTGAGGGAGGTGATAAAGAACCAGTGCGCCAATTCCGAAAGATTTTGTAAAAACTCCATTTTCCTCTCCAAAATGGTAAATTTCAAGATAATTTGTGCTTAATATCCCCCAAACCGCGGGTTCACCACATTGTTATAAATCGATCCAAACGTGTAGCTGATGCCAATGGACATGTAATAGTAATACGAGGTCTCCAGCTCGCGGCGGCGGAGCAGGATTTCCTCGAGCGAGGCGCCGCTGCTGGGCAGAGAGAGTTGATCGCGCAAAAAGGTAATGTACCCGTAGAGGTTGAGCGACAGCCCTTTTACAAGTTTGAGATCGATGGAATTGTACAAGGTTACATTGAATTTGTTGATATCGTGAAAATAATGCGACGCATTCAGCGATGAGCTGATAGAACCCCAGGGCTGCTTGATTTCATAGGCAATGTTGAGCTGTTCGGTGAATCGCTGCTCTTTCATTTTAAAATAAATCGTTTCCTCATAATAGTCGAAATAATGCGCCCCCAACAAATATTGAAATGTGAACTGCCGCTGCGTTGCTTCGGAATAGGGATAGACATTAAATTCAATGCCGGGGCGAACATAGGCGGAGAGGTCGTAATTGTTATAGGTCGATTTATACGCGCCGGATTTGACGGCCAATGACCAATGCGCGGTTACACTTTTTACCACATTGGCATAAAAATGATTACTGCTCCGGTCATCCGTATAAGAGAGCTCGTCGCCATAGTCATAAATGCTGCGCGTATTGCTGATGGAGAGATAAAAACTGAATTTCCACGCCTCGGTAACGCGATTGGCCGAGAGCGATGAATTGAGATAATTGTATTTGTAGGATTTTTCACCATTAAAATAACCCCGCACCTGCGTGCGGAACGTCCAATAATTCCAGGGATCGTGCGGCGTTTGTGCCGCCTCTTCCTCGGCATCGGGTTTGCAATAATGGATATCGATCTGCTGAATGGCCAACGATTGCGAGACGTATGGCATCAATCCAAGTTTGAAATGCCTGGCCAGCTCGTTGCGGATGATGTCTTCGGTATCGGTTTGTTTGGATGTGTATTTGAGAATGTTTTTTTGTCCCTCAAATTTGCGCAGGCCAATAAAGTTGATGGTGAACTCCCACCCGTCGCCGCCGGTGCGCTGGATGGTGGTCAAAATATGCACATCCGCGTCCGCGCGGTCGCGCATGTAATTGACGAACGGGATTTCGGTACGGTAATAATCGAGGTCCATGTACCAATCGGGCGAATCGATGTACACATTGATTTTTTCAGGACTCGAATGGGTTTGCGTAGAATCTTGCGCAAATGTGGCGGAAAACAGAATCAGTACAAGCAGGCAGTATCGTAACAGCGTGTTTTGTTGGATGTTCAATGTGGTTCCCCTTCTATTTTAGAACATCTCTTGAATGTTAACATTAGAGAGCGAGGTTCCCTAATTCCTGGATTTTTTCTCCTTTAACAACCGCTCCAACTCGTTTATCTCTTCTTCCGACAATTCCGTCTCTTCCAAAAACGTCGCAATCATCGGTTTCATCGCTCCGTTAAACACGCGCGAGACAAACGAGCGCGTTTCGGCGCGCTGTACCTCGCGCTCCTGGACTCTCGGATAATACAAATAGGCGCGACCATCCTTGTCGAAATCGATGGCGCCCTTTTGCACCAAACGATTGATGAGCGTGCGAATGGTTTGCGCGTTCCAGTCCACGTGGCCCTCCAGCTCGTCGACCATGTCATTGGCAGTGCGCGGTGATTTGTTCCATAACAATTTCATCACCCGCCATTCCGCCTCGGAAATTTTGGGTAACATGTGCACCTCCGTTGCTTTATGGTTAATTATTACATTTGTAATACATTGGAATATTACGAATGTAATAGTTAAATGTCAAGAAAAATATTACAGATGTAATAATAAATTGCAAAATTTAATATGAGGATATAAATGAGCCCCATCAAATGGAGACCGGAGGCCGGTGACCGGGTACCCTGATGCGTCCGATCTCCCGACTGCTGACGGCTGTCGGCAGTCAGCTAAATTTGGCTTCCCCTTTGCCAACCTATTGAACTTGGAACTCCCACGCCACCGGCAACGAGGTTTCGGGCGCAATTTTTAGATTGGTTACCCGATATTCTACGGTAATCGATTCCGGCAACTCCGCGCCAGCCGCTTTTCGTAGTGGAATGAGTACCGAGCTGCCAGCCGGAATATGGACGGCTTCAGGAACGGAAAACCGTTCGGTCACGGTACCGGATTCGAGCTCAAAGTCGATATCCGATGTGTTGGTAAAGCGGATGGGAGCCCCTTGTGGATTTGTAAACGTGACTACCGGCGAGACCTCTACCGCGTTATCAAATATGGTTTTCAAATGCGGTTCACGCCCAATTAGCCAGTTGCGCCAATAGACCACGGTTCGACGATCGAAAAGCGCTTCTTTAATGGCCGTTTCGGAATGGTCTGTGGCCAACACCCATGTCATCGGCCGGTGATTCGCGGGCGGCATGGCATAGTCGCGCGCAATAGAGCCGTGAACGTCCGAATTGCCGATGAGCGTTAAATTGTGATCCAGGCACCATTGAAACGCACGCGGGTAAAACTCGTCGCTGTTGACCACTTCAATGCCGTGCAGCAATCCGGCTTGCACCAATTCGGTGTGGTCGTCGAGCTATATTCAAATGTTGTGGATTGCATAATTGAATAAAAAAGCGTA
>CAYPZM010000049.1:0-20572 GCA_964414825.1 uncultured Cytophagia bacterium | reverse complement strand
CACCGTCAAGCCCCAGCCTTCTTTGGATGAAGGATTAACAACCAGCCAAGATTCGTTAATAAGCTGAACTTTTTTCTCGTGAGACACATGACCTGTGAAAACAATCCGATCCGCGACACCTAACGAATTTGCTAATTTTTCAAGCTCGGGCAAGGCATCGCCTTCACCGATAATTTTCAGAACTATATCCGGAATCTGTCTTTTAATCAAGGGCAAAGCACGAATGATATGATCAACACTTTTATATTTTTTAATTCTTCCCACATAGCCGATTTGTGGCGTTTTACTCTTTTGCTCGGCTTTTACAGTGTACTTTAATAAATCAACCGCATTGGGCAGCAACTCAATGTCGGATTGTAAACGCCACGATTCAAGCTCTTTTTTTGTGCTGTTGGAAACTACGGCAAAGGGCGTATTGCGGTACACAAATCGCACGAGAAATTCCGACACATGCACATACATCGCATATTGAAAAGACACTTCGAGAAAAATGCTTTTGCCAAAAAAATGGTGCGCAATGGCTATGATGGGCTCTTTGACATACACCGGTGTATAAAACGGAATTTTGTTCAAATCATCAAACACAATGTCAAATTTTTGCTTGCGACGCAATTCTTGATACGCCCGCGGCACATAATAATTAAAAAAATCCCGCTGACCACGACGAATCACGCGAATGCCGTCGATTATTTCCTCAGCGGCTGCGCCATTGTATCTGCAGCATAATAGTGTCACCGAATGTCCGGCAGCCACAACGCGCTTGAAAATTTCATGAAAATGAACTTCAGCGCCGCCGCCCAGCGGATGTGTGATGTCTTGCCAGTTTATCACCAGTATGTTGTAGGATGGCTGCAAAACGGTTCAATTTTCCTTTTTTTCGGCAATAACGCCAATGTCCATAAACGTGTAATAAGCTATTTTTTGCCGAATAAAAAAGCGGCGCCAGGCATCTCGAATTTGAGAAAGGACAGAAATCCGCTTGGGATATTGCGGCAATTTTAATCCAATTTTTTTAAGCGCTTCGCGGCTGGCGCGATAAAAAAAGCTGGGACGCATCCAATCCCCATACACCGTACGGATATGAAATCCGGCGGAACGATGCAGACGTTTGAGCTGATTGACTGAAAATTCTGTTTCCCATCCGGCAAACCATTTGTTCATCCAAATGAGGATGTGCTTGACCACGGTGTAAACATGATATTTTTGCGGCACATCGGCTATGGCCACTCCGCCTTTTTTTAGAACACGGTAATTTTCGCGAATAATACCGTTCGGATCCGTAAAGTGTTCCAGCAACCCCTGGTGATACACGATGTCGAGCGAATGTTCCTTAAATGGCAAAAAAAACGCATCGCCACGCACCAGAAACACCGGTTTGTTTAGCTTTTTGGACAACTGTTCGATCAAACGCAAAGAGCTTTCAGCATAATCAAGAAAAATGACAGTAGCGCCCAAATCGACCAATTTAAAGCCGTCGCGACCCGAGCCGGCACCAATTTCCATAATGCATTTGCCGTCACAACTGCCTAATTTTTGGATTTGTTGAACGATGCGATCCGAATTGGAGTAAACCTGCTCGATTTCGCGCTGCTCCCAGAAATCCTCCCACACTTGTTGGCTATGTTGTTGACTCTTTGACATCTAATCCTGCAATTAAAAGCAATTTTAACATATAGTACAATTTTTTCAGCAATCCGTTCAACTAATGGACGCCAAATCGAATTTATCTTTAAATCGCCGCAAAAAATAATTGCGCACATTCAAATGTCCTCGATGTTGCAGACGCGGATCCTCTTTTACCAATTGAAACGCCTCACGCCGTGCGGTTTGCAGCAGTTCCACATCCAAAATCACATCGGCAATTTTTAAATCCGGTAAACCGCTTTGCTTGGTACCAAAATACTCGCCGGGGCCGCGAAGCTGCAAATCCTTTTCAGCGATTACAAAGCCGTCGTTGGTTTCGGCCATGGTTTGCAAACGTTCGCGAGCATCGCCGCCAATGTTGCCGTAACCGATGAGAATACAATACGATTGCTTGTGCCCGCGGCCGACGCGCCCTCGAAGTTGGTGCAATTGCGTCAACCCAAAACGTTCGGCATGCTCGACAACCATAAGGGTGGCGTTGGGCACATCCACCCCCACTTCAATGACCGTGGTGCTGACCAAAATACCCAGCTCGCCGTTTTGAAACTGGCGCATGACCGATTCTTTTTCAGCACTTTTCAGGCGGCCGTGCAAGAGTCCCAACCGGAAATCTTTGAAAAAAGTGGTGCGCATGCTTTCATAACTCTCAATGGCGGATTTTAAATCAATTTTCTCGGACTCTTCCACCAGCGGAAATACAATATAGGCCTGCGCCCCCTCGGCCACTTGCTGTCGAACAAATTCGTAAATCTTTTTGCGACGCCCTTGAGAGCGCCACGACGTGATAATTGGTTTACGGCCCGCTGGCAGCTCGTCTAAAATTGAGACATCCAAATCGCCGTATAGCGTTAGTGACAGCGTTCGCGGAATGGGCGTGGCAGTCATCACCAGAACATCGGGCGACAATCCTTTGTCGCGCAAGGTAGCGCGCTGCATGACGCCAAAGCGGTGCTGCTCATCGATCACCACAAAACCGAGCCGCACAAAATCAACATGCTCCTGTATGAGCGCATGCGTGCCCACGACGATATCGGCTTGGCCATTGGCAATATGTTGGAGCACTTTATCGCGAACCGATTTTTTTTGGCCGCCAATCAGCAGCTCGACTTGCACATCAATATCGTGCAATAGTCGAGTAATGTTTATATAATGCTGCTCGGCCAAAATTTCGGTGGGCGCCATGAGCGCGGTTTGATAGCCGTTTTCCACAGCAATGAGCAGGCAAATAAGCGCCACAAGCGTTTTCCCGGAACCGACATCGCCTTGAAGCAAGCGGTTCATGGCGATTGAAGATTTCATATCCGCGCGGATTTCATGCAGCACGCGTTTTTGAGCGTCGGTGAGCTCAAAGGGAAGTGAATCAACCAAGTGCTTCACCTTGTCACCCGCCCGTTTAAATGAAATACCACTGGTTTGAGTAGCGAAATTTTGTTTACGCAACGCGAGCATGAGTTCCAGAAAAAACAATTCATCAAATTTAAGTCGCCGAATGGCATGTTCCAGACTTTTGAAATTATCCGGAAAATGAATCTGCACAAGCGCTTCGGATAATTGAAACAGCTTGTTTTTATTTTTGATATCCTCGGGCAAAGTCTCCGGAATTTTATCCGAAAAATGCTTTGTCAAATTTGCCAGAATGCGCCGAAAGCCGCGGCTGTCGAGACCTACCTTGGATAATCCTTCGGTCGACGGATACACCGGGATAATTTTTCCGGTATTAAATCCCGCGCCTTCTTTGTCGTCACCCAATCGGTCAAAGTCAGGGTGCGTCATTTGAAAGGTACCGAATCGGCCAACCTTGCCACTCACCGCCAGCCATTCACCCGGAATAAAAATCTTTTTCCAGTACGTGGGATGTGCAAACCACACGCAGGTCAAGAGCGAAGTGTCATCGGACAACACCAGTACAAACCGAGATTTTCGACCGGTTTGTACATCCGCCTGAATGATTCGACCGACTACGGTAGCTTCTTCATTCTCTTTCAAATCGCGTATTTTGGTGACGGTCGAGCGATCCAAATAGCGCCGCGGAAAATAATAAAACAGGTCTTCAATCGTATACAGGCCAGCCCTGTTCATGAGTGCAGCGCGTTTGGGACCGATAGACGTCAACGCATCAACCGGTCGTGCTAGAACATTTACCGCCATCGACTCGGCAACCGCCGTTTAATATTGGAAAAGAACCGTGTATTCAAACGTTGTTTCGCCGTCTGCCGGTACTTTAACCTGAAATTCCACGCGATTGGCAGTTTTTTTATGAATTTTGGGTGTAGAGCCGACAAATTTCCAATCACCGCGCAAATGTTCGATAACCAGCACCTCAATCTTTTCTTCTTTGTGATTACGCAGAGTAATTTCGACGGTCTGTTGCCGGCTGCGTTTATTTATTTGCTGTACATCTTTTACAATGCGTTCACCGACGATATCAAACGCGCTGCCCATTGTCAGGCGAACCAGTTCATCCTTGGGTGTGTGGTCGATGGCATCTTCACCGATAAATTCTTGCGAGCCATCAGAGTCGCTTTTGTACACACGCACCTTGCCGCGCGGCAGTGGCATGCCTAATCCGTTTTCCTTGCTGTTTTCAAACTCGAGACGAACATTTACCTTTTTGCCATTGTATTCACCGTCATAGGTGTAAATTTTATCAACATCGGCCGTTTCTGACGGAAACAGAGACAACTGCTTGATCTGGCGATTTTTGATGGTAGCTGGCCGTTGCAACGTATACAAATGGTATTCGAAAAATTCTTTTTCTTCAAATTGCGCTTCATCAGCAGCGGCCATGGCGTACATCTCTTTGCGCATGGGACGCGGTCGCGGTTCGCGCACACGATGCACATCTCCGGCAACAAGCTTTATTTTGGCGTCTTCATAAGCCGTACCGGAATTGTTTTCGATGGAAACCCATCCGGCAAGGTCGAGCTGAGTATCCTCTTCATTTACTACGGCCACATATTCGGCATGCCATTGAATCCCGGAAGTCAGATAGCTGATTTCAGAATTGTGCTCCCCTCCTTTTTGAGCATTGACCAGCCAAACCAGCGTCGGTTGAGAAATCAAACCCTCGGGCAAGGATGGAAACAGAATACTTTGTACGGCCTCCGCTTTTAACGCTTGAATCTGGTTATTTTCTAATTGTACAATAATGTCGCCACCGGATGAGCTCAGCAAAGTGCCGGAAACCGCGCCGCCTTCTTCAATCGTGGCGATTAGTTCCTGTTCGATATATTTTTGCAGCAATCGGTCTGTGCCGACCAGATCGTACTCGTAATTTTGTTCCAGCAGCACGATGCCATTGGGATCGGTCAGGGATTTAAAATGCACGGACGTTGGATCGATTTGCGCCGCCACATCCACAAATTTGTATTCCTGAGTGCCCTTTTCAAATTGAATGGCCCTCACTTCGCGAACGAGAGCCAAGTTGTCATTATAAATAGTGACGGACACCTGTGGCTGGGCTATTGAAACGGATATGCCCAGAATTAACATCAGCAAGCAAATATATTTTAATAAAGTCATGTTATTCCCCTCATCTTTTTAGAAACAAATCGCTTGATCCTCAATTTAGACAAAAAACTCATCTCTACTTAAAATAGCGAGATGAGCTCCAATTTCACACTGTTATGATTAAACAAGGCTCTGCAAATTGGCCTTTAGTTTTTTCAGATTGGTCTCCCAATCTTCTTTCTTTTGGCGCTCTTTATCGATAACATCTTGTGGCGCGCGAGAGACAAAATTCTCATTTTCCAGTTTTTTAGCCAATCCAACAAGTTGTTTTTCCAGCCGTTCGATCTCTTTTTGCAGGCGAGCGCGTTCCACATCCACATCAATCAGTTCGGCCAGCGGCACAAACAACTCGATGCCCTGAACCACGGCGCTGGCGGCAAGTCCGGGTTTCTTGCCATCATAAGTAATTTCGGAAATTCTAGCCAACTTTTGGATTGAAACCTCATTTTGCTGCAATACTGCGGTTTTGTCAGCATCCGACGTATGCACAACCAGCTCTGCTTCTTTGGACGGCGGCACGTTCATTTCGCCACGAATATTGCGAATGTTGCCGATCACCTGCTGCAACAAAACCATGTCGCACTCGGCCTGTTTGTTGTGCCAGAACGATTCTTCTTCCGGATACGATTGTTGCATAATCGAAGCATCACCGTCATTGCCAGGTAATGCATGCCAAATTTCCTCAGTGATAAACGGCATAAATGGATGCAGCAGTTTTAAAATGGCATCCAGCACATACAGGGCCAGCGATCGCGCAACCTTTTGGCCTTGCGGATTGGATTCGTCGTACAGGCGATTTTTGAGCAGCTCGACGTACCAGTCACAATACTCGCTCCACACAAAACTGTACAACGCGTGCGTAGCATCATTCAACTTGAATTCGCCCAACGCGTGGTTAATAACATGAATGGCCTTGTTCAGGCGGCTGAGGATCCAGCGGTCTTCCAAAGTAAAATCCGCATGACTCAATTCATCAAAAGCTGAAATTTCCTTGTCTTCAATATTCATCAGCACAAAGCGGCTGGCGTTCCACAATTTATTGGCAAATCTTTGCCCCAGCTCGGTAAGCGATTGATCAAATCGAATATCTCCACCCAATGGCGACGAATAAAGCATGGTCAAGCGCACGGCGTCGGCGCCATACGCGGGAATTCCGTCTTTGGCAGATGGATTTTTTTTAACAAATTCCTTTACTTCAGAAGGCTCGGCGCCGTCAATTAGCCAAAGCGGATCTGGAGAATTGCCCAAAGATTTGGACATTTTGCGACCTTCCAAATCGCGAATCATGCCGTTAAAATAGACATCTTTGAACGGGATGTCGTCCATAAACTCTAACGAGGCCATAATCATGCGCGCGACCCAAAAGAAAATAATATCGGGTCCTGTGGCGAGTGTGTCGGTCGGGAAAAAGGTTTTCAGGTCTTGAGTCTCGTCTGGCCAACCCAATGTGCTGAACGGCCACAACCACGACGAGAACCAGGTATCGAGCACATCTTCATCCTGGCGCAAATTGGTGCTGCCGCAGGTTGAACAAGCATTTGTGTCTTCGCGGGAAATGGTGATGTGATCGTTTTCGCAATACCAGGCAGGAATGCGGTGGCCCCACCAGATTTGCCGGCTGATGCACCAGTCGCGGATATTTTCCATCCAGTGAAAATAGGTCTCTTCCCAATGTTTGGGGTGAAATTTAATCTTGCCCGAACGCACCGCCTCAATCGCCGGCTCGGCCAGCGGTTTCATTTTGACAAACCATTGATCGGACATGTAGGGCTCGACCACATCGTCAGAACGGTAACAGCGTGGCACGGAAATGACTTTTTTCTCCTCGCTGCGCAACAGGCCTTGTTCTTTGAGATCGGCGAGAACTTTTTTGCGCGCTTCAAATCGATCCAAGCCTTTATACGGCCCGGCATTTTCGTTCATGGTGCCATCAGAATTTAGGACGTTGATTACCTCGAGGTTCTGACGCTCGCCGACTTGAAAGTCGTTAAAATCGTGTCCTGGGGTAATTTTGACGGCACCGGAGCCAAGCTCGGGGTCAGCATGCTCATCCGCGACAATAGGGATTTCCCGGTTTAGCAGCGGCAGGCGCACGGTTTTGCCAATGAGGTGTTTGTACCGATCGTCATCGGGGTGAACAGCAACACCGGTATCGCCCAGCATGGTTTCCGGACGTGTGGTAACGACAACAATTTCACCATCCCCGTCAGCCAGAGGGTAAGCGATACTCCAAAATCCGCCTGATTCTTCCCGGTTGAGCACCTCTTCATCCGCCAGTGCCGTGTGGCAGGACGGGCACCAGTTGATGAGACGGCGGCCTCGATAGATGAGGCCTTTTTCGTACAGCGAGACAAACACCTCACGAACCGCGCGGGAAAGATTATCATTCATGGTAAAGGCTTCGCGATCCCAATCGCATGCCGCGCCCAATTTGCGAAGCTGTTTCAGGATGATGCCGCCGTATTTATCTTTCCACTGCCATACACGTTCGAGAAAGGCTTCACGACCGAGATCGTAGCGCGTCAGGCCTTCTTCGCGCAGAGCTTGCTCCACTTTGTTTTGTGTGGCAATGCCGGCGTGATCCGTGCCCGGCATCCACAAAGTTTCGTAACCCTGCATTTTCTTCCAACGGATGAGCAAATCCTGGATCGTGTTATTCAGAATATGTCCCATGGTCAACATGCCGGTCACATTCGGTGGTGGAATTACAATCGTATAGGTCGGTTTTTCAGTGTTTTCATTGCCATGAAATAGTTTATGGAATTCCCAAAACGGGTACCATTTGTTTTCAACATTTTTTGGGTCATAGACTTTATCCAAAACGAACAGCTCCTCATTCCTGATAAAACAAGACGTAACATCCTTAAAAATAAAAGTTAGGAAATATACAGAAATGGGCACTAATAGTCAATGAAATTTAAAACCAAAAAGCCCTACAAGCAAGTTGCAGGGCTTTGAAAGGCTAAGGCTATTTCGGCAGAGACGCGAAAACGCGGAAAAACGAAAGGATTACTCGAGTTCTTTCAGGAATTTCATCCCTGGAAGCAAATTCGCACAGGGCTTCTATCCCGACTATAATTATATTGCTCGAATATATTTTTTAGAAATACTCACGCTACAAAATGTTTTATCTCATCAATCGCCTGTTGTTTGATGTTGTCATTTTCGGCATTGATAAATTTTGAGCACGAATGAAAAAAGGCGGTGTAATATTTCCGTTGGCTTTCGGTGAGATTATTATCCTCCAGAATCATGGCGGATTGAATATAAAGGTGTTGCGAAATATAATCCACCATTTCGTTATCAATATTGGCCATATTCTGGCAGGCCAGCAGTAACGATTCCGCCAATTGCGTATTTTGAATTCCTTGAACTGATGTCGATTGTCGCATAATATGTCTCCGATTTTAGAGGTCATCAAAAAGATCTGTTTGCACTGCCGTTTTTTGCGCCTGTTCCACGCGCTCCAGTTCTTCGATTCTGTCTTCCAGGCTTTCAACAATTTGCATGTGGTCGCCGGACATTAGTTTCGTATCAAACTCTTTTTCAATCAATTTCAACGTGTCATCCAGATCGGCTGATTTTTGTTTCAACAAACTCAAATCTTTAAAATTAGCCCAGTACTTGTCCCAATCCGGTAATGTGTGTTTACTCATAATACCTCCAGCGCCAATTACGCCGCATCGATGAGAGGCCAAGGCTGTGCTTCAAAATCCATATGAAATTCTTCTTTGACAAAATCCATAATGGCCTGCAGCGTTTGTTCTTTCCACTCCAAAAGATCGCGCTTCCAATTATTGAGCTCGAAACTCAGCAAGGTACCGTGATCGAAATGGTCATAAATGTCACAATTGATGGAATCCCATAGCTTTTCGAGATGCCTATCGAGCTCGCGATTGCGGAACTGTACGTCCTTTATAAAATCGTCATAAGAAATATTAAACTGTTTGTAGAGCGATTCGAATGCCTCGTTCACTTCTTGCAAGGCCGTGCTCATCATCTCGAACGGATTATTTTCTATCTTGTAATCAAATAAAGTAGCGATATTCATCGTCAAAGTCACGTCCAAATTGGTAATCGGCACCATCATTTTACCCCTTTCTGATTTAGTACTTGCGTAACAACCCACGAACTAGTCCAATAATATGGAAATTGGGATAATCTTGTTCAACATAAATCGGTTGCATGGTTTGATTTTCCGGCTGCAGCCGAACACGATCCACTTCTTTAAAAAAGCGCTTGACGGTGGCCTCATCATCCAACAACGCTATAATAATATCGCCATTACGGCAGGATTGCGTTTTGTGCACAACAAGAATGTCACCATCGCGTATGTCGGCATCAATCATGCTTTGGCCTTTTACGCGCAACAAAAATGTATCGGAATTTCCGGCCCATTCGGTATCCAGATAGAGATCGCCTTCTTTTTCCTCATACGCGAGCTGCGGCATACCGGCTTGAACGGCTCCCAAAATGGGATAGCTTTTTATGCGATCCGAAGTCAAATCCGGCTGATCGACAATTCCCAGCGACCGCGATTTGCGGTCATCTTTTCGCAAATGCCCTTTTTGCCGTAACACCTGCAAAATTTTGTGGATACCCCCTGTTGAGGATTGCCCAAATATTTCGGCCAGCTCGCGCACGGTTGGCGGGTAACCGTATTGCACCTGAAAATCTCGAACAGCATTTAAAACTTTTTCTTGTTTGCTTGTTAAATCATCGTGCATAAGTGAACACCCGTGCTTATTAGTGAACGTTTGTTTACCTATTATAGTAAATATATGTACACGTGTCAAGTATTTTTTTCTAATATTAGCTATTTTTTTTGGGGAGATAGGAGTAAATGAAAATGTGTGGATAATTTGAGCTGAGCACAATTCAGCGCAAAACAGCACACCAGGTTTTCGGGCCGAGCTTAAAGCCCGAGGAGGACTTGCTGCAAGCTATAGAATCCCTGAAAGAACTTGTGATCTCAGGCGTCAGTTATCTCGACAAGCATGATCAAATTGCCGAACGTATCCTCAAACAAGTTTTGAATGCCCCATTCCGGTTTTTCTTGAGATCGTCACGAAATTTTACGCCACGATCCTTCAATCTCTTGATTGCATCCGAAAGTGTTTTTGCTCCAAACACAATAACAGGCAAACCGGCATTGTAAACTTGCTCTTGATATTCTTTTCCAAATGATTCACCTCCTGGTTCGAGAAGTAGCGCCGTGCCGTTTGGATCATCCGGCGATACAACTACAGCCAATTGAGCATCTGGAACAAATTCCTTGGATTGAAATCCAAGAATAATTGTATAAAAATCATGGGCTTTGATGGGATCGTCCACAAATATGCTGGTCATTGTAATCTGCATGTTCTACTTGTCATCTACTCTTTAAAGTTTACTCACCGATAATATACTTTGTACTTTGCTTTTTCAAAAAATTGAATGAGAATCACCCCGGCAACAAATCCCCCAATATGCGCCCACCACGCCACACCAGTTGGTCCCGAGAATATGGCGCTGGCAATTTGCATCAGAAACCAAAATCCAAGAGCCACGGCTGCAGGGACCCGAATGACGCGCCACAACCAAATAATAGGAAAGAGCGGAATGAGCACATGCACAGTGGCGCGTGGAAATCGAACCGCGTATGCACCCAACACGCCAGAGATCGCGCCGCTGGCACCGACCATGGGCACTTCTGACGACGGATCCAGAAGGAGCTGGCTGAGAAAGGCAACGATGCCGCATATGAGATAAAACATCACAAAACGGAAATGGCCGTTCAGGCTTTCGATGTTATCGCCAAAAATCCACAAATACAGCATATTTCCCAAGAGGTGCATGAGGCCACCGTGCAAAAACATGGAGGTGAAAATGCCGTGCAAGTTTTGGCCATCAAGAACCAGGGCGGGCACAGCTCCAAACTCGAATATAAATTGTTGCGCTCCCTTTGGACCAAGCGTCAGTTGGTAAATAAATACAAGAACATTGGCAATAACCAAGACAAGCGTGACTAGGGGGAAAATTCGGCGCGGGTTCTCATCACGAATTGGGATCATTTTGGGCCATTTTAATTGATGAAAAATTCATGCGTTACCAGTGTGCTGTTTCCACTGCGATCCATTAAAAACAGTTCAACAGTGTGTTTGCCGCTTGGTAACGGTTCCTCCGGCTCATATTCCAACACCAGGGATTCGGGATCGTATTCCGCAATCACCTTTTTTCCATTCAGACGCATCTCTCGGCTGCTTTCTCCGCCAAGACCGGACAAGTCGTCTTTGAAAGACGCTCTTAACGTCGGCGTTGTATTGGAAAATCTGCTGTTATTCGCCGGACTCAAGTACATCACGCGCGGTGGCTTGGTATCCCGCACCAACGTAAACGTTCCCAAATAGGACGTGTGCGCCGAGATGCGGCCTTCGTACATGTTTAACTTGTTGCCCATAAATCGTAAGCGGTCGCCAAATTTGGCGTAAATACCGAGCTTGGCCGGTAAAGAATCGCCTTTCGGAAAAGCGAACGAAATGGTTGCGCCTTTGTCCAGCGGCACATCCGAAGGTTCGAGTTTATAAAAGGGCAAGACCCGTTCATAGTCGTCATTCGGGGCTTCCAACGCCGAGATGCGTACGAAAATATCTTTAAAAAGAGAATTTGTCGAAAAATCCAGCTTGCACACGCCATCATCGCTTCTTACGCGTTTCGTTTGGCCACGAGGCACAGTCGTAAAATGGATCCAGGAATTCTGCACCAACGTATCGCCTTTTTGGTTCATGCCGGTGATTTTGAGCGGCAAGGGTCCTTGCACGCATCCCGATAATGGCCAAGCGCCAATAAATGTATTCCAATTCTTTTGGATCAAGGGCATCTGATAGCTCGCACCGGAGCACAACCAGCCGGAAACCGTTGGCGCATGTTGCAACGGTTGCCGCGGTTTTATGGAAATTCGCACGTGGCGATCGTAAAACTGCGGCTCGATATCGAAAAAGACCTCCGTGGAATCATCCGGTTGCGGATCAAACACATCCAAATAAAAAGATGCCATCGTATCTTTTGCTGAGGAATCTTCTTCCATCAGCACCATGTCTTTACCATTTACGACCAGCGTTCCATAAACGGTCGACGTGTTTCCCCAATAATCTTTTAGCACAATTTTAAACGTGTGCCTCTCACCTTCGATGGGCAAAACGCCGGGCGGGATTTCCACTACATCCTCAGCCAACAATGAATTCTTGAATAATGAAAAGCCATTTTTTATATCCACCACGCCGTAATACAAATCAGATTGAGCGTAAAATGGCAAGTTGTTGCCGAAATCGCGAAATAGATTGTAAAAATATCCTCTGCCCCAGGAACGCTGGCGAAAATCACGATCCAAATCAAACTGATTGTTTTCATAATAGGAAAAACGGTCGTACTGCGATTGAAACACCAGTCGATCATTTATATAGAGCTCATTTTGATAGGTGCCGAATTTATGGTCAGCACCGTTCATTTGATCATACGACGAAACGCCAATAGCAATGCGCCCGGAAACGCTGACCGGATGCGGCAATTTGTAGACGCCATTGCCTTGGTAGGCGGGCCAAAACACCTGGGGACGATAATCATTGTTGACCAGCGAAAGCGCGTCGAGCGGCTGGATTAATATTTTGGTCACGGCCGGTGCAATATCGTCAAAGACTTTATAGCCACGGTTCATTGGATTGATGGGATTCGAACCGGCATCGCGCATTTCAAAATGCAAATGCGGATAGCCGACGCCGCTGTCTCCGGTCAATCCAAGAACATCGCCTTGCTGCACCAGAAACTGTGTGGATTTGGGATACAATTGGATTTCATAATTTCCTCTTGCCCGTTGCTGCTGCTTGACATAGGCCTCGATATCGTCGCGAAATTTCTCTAAATGGCCGTACACCACAATTTCGCCGGTATCCAGAGTCAAATACAGGGCGCGGCCATAGCCAAACGGCGAGACACGAATGCGCGATATATAACCATCGCGGATAGCGTAAATGTTATAGCCCGTGCGGCCCCAGGTTTTGACATCGATTCCTGCGTGAAAGCGCCCGGAACGCGATTCGGCAAAAGAGGAGGTTAAAATTTCACTGGCGTCGGTAGGCCAAATATAGTCCTGTGAGTAAATGTTTGCTAATAGGATAAATAGAAAAGCGCCAAGTCCAATTGAAAATCGTTGCATAATCACTTCTTTGTTAGATGGTTTAGAATTTCAGCCAGTTTTTGAGTTTGGTGTATGCGATTGAATTGTTGTACAAAATCTGAATTGTTGTTAATGGAATTCCAATCGGTTTGTAAAAATTCCGTTAATTTGTTAAAAATGAGTTGTGGCTCCCAAGATTCCGCTGTTATTGCTAGCGCGTAATCCGCCAAAAGCTCGTTGGTATATTTGCTGCTACTCACCGAAAAAATCGGTTTTTGCGCGCCTATGTATTCAAAGGTTTTTCCAGGAATAAAGGTGTCAGTTTCACGAGCTTTGGCAATTAACAGTAAACCGTCAGCCCGATTCACATAGTTTACCGATTCGGCGTGCGGCAAATGGCCAAGAATTTCGATTTTTTCTTCGAGATTGCGTTCACGAACCAGCTCTTTAAAATCTCCAAGTGTATCCAATCCGACAAATTGGACGCGCAATGCTTCATATAATGAAGCCGCTTGCTCACGAAGCAGAATCAACGCATCCAAAAACGGTATGGGAGAAGCAAATTTGTTGATGGTGCCGCTGTAGCACAATGTAAATTCGTGATGTTTAGCACGAATAGGCCGCACCTCATGCGGATCAAATCCGTTGGTGACGACGTGATATTTTTCTCGATCCACATTTTCGCTCAATAGAGATTCTTGAATGCCTATGGATGCGGAAATGATAGCATCCGCCTCCTGCACCACCTGGTTTTGTTTAACCACATTGCGTTTGTAATGCCAGCTCGTCGGTTCTTGAACCACATGGCTGCCGGCCCAGCCGTCACGAAAATCTGCCACCCACCTGAGCTGAGAACGCTTTTTAATGCCGCGACCAACCAAATGCACCGAATGCGGTGGCGATGTGGTGAGCAGCGCATCATAGGTTCGATGCCGCAACATCTGTTTCGCAGCGTTGAGAGCAAAGGGTTTCCACAACATTTTGCTGTCCGGTTGCAGGAAAAAGGGCAAAATTCTGTTGTTCAAAAAAGCTGTCGGACTTTGTTTTTGGATGCCCGAGGCTGGCGGCGATAGCCTTTCTTTACCCAGCCGCGCCAAAAGCCGCTGCGGATCAAACGATTCGCAACGTACGACTTGCGCTTCTTTCACATCATCCAGCAACGAGTCATCCCATGCCCAGTATGCAATGGGTTTGACAGTGAGCACGGTAGGCAACCATCCAAACTGTGGCAAATATTTGACAAACTTGGCGATGCGCTGCGTGCCACCCAATCCCATGGGTGGAAAATAATACGATACCACTAAAAGCTGCTTCATGACTTTGCCAATCGCGCTTTTTCATACAGCTTGTGACCAAGCCATAAACTTTTATTAAATGGATTTCGCAACTGTCGCTCCCAACGATTCGCTACATCGGCAAACATCGGCTTTTCAAATGCATGCGCAAGCGCCTGAAACTGCCGTACATGCAGCTCCTGATACATATGCGAAGCCAATCGCGTGAACGGATACAAATCATATCGCGTCCAGTAGCCGACATCCCAATCCTGCCAATGCCTTTCCAGCGTTTCCACACATTTATACGCCAAGTCCCTGGCGTCTTTATCTTCAAAATATAAGGCGTAATCGTACAAGCCAAAGAGGGCAAAAATGCCACCGTTTAAGACATGAACCGGCGGATTTGTGGGATATTCCTGGAAAAATATCCCATCCGCAAGAGTATCGCTTACGCCTCCCTTTTCAAACGAAAAATAAAATGGCTTGATTGCCAAATGGGAAACCCGGATGTATTCGTCATCCTGAAAGAGCTGATAACAGCGCAAAAGCAACGAAACCGCTTCGCCTTGGGCCATTCCGGAAATCCAGGGCGGATAGGGACCGTACAAATCAAAACCAAACTCGTAAATCCAGGCCAGTGATTCGTGCTTCCAAGGTTGCGCATGCGAAACCAACCAGTCAGCACACCGTTTTGCCTGGAGTTTTGCGGACTCGTCTCCCTCCTGCTGCCATGTTCCGAGATTAAACAATCCCCACTGCGCGGTGGTTATGGCATTGTATTTTAATCCAATCGGATTACCATAATCGACCAGTGGAATACCGTTTTCATCAAATTTGTAATCAAACTCTTCCAGACCGCTCCAATCTACGTGATAGAGCAAATCGAGTGCCGCCACAGCCATCTCCGGGTTGTTGTCGAAGCTATTGAAAAAGGCAAGCTCAACTCCAAAACAAGGTCACTTAAAGTTTAGAGCTTGTCTTTTTAGCAAGATAAATACAGCTTGTAATCATGTCTTGTTATCTGACGTGATCTCTTGATGGATCACATTTACAGTTTTTCTACAGTCTCATTCGTGAGGCCAAAGATACTAAAAAGTTGGATGTTAAGCAAGATTGGGAATGAGGCTTTGCCGAGATGAGTGGCTTTATAAAAAGAGTCTGTCACGTTCAATTGTGTTGATTGTGCAAATTTAAAGCAAATAATCCGGCTTTACCCGCCGCATGCTGGCAAAAATATTTTCTTTGGCGCCGCGAACATCGGTTTCCAACCGCTCAAGCATCTCTTTGATGTATTGACGTTTGGAGTGGCCGTCCGTCGGGCATCCTTGATCAATAGTGGGGATGGCGCGCTCGGCGCAGTATTTTTTGATCATATGTTCATCAATGTAGAGCATGGGGCGAAGCACCACATATTTTCCCTGGAACACCGGCAATGCTGGCGTCATGGTGCTAATCTCGCGGCCCCAAATCATATTGATGAGCAGGGTTTCAATGATATCGTCTTTATGATGACCAAAAACAATTTTCTTGCAATCCAACTCTTCCGCGGTTTCAAACAATCGTTTGCGCTTCATTCTGGAGCATAAAAAGCAGGGGTTTTCCCGGTTCGCTTCGCTGTGCGCATAGGGGCCAATATCGGTACAGATAATTTTGTGTTCGACGCGCAAGGATTCAAAATAGTTTTGTATGGTACCACAACGTTCATCCGCATGCTCGCCAAATCCTAGATCGATATAGACCGCATTCAAACGAATGTTTTCAGCATAATGCTCGATTTGCAGGGCCAACAAATCGAGCAGCGCCATAGAATCGGCGCCACCGGACACGGCAACCAGCACGCCATCATTGTCCTCAAACATGTTGTATTCCCAAACCGCTTTGTCCAAACGCGACAATAACGCCTTGTGCAATTTAGTCATTGCGAATTCCTCAAACTGTCCAATTCCTCTTCCAGCTCACGCAATAATCGCTGCATATAGCTTTCAATGTCTTTTGGGTCCATGGATAAACTTTGCTGCGCCAGTTCGAGTTCCCGTTGTCCCAGTTCATAGTCGCCTTGTTTAATATGCGCCAGTCCCTTTTTGTACAAACCAATACTCATCCATTCCTGGCTATTTTCCTCTCGCGCCAGCTCGATGGCGTTTTCATAACTTTGTTGAGCCCGCGGCCATTTCTTGAGCCGAGTATACGTATCTCCCAATTTTACCAGACTGCGAATACGCCCGGGTATAAATCCTGCTTGACGATAGTAGCGTGATGCAGCTTCAAATCCGTGCTGGGCCAGCTTTAATTTTTCTTGCTGAATCAATATATCACCAATGTGCTCTTCACAATTGGCCAAATTTAAGGTGTCGCCCAAAATTTCCATCCAGTCGGCGGCGTGCTCAAAGTGCTGTAGCGATTCGTCCAAGGACTGCAAATCGTGCAACGTTACTGCTAACTGATAGTGCGCATTGGCTGTCTCTTTGTTCTGTTGTATGGTTTGAGCCAATTGCAGGGATTTTTGCAGGTATTCCCGGGATTTCGAAAGCGTGCGACTCGACCGCATCAGAATTCCCATTTTGGTATAAATTTGTACCACTTGAAGCGTATCGCCAATCTCAAAAAAATTGTCAACGCTAAATCCAAAATACTCCCACGCCTTTAATAGTTGTCCATTTGCGAAACTGATTGAACCCAACCGATAATATATTTCTCCGGTTGCGTGTTGGTCATTGAGCACATTGGAATAGATCAAAGCATCGTGCAAAAGAGTTTGTGCCTGATCAACCTTCTCGACGATTTCATGCACCTGCGCCTGCTGCAAGAGGGCAAGCAGTAATCCAAAATGTTGACCGCTGTTTTTGAAATATTGCATCGCATAATTAAATTGGTTGATGGCCGCTTCAAGTTGTTCCTCATCGCGCAACAACGCCGCGTAATTCGCATGAATCCACGCCAGCTCGTTTTGAAAGCGATGGTATTGCTCAATTAAAACCGGATAGGCATTCCGCAACTCCATTCTGTATCCGGAATTCTTGTGCAGAATCAAGTTCTCGAGCAATTGGACATGTTTTATCAAAACAGGTCGCAAATTTTTGTTGGATGAAAGCGAAAACGAAGGCAGAGAAGTGTCCTGAAGCGCAAACACTCGAGCACCCCATTGGGCAATAAAAATCGAATCAACATTCGCGTTAAATGTGGTAAAATGTGACAGTGGTGGCCAAAGTGGAAATTCATTTTTAAGCGCTGGCCATTGGAACTCGGAATAGGGCAAATAGACAGTTTGACTGCCCTGACCACTGAAGCGAAAAACTGCGCTGGCACGAGCTTGACGCTGAATTGTTTGTACCGCTTGTGTGGTATCGGGTTCGGCAACCGGATCAAAAAACAGCACTTTGGTTGCAAAGGACGTATAGTCGCCTTGGGGCGCATAACGTTTGCGCATGGTTGTAAAGTGTTGCAATGCCGCTTGAAAACCGGGATGTTCATAATCATCGGTTAAAAGCACGATACCCGGCTCTTGAGCCGGAAAGGGGTAACCGGCCGACGTTTGTTTGGACTGAATGTCTTCTAAAATCGGCAGCAAGTGCTCAAGCAATTGCGAGGGCGAGCTCTTTTGCGGCTCGCGAATGGATACGGAAATCCGGGCGATCGGTATATTTGATGGAAATTCATGCGCTTTTAAGAGGCACGTGATACCGGCATCGGTTTGCTGCAATTCAAAAAATAAAATCACATCCAACAAATTCTGTTCTTTAAAAAACAGCAGCTTGACCGGATCAATTTGAAACGGATAATTTGCTAATAAGAGATGTCCCAAATCATGCTGCAGAGCCTCAATGTTGTGATACTCAAAATTTGGGTGCTCTTGTACTGCGCGTCCAAATTCTACAAAAACATTATCGAGATACTCTGTATAATTCTGGGTTTCAGCAGAAGCGACGTACATTTTGCGCGCTGTGAGGAAAATTTGCGAAAATGCAGCAGATTCTAAAAGCAATAGCAGAAAGAATAGAATTAAGATAGAACGAAAAAAAATCACAAAAAACTCCCGATATGCCAAGGCCAAAACTGATCTTGAACCCAAGTTGATTATGAATGCGGAATATGCGAAATGCCATAGCGGGCAATGACGGCGCTGTCAAGAGGAATAGAAATCGTCAAGTGTTCGCCGTGCGGATAGAGCGGACGCCGGCTGCATTTTACACCCGATCCGAAAAAACTCTGCAAGCGCAACTTGACCTGGTGAAATACGTTTTCGCGCAGTTCCGAATCAATGGATTCGGAACTATCGCTGTTTACCGAATCCTCCAGCTCAATAATGAGATATTTATCTTCCTGGCGACAGGCAATTTTTATACCCACCGGCTCGATCAGCATTTCAGCACCATAACGGATAGCATTGTCCACAAAGGGAAAAAGAGTGAGGCTGGGAAACGGAATCTCCAAACACGCGTCGGCAAAGTTAGTTTCGGGCTGCAGGCGGTCGCCGAGACGCGCTTTTTCGATTTTCAAGTACAAATCAACGGCTTTGAATTCTTCGCCCAAAAACGTTTGATTTTTCTTTTTCAATTCGGAAACGCTGCGGATAAAATTGGCCAACTGTTCCACAGTTTCGGCAGCTTTTTGTGGATCAAACATAATAAGCGCAGCAATGTTGTGCAATGTATTGAACAAAAAAAGACTCGTGACCGGCTCAGGAAGACCATGCAATTCCGGCCCAATGGCTGCCTTTGTTTTTTCAAGTGGATTTCGCTCTTTTTGCGTTTCTCGGGCCCAGCCAAACCAAATGCCTACAATCAGACCCACCAGCGCGCCATTGGCGATGAACCCTACGATCAATTCGCGAGCAATATAAATGCCGCTCAACATGCCGACGACAGCGCCAATCAAAACAGCAAATAAAAGCTGGGATTTACGAATTTTTTTTTGCATGCACCTCTATAACGGTTTGAATAGATACTGGCAGTTCGCGCTGGGCGCTCAAGTGAATGACGGGATGCTCCAGTTTTTCACCAAATGTTGGCGAGTACCACGCGGTTTCCACTTGCTGCTGAAACTCGTCCGCTTTAAATGTGAACACCAGCTCGCTGCGCTTAAAAGAACAAATAATCCCCTGCTTGTGTTTGTCAACACGGCAAGGCGCCACATGAAAGTACACATCCAGTTTATGATTTCCAAATCCTTTAATATCATCGTTAATACGGATCGTATTCCCCTGAATTTCAATGCTCCGTACATGCTCAATCGGTGCATAGCCGTTATGGCTGGCAGAAAAACGAATTGAATTCTCATCTTCTGTGGTTTCGTGCAGTCTTGCTCTGGCACGTTTACCCCATTGAAACGGTCCCAGCATTTCGGACTGCTCCTTCTCATCAATGCGAACCGTATTATGCGCGCCGGTGCTGCGAAAATATGCCCGTTCGTCTCCGGCGCCCATGTACAAATAGGTGCCGCTGTCGATTAGCAATGGCTCTCCGTTGCCGCTGTAGGTAAAACTCAACGCATCGGCATGCCCGTGTGCGGCCATTTTGCCCAAGCCAAGCGGGCCGCAATCAAAGACCAGAACATCTGATCGGAATTTGTCTCGCGCCACCACATAGCCGCCATCCTGGAAAACGGTTAGATTTTTGCGGGCATCGCTGTCAGGACCCAGCACCCAGTCAGGCTTGAAGCCCAGCAGCCAAAATGTGGACTCGTAGAATTTACCTGCAGCGGCTTTAAAATCATCACGTTGAAACAAAACTCCTGCTGTACCGAGCAGTTGCCGATAAGGCGAATGTTCTTCTGCCAATCGCAACGCTTCGCCACCATCTTCATCGCCGATATGCGGAACGTTACCGTTCTCGTCGATAATCGTGTAGATGAATTCGGCCATGCGTTCTAGGCGTTCGAGCAACTCTTCAGGCAGATCGATACTGCGATATTTAGCCGCTAAAAGAGCCAAGATTCCAAAATCAAAAATATAACGTTGATAATATGTGGTCTGCTCTTTGGTCACGCCATC
>CAYPZM010000048.1:997-20632 GCA_964414825.1 uncultured Cytophagia bacterium | reverse complement strand
CAAATCCGGCGGGTCCGCCTCCGCAGACAATAACATCGTAGTTTCCAGCAATTGGGATTTCACGTTCTTTTTCAAGGATACGAGAAGGGGAGAGGGAATGGGGCTTGACGCTAGAGCCGGCCAGGAGCACAGCAGCACCGGTTTTGAGAAAATTGCGGCGTTTCATAATTCCTCCAAAAAGCAGATCATCTCATTTTTGACAAGATAAACGATTTGGTGAAAAAATGAAACGAAAAAGCCCGACACATGCCGGGCTTGAGGTTATCGAATTTTGCCTTCTAAAAAGGGCACTTCAAACACTTTATCGTGCATAATGGGACCGTGTCCAAAATAGCCGGCTTCGCCAAACAACTCGCCATGGTCAGACGTGACTGTGATGTAGGTATTTTTCGGAACCATATCGAAGAGTTTCTCAAACACATGATCCAGATACTGAATAGAATGAATTTGCCGTTGTTTTAATTCATCCAGTTGTTTTTGTGTAAAAAACGCCACTTCTTCGTGTTCTTCAACCAGACGGCCACCAACAACATGATCATCCAAATGTTTAAACACGCCGTGCACGCCATGAATGCGCGGCCATTCGTTTTCGGGTTCTTCGGGTGTGGCATAGGGATAGTGGGTTTCGCCTACATTCAGCAAGAAAAAAGATGGTCGCTCTTCAGCAAACTGCATCTCATCCAGCATGGCGAACATGTTGTTGTGCTGCTCCATCAATTTGTAGGCATCGAATCCTGTGTTCACCGGCGTTGTCGGATTCAAAACCGGCATGGACACCAACGCATTGGTGCGATATCCCAATGTGTCGCGCATAAATGCCGGAATGTACATTTGCGGCACCAGGCTCTTGAACTCGAATTTTTCAATACCAAATCGTTCATTAAATTTGATAAAATCTTTTTTATAATATTCCGATGCATACACCTGCTTGGGACTTGAATGCGGCAGCAAGCCCATCAACAAATTATAATGGGAAGGAGCGGTCCATGAGGCGTATGAAAACCGTTTTTCAAGCGCTCCCAATTTTTGCAAAATTCTTGGCGATGCTTGAACAAACGTGTCAAAGCGACAACTATCCAGAATCACAATGATATAGTTATTCAAATTTTCAGGCCGCACGGACAAGCCACTATCACTCTGTTGCGGCTCCGGACGCCGATATATTTTCTCTTCATGCTTTGGTTTTTTGGAAAAAAGACCCATACTACTTCCTTTACGTCGAATCAATAGTTGCTAAAAGGAACGCCGGGACGTAATGTAACCATCTCGGCGTTTAGAATCACAATGAATTTACAACTATTAGCAACTTTTGCAGGAAAATTTATATTCCGAGCTGTAACCGCACAGATAAATTACGACCCGGTTCCGCGCTAATGGCACCGCGGTTGGTGGACAAGTGATTTCGATACGAACGGTCAAACATATTTTCAACTCCGAGAAAGAGCTGCCCATTCATTGAGCCCATGGAAACCGACTTGGAGGTGAGGTAGGCATCAAACAGCGCATAGCCGGGCGTTTCCATTTCCCATTCGGCTGTGCGTACTTGACCGGCAAAAAGAGTCGCAGCCAGCTCAATGCGGAAATAGCGGCTTAGCGGTCCGCTTAAACCAAGCCGACCATTCAACGGTGGCACCAGTGGCAGCGGTTCGTTAATGTAACTGTCCTGACCATGTACATACGCGGCGCTGCCATATACTTTTAAGCTGCTCCAGGGATTGTATTCCACGCGAAAATCAATCCCGTACAACTCTGCAGAGCCGATATTGGTTTTTTTGAGCGCATCGCGGCCTTGGTAAGTGGCCGGCGCTTCAATCACCATATCCCGAATACGATTGTAAAATACATTGGCTACGACATTCCATCGATCCAGCCACAGGCGCATTCCCACATCACCAAAAAGTCCTTTTTCCGGATTCAAATCGGGATCGCCAATTTTAACCAGACTTCCGAGGTCAATGTACTGATAGCGCTCTTCCAAATAGGGCGAACGAAAAGAGCGGGCTAGCGTCAATGTAAAGTCCGTAACTGTTGTAGGCCGATAGAGCAGTCCGACGTTAGCGCTCCAGGATTGATCTCCGGCAGTCTGCGCCTCCCAAAGCTGTATTTGATTGCCCGGATTGGGATTGGTCACGCCATCCACAATGGTATAAACCGGCTGGTAGGTGGTTTCGTTTTCAACCTGGATTTGATCGTAACGTCCGCCCGCTGTGAGTTGAACATGAGGCAGAAGCTTGAACTCATCTTGCGCATAAACTCCGATGCTGCGATAGGTGGATAGCGGAATCGGGCGCTCGCCTATGGTTTGGTTAATTTGTTTCATCACCGAGCCATCCGGTCCCAGAACATCGATGCGCATTATCTTTTCGCGAAAGCTGTCCATCTTTTTTTGCCAGGCATCAAAGCCGGCGATAAAATGGTGACCGCCCAAAATCCATTCGGTTTGCAGTTGGACGCCGTCCGTTTTGTGTGTGGCCTGCGGCAAAATTTTGAGAACATTTACTTTTTTTGTCGGAGTTCCGGGCACGGTTTGGACAATGTGCGGCACGTTTTCCACGTCTCGCAAAATATCCTGTTGAAAATAATTAACGCTTATTTTGGCCAGCGAAGGCGTAATATTGCTCCAATTGTAATTCACACTCAATAAATCGCGGTTTTCTCGCGGGTAGCGAACATCCGCCTGCGAGGGAAACAGCGGGTTGCCACCCGGAATGCCGATATCCTCACCGCGATAGCGTTGCCAATTTAACTTGAGTTCATGATGTTCAAACGGCTTGATTCCGATTCGTGCGGAAACATTATTGTCGCTATATTGACTGTTGCTCAACGTGCCGTTTGGCGTGCGTGCGTTCTCGGCATCTCGGGTCATGCTGGTAATTTTTGCGTACCAAAGCGAACTACCGGCATTCACCTGGGCAAATCCCTGGCTGCTTTGATTAACCGAATTATAGCCGCCAGAGATGGAGCCATGGGCGTAAAACCGATCAGCGTACCAACCATCTTTTGTCAAAACATTAATGACCCCGCCAACAGCACCGGTGCCATACAGCGAAGATGCCGCGCCCTTGATCACCTCAACCCGCTCCACATCATTCACATCAATCATGGACAATCCGGCTGCGAGATCATTGGCTGTGTCAATGCGGTTGCCATCCACCAGCATCACCACGTTGCTGCGGCTGAGCCCGCGAATGTTGACATGCGTTCCCCAAATTCCATCGCGCGTGATGGACAATCCGGGTTCATGGTTCACCGCTTCGGATACATCTCGGGGCATCAATTGCGAAATACGTTCATGACGCACCACATTGATGGGCATGGGCACATTCTTTAATGTTTGTTCATACTTTAAACTAGTGACGACAATCTCCTCTCCGGATAAATTGGTCGGAGAGAGCACGACTTTCAGCGGCTCTTTTGCAGGAGCTTTAAATTGGATGCTTTTGCTTTCAAACCCAATATAGCTTACTTTTAAGGTGTGGGTTCCGGCAGGCACGTTTTCGAGCGAAAACTCGCCGGTTTTATTCGTTGTGGTTCCTAAATTGCTTCCTTCCAGAACGACATTGGTGCTGGGCAGGGGCGAACCTTGCTCATCAAAAACAACACCTTGCACGGTTGTGGATTGTGCGTGTACTGACACAGCTACCGCAAACATCAACAAAATAGCAAAAAAGCGTAACATGATAACCCTCGTAGTTTGATGTTAAACTGGGTAAACATTGTCAGGACATGAAACAAAAAGTGGAGAGAAATAAAGGCAAGTATCGCAGGTCTTTTCAACATCTCCTCCTTAATGTTAGGACCATGTCCCTTCATCGTAGAGCGAATTAAGATGACACAATGTACGCAAAATATAGCAAAAATCAAACAAAAAATGTGATAGTTGTGGCGAATGATGTGTAATGGAAACCTGGATTTAATCGACATGCAAGGGGGTTACGTACTTTTTTTCTGAAAAAGGCTAATTCGAGCTTTATCCTTGAAATGAATGGATCATTCGTTAGAAAATAATCAATCCAAACAAGCGCCCCGCAAATGCAATGACCAACGCCAGCACAAAGGTGACCAATGTGGCGATCAGCGTATTTTTCCATCCGATCTCTTTTCCCATGATTCCCAAAGTAGCCAGACAGGGGATATAAAACACTACAAACAGAGTAAAAGTCAAAATTTGGGTATGCGACATGACGGTAATGATGTCCTGCGTGCCCAAGGCCTGGAAGAGCATAAGAAGCGACAGCTCTTTGCGCAAAATGCCAAAAATGAGGGTGGAGCCCACCTCTCTCGGCAAATCCAGAATATGGGTGATGGGCCGGGTGATTTGGTTGATGAGATAATCCAGGTTATACCATTCCAAAACGCCCAAAATCATGCTGCCCAAAACAAGCAATGGCCAGGCAATAATGATAAAATCTTTGAGACGCAGCCAGGTTTTTGCCAGGATGATATTCAATTTTGGGCGATGATAGGCCGGGATTTCCAAAATCATGCCGGGAATGTCTTCCGGCGTTAATTTTGACAAAATTGCGCCCAAAATGGAAACCACCACTGCATTGAGCAGATAAATTCCAAACGCTGCGGTTCCACCCAAATAATATCCCACCAGCCCCATAATAACCACCATGCGCGCCGAGCAGGGGATAAGCACCGCCACGACCGATGCTATAAATCGGTCGCGTGGACTGGACAAAATTCGTGTTGCCATAATGGCCGGAACGCTGCAGCCATATCCCAGCATGCCGGGGATAACCGCCGTGCCATGTAGACCGATTTTGTGCATAAAACTGTCCATGAGAAAGGCGATGCGCGGCAAATAGCCGATGTCTTCAATAAACGCCATACCAATAAGAAACGGGATGAGGTAGGGAAGCACGATGGCAATGCCGCCGGCAATGCCTTGCAGTCCCGCAAACGCCATTTGATATAGAAAACTATTTTGTTCCATACCGGCGGTGATGACTCGAATTGAGGAGTCCAGAACTTGCATGAGGGGAGTTTCTACCCAGGCACCAAATTTGAAAATGGCATTAAAGTAGAGCAGCAAAATGGCCAGCATAAAGGCGTATCCCCACACCGGGTGCATCAAAATATTGTCGAGATAGTCGGTCCACTTGCGGCGCGGATGTTTGAGCGTGGCAACGGACTCGAACAGGCGCATGGCCAAATTGTGGCGCTCCGCCGAGATCACAGAATCGGCTGATGTACCGTGCTCGTGAAATAACTCGTGTTGAATCGATTCAATGCGGTCTTTCACCTCGCTATTTGGGGCATACAAGTTTTGAAAATAAGGATCGTCTTCCAGCAGCTTTATGGCAAGCAAGCGCTGGTTATATTTACCGTCGATCAAATCAGTTGGTCGAATCAGCTTGCTCAATTCAGCAATTTTTTCTTCAACATGCCGACTCATGCGAGGCGGTGAAACGGTTTCGCCTTTTTTGATCACATTAAATGCCGCGTTAAACAGACCATCCAAACCCTGCCCCTTGGACCCGACAGTCGGGATTATCGGAATATTCAATGTTTCCGAAAGCTTTTCGACATCGATCTCAACGCCTTTGCGTTGCGCTTCATCCATCATATTAAGGCATAGAACCATAGGAATGTTCAATTCGAGCAATTGCAGCGTAAGCTCGAGACTGCGGCTAAGAATGGATGCATCCACGACATTGATAATCACATCAATATTTTCGTTCAGCACATACTTTTTCGACTCTTCAGCTGCCCGATCCATGGCAATGAGAGAATAGATCCCCGGCAGGTCAACCAAATTGCACTTGCGGCCATGAACGGCCACATGCGAGCGCGTATATTCGACTGTTGCTCCAGGAAAGTTGGTCGAGATGGAGCGATATCCGGCTACACTGTTGAAAATCGTGCTTTTGCCGCAATTCGGCTGACCAATAAGAACGATTTCCGGATGCGGATGATGATCGTCGATTTTGGGAAAGACGTTATCTGTTAGGCGAGTTTTGTTGTTCATAAACTTTTATAGAAATCTGCGCTGCCATGCCACGTCCGATGGCAACTTCTGAATGGTTATATTCGATCAACAACGGCCCGCCAAAGCGCGAGTGACGTTTGACTTTGACGTGTTCGCCTTCATGAATACCGATTTGATTTAGTCGCTGTCGAATGCCCCATCCACCGTGAATATGATCAATTGTGACGATTTGATTCGATTTTGCTTGATCTAGTGTCATTGTTTTCGTCCGTATTTGTTACAGGGCAAGCCGCGCACTCGAGGTCACCGCTGCCAAAATGAACGCATTCTTTTATGCTATTCAACTGGTCCGTTAAACCATTAGGAAACTGTTCGGCAACCTCAACAAAATGCTTTAGATTCTGCCACGACTCTTTGCTTAACGCATGCTCCAGCTTGCACGCATCTTGCTCCGCAATTTCGTGCGGAACTCGAAGAATATTGGTTAAAAAAAGAGTCAATATTTCGTGCCGCTGCAAGAGCGAATTGCCCAAGCGTCGGCCCGATTTGGTGAGCGTGATATGTCCGTACTGCTTTCGGTCAATAAGCTCTTTTTCGTGCAAATGCCTCATCACCAGCGAGACGCTGGATTTTGTGACGCCGCGCTGTTCGGCGATATCGGTCACACGGGCAACACGGTTTTCTTTTTCGAGTTTCAGGATCGTTTTGATATAATCCTGTGTGGTTGCATCAAATGGCAAGCCCACGTTTTTCTCCAAAGTTTGGTCAATAAAACTTTGTTTGGGCGGCCAATATAGGAATTGACCGTTAAAGAGTCAATGATTTTTTTATGTCTGGAATCTGCTTGACATATTAAGGCCTATTCGTTATATTCGTGAGTTCAAATTCAAACCGACGAGAGGGCACGGGAATGTTTACGCTTTTTCGGACCTATTTTTTATTTCTGTTCTTGTTTTTTTTCCTATATGCCTGTTCTCAAACCAATTCATGCTTTGATTTTGAATTTACAGCGCACCATCTCAAACTGCAGTTCGATCCTGACTCTCAATACCTCATTGCTGTTGATACCATTTCGGTCAAATACTCAAAAAATGTGGATACGATCTATTTTTTTCTGCACGACTCGCTGCAAGTAAAACGAGTCAATGTCGCACATCAGGAACTATTCGTACAGCAAATAGAGCCAAATGAGTTCAAAAATATTTCATCTCGGTTGCCCATAACCGATCCACTTTGGACGGATCATACGCAGATCTTAAAAGTACACATCCCCAAAAGTTTATATCCGGAGCACATTCAAGTGCGCTACGAGGGATTTATAAGCGCGGCTTTGGACAGCGTTTTGTGGTGCCCGGCTCTGCCCGATGCCATGTCATCCTATTTTCTCACGGCAGTGGTGCCCAAAGAGTATCGCCTGACCAGCAACGGCTTGTTACAAACCGAACAAATAAATGACTATTGGCGTTTATGTCAGTGGGTACGGGCCGAACCCGGAGTGCCCATCACTTTGGAAATTATCAAATCCGATTCTTGACGACATCTATTTCAATTCGAATAGCGAGGTTCTTTTGCGTTTCCTATTGCTCTTTTTGCTTTTTGCACCTCTACCGCTTTCAAGTGTTGATATCGGACAATTGCACAAAAACGATTCAAATGGCCTGCCAGCCGCTCCATATAGTATTGGGAGCAAAGTGACCGTTGAGGGTACGGTAACTGCGGGAGTGGGTACGTTTAGCTCTTTAGAATTTGATATTTATATTCAAGATGAAACCGGCGGCATAAATGTGTTTGCGCCGAACATTCCGCGTGTGTTTCGACATGGGGATAAGATTCGCCTCACGGGCATGATTCAGTCCATTCGCGGATTGACGCAATTGACAAATCCCACCGACATGGCGCCAATCAGTTTTCAAAATCCAATGCCCGAACCGATTCTCTTGACTTGTCAGCAAGTCAACGATTCTTTTTTTGAGGATTATTCCGAACCTCACGAAAGCCGTTTGGTGAGGCTGCACAACATCACAATTGTGGAGGGTTCAAACAACTCGTATGTCATTTCAGACGGGGAAAATCAATGCATTATGGTTCTTGAATCGGACATCGAACTGCCCAATGGCGTGTTTGATGTGACGGGCATTTTAAAACAAAACGATGACACCGAACCCTTTTCAGACGGTTATTATATCGTGCCGCGATTTCAATCGGATATTGTACAGCATACCGGCCCTTCTTTTGTGCAGCAGCCGCAGGAAATCGATATTACACCCACCTCGGTGACCTTTCAGTGGCGCACGCAACAGCCGGCAACAGCAGTGTTTCGCTATGGCCAAAATGGAAATTTGCAGGTTGAAATAGATCTATCCGAATCCAAAGAACTCCAGGAGTTTGTGTTAGATAATCTGGAACCGGCAACGATTTATAATGCGCAAGTGACGGTTGTTGATGCGCTGGGTAGTTTGGATTCAAAATTTTTTTATTTTTCCACTGCTTCGGACGAGTCATCGGGGCGTATGCACGTCTTTTTTAACCATTCGGTAAACTCGAGCGTAAAATGGTTACAAACAGCAAGCGGCAATATCGATCTGTCCACAAAAATTATTCAGCGCATAAATGCAGCGCAGCATTCATTGGATATTGCACTTTATTCATTCACACATCACGATATTTATCAGGCTATTTTTAATGCTCATTCCCGCGGTGTAAAGGTGCGGCTGATTTATGATGACGATCAGAACGAGGACAACAACTTTATCACCTGGCTTCGCGATGCCGGGGTGCCTTGTATTTCCGATGCTTATGGCAATAATTCTGGTGACGCACATATGCACAACAAGTTTATTGTTGCAGATTATCGCGACAAGTCCACTGGAGCGGACGATTGGGTTGTGGGTGGCTCGGCCAATTTTTCTTACGCCGGGGCTCTGCATAATGCGGAAAATCTCATCACGATTAACGATGAAGCCTTGGCTGCAGCTTATACGCAAGAATTTGAAGAAATGTGGGGCTCTAACACGGACGAGCCGAATGCGCAACATTCTCGTTTCGGCTCGAACAAGCTGGAGAATACGCCGCATCGGTTCAATATAAATGGCGTGTGGGTGGAGCAGTACATGAGTCCGTCGGATAACACCGAAATGTATCTCATAAATGCAGCGCACACTGCGGATTACACACTCGACTTTTGTGTTCTCGCCTTTACCCGATCCACAATCGCCAACGCTTTTAAGGAACGATTTTACGACGTACCCGGACTGATGGTGCGCGGCGTGTTTGATGCCGGATCCAAAAACACCAGCAATGATATTTTCGACGCCATGTCCGGCAGCGGGCCATACGCCTGGAATCCGACCGCTGATGTGCACTGGGATGGCACTACTGGCACCTTGCACCATAAATATTTGCTCGTTGATGGCTCGTTCCGACAGTCCGATCCTATTGTGGTGACCGGCTCGCACAATTGGTCCAATAACGCCAATTTTCGTAATGATGAAAATACATTGATCATCCACGATGCCAATATTGCCAATTTGTATTATCAGGAATTTGTGGAGCGCTACAGAGATGCCGGCGGGAAAAGTGACATAACAGTGGATGTAAATCAGGAAATCGCGCCGGTTGGTTGCGAATTGATTAAGAATTATCCCAATCCATTCAATAACTCTACGGTGATCGAGTTTCTTGCTCCGGATATTTCCAAACATGTTGAGCTTTTCATCACCGATGTGTTGGGTCGTCGGGTGCTATCTCGATCGTTACCTATTTCTAATTCCGAAAAACAACGCTTTGTTTGGTACGCCACAGACTCGTTTGATCGTAACGTGGCAAGTGGAATTTATACGATTACCTTGCAAAGGGGTACAGTTTCACAATCCATCAAAGTGCTTTATTTGCGTTAAACTGACTTGAGGGGCATATGAATACCATGAAAGCTCTTGTAAAGCGGCACGCCAAACCCGGGTTGTGGTTAGAAGAAGTGCCGCTGCCCAAAATCGGCAATAATGATTTGTTGGTAAAAATTCAGAAAACCGCCATATGTGGCACGGACGTTCATATTTACAACTGGGACGATTGGGCTCAGCGAACCATCAACACGCCTATGGTAATCGGCCATGAATTTGTCGGGGAAATTGTCGATATGGGCAAGGACGTCACCGGCTATGTGATCGGCGAGCGCGTCTCCGGAGAGGGACACATTGTTTGTGGCGTTTGCCGCAGTTGTCGCGCCGGCCGCCGCCATTTATGCACGCAAGCCATTGGCATTGGCGTCAACCGCAGCGGCTGTTTTGCGGAATATTTGCAACTCCCGTCTTCCAACGCCTGGCACGTGCATGAGAGTATCCCATCCGATATTGCCGCATTTTTTGATCCGTATGGTAATGCCACTCATGCGACGCTGTCGTTTGATTTAGTGGGAGAGGATGTGCTCATCACCGGCGCTGGGCCTATTGGCATTATGTCTGCCGCAATAGCTCGGCATGTTGGCGCACGTATGATTGTTATTACCGATGTGAACGACTATCGCTTAAAATTAGCGGAAAAAATGGGCGCCACACGGGCATTGAACGTGTCCAAAGCCTCCATCGCAGAATGTCGTGAAGAATTGGGACTCACGGGATTCGATATCGGCCTGGAAATGTCCGGCAACCGAGACGCCTTTGAGTCCATGCTGGAAAATATGTATCATGGCGGCCGAATTGCGTTGCTTGGCATTCTTCCCAACACAGCTCAGGTGGATTGGGATCAGGTCATTTTTAAAGGATTAAACATTAAAGGCATTTACGGTCGCGAAATATTTGAAACCTGGTACAAAATGCAAACCATGCTGCAAAGTGGTTTGGATATATCCGGCGTGCTAACGCACAAATTTAAATTTGATGATTTTCAAAAAGGCTTTGATGTTATGCTTAGCGGCAATTCAGGTAAAGTTGTACTTGAACTGGATTAAAGGACACCCTCCGGGCTCGGTGCCATAACGGTTTTTTTATTCTAAATTTTCATAGAGGAGGTCACCATGTACGGTCAAATTCAACAAGATTTACAGGAACAATTAAAGGAAATGAAGAACGCCGGACTGTACAAACACGAACGCATCATTATGGGGCCGCAAGGGGCGCAAATTGAAGTGAGCACCGGCGAGAGCGTGCTTAATTTTTGCGCTAATAATTACCTCGGATTGTCAAGTCATCCAAAAGTGATCGAGGCAGCACACAAGACCCTGGACGAATGGGGATATGGCATGTCTTCGGTGCGATTTATTTGCGGCACACAAGGCATACACAAAACGTTGGAGCAAAAAGTATCGCAATTCCTTGGCACCGACGACACTATTTTGTACGTCGCCTGTTTCGACGCCAACGGCGGCGTTTTTGAACCCTTTATGGATAAAGAATGCGCTATCCTCACCGATTCGTTAAATCACGCGTCGATTATTGACGGCATTCGTCTTACCAAAGCCATGCGCTTTATTTATCAGCATTCCGATATGCAAGATCTTGAATACAAGCTCAAACAAGCGCAAACAGCTAAATTCCGTTTAATTGCCACGGATGGCGTGTTTTCCATGGATGGCGATATTGCCAATTTGCCGGGTATCTGCGATTTGGCGGAAAAGTATGATGCCCTGGTTCTGGTCGATGACAGTCACGCCAGCGGCTTTATGGGCAAAACCGGACGCGGCACGCATGAAATGCACGGAGTCATGGATCGGGTCGATTTGATCACGACGACATTTGGCAAGGCATTAGGCGGTGCTTCGGGCGGCTGCGTGTCGGGACGACAAGAAATGATCGATTTGCTGCGCCAAAAAAGTCGACCCTATTTGTTTAGCAATACGTTGGCGCCGATTGTTGCAGGGGCAACGATTGCGGTGATCGATTTGTTGTCCGAAACCACAGAGCTGCGCGATAAACTGGAAAACAATACGACGTATTTCCGCGAAAATATGACAAAGCTCGGATTTGATATCAAATCGGGTACACATCCCATTACACCGATTATGTTGTATGATGAAAAGCTGGCGCATGAAATGGCGGACCAATTGCTGGACGAAGGCATTTATGTGATCGGTTTTAGTCATCCGGTGGTGCCGCGTGGCCAGGCACGAATTCGAGTACAAATTTCGGCAGCGCATGAAAAAGAACATTTGGACAAAGCTATTGCAGCGTTTGAACGCGTGGGCAAAAAGCTTCAGGTCATCCAGTGAGCATGAAATAGAACTGGAAGAGGATGAAGAGCTGCCAGAGTTCATCACAGTAACGGATACTCTGGACTTGCACGGCACAAAGATGTCCATTATTCCGGAAATGATAAACGCATGTATTGAGAATGCGGTTGAACTCAAACTCGATCGAGTGCAAATTATCCATGGCAAAGGTAAGAGCAAACTAAAACACCTCACGTATCAAATTCTGCAAGACGATGAGCGCGTACTTGAATTTTATGATGCGCCGCCACAACTCGGGGGCTGGGGACGTACAATTGTGGAGCTGAAGAGTAATCCAGGAAATTAAAACCAGTTTACCGTGGTTACATCTCCAAAATCATTGACAGCTTTCGGAGACACCATGGCTTTAGTCGAGCGAATTCGCAAATATCTTTCCACCATGCCGTTTGAAGAAAAAAGCATGTTTGGCGGCAACGGCTTTATGAACAACGGCAATATGGCCTGCGGAATTTACAAAGAGTTTTTGATCGTTCGGGTAGGGAGAGAGCGTTATGAAGAACTGCTGGCGCAACCTCACGCAAGGCCGTTCGACATTACAGGTAAAGTGATGAAAGGCTGGATTATGGTTGACCAGAAGGATGTAGAATCAGAAAAAGCACTACACTTTTGGTTACAGCCTGCGCTAGATTTTGTTGCTACACTGCCCCCGAAATAGCGTCCCTATTGGAGGTACTGCGTCTTCGGACTTTCTGGCGGACCTTTATCTTCGGGCCGCGTAAAATCACGGTACATGGTCATCAACCATTTGTCAAATTCAAATCCGTCTTCGCGCATGGAAAATTGCACAGTGTAAATTCCGGGCCCGGGGATGTCCAGATAAATTTTATGTGGCTCGCCACAATGGTTTTCCGGCGTGCGCTGTTTGCTGTCCCAACGCCATTGATTTTTGCCCTCGCACCACTGCAATCGCTGACCACTCTCGGGCCAACTGCCGTTTAAACCCACATGAAGTCCATTGTCTTCCGTGCCGGTTGAATACGCGCGAACCCACACATAATATCGCCCTGTTGTGCTAAACTTGACCCGATAGCTCAACACTCCAGCTTGTCCCGGAGTATTGAAAAAATTTTCGCCTGGAATCAATTCATCGTCATGCGTTTGGCGCGAATCGGGAAGCGCTTCCAGATATGCTGCGTCACTGGCAGATTCAAAGTGCGGCTCATCCGCATCCGGCAAAATTTCAGGTGCAGAATCCGGGCTGAAAAGATACCATTTCCGCTGCGACGTACTGTCTTGAGCCATAAAATGCTCTGCTTCCACAACCACCAATCCATCCACCTCTTCAAATGCAGGGTGTTTTTCATATTCATTACACGCGACAATTATCGCCAATAGACATATCAAATAAGGGCGCTTCATACTGTTCTCCAATTCAATTAATCTTTTGCTTTAAGTGATTCGAGGGACTTTATAATATGGGCCCGCATACGCGTTTCAGCGGCCTCTGCATCGTGACGTTGCAGAGCATCGACAATCGCCAAATGTTCGGGCAAGGTCTCTTCCGGTGGTCGAACCAATCCGACTTGAAAGGCAAACAAATGGATATTGCTCAACATTTCCAGTCTGGGAATAACTTTGTTGCCGCTCAATTCCAAAAGAGTATTGTGAAATTCTCGATCACGTTTTGCATATTCTTCGACATTCAATTTACCAGTTTGTTGCGTAAAAGGCTGAAATATCTGCGTAACTTTTTGCAATTCAGCCGCACTCAAACGCTGTGCAGCCAATCTAGCGGAAAGCCCCTCTATAACAGATCGGCATTCAAATATATCAATCATTTCCTGTTTGCTCATTTTTTTAACAAACAAGCCACGTCTTGGAATGCTTTCAACAAGCATTTCACTCTCCAGCCGGTGCAGGGCTTTAAGCAAAGGGGTGCGGCTCACGCCAAGATCAGCAGAAAGTTTTTCTTGTAGAATTTTTTGTCCCGGCATCAGGTACTGGTCAAAAATCATCTGCTTTACCTGGGCATAAATACGGTCGGTCAGTTCAATATGTTCGATTCCCATAGGTGATCCATTTTATTGAATATTGAATACAAAATGCTGCCAATAGTAGGGAAAACCATATAAAAGATCAAGTAAAAGATTTATTTACATGAATTTCTTTTATCTCTTGCAGGTTTTTACTATAATACAGGCATGGATGTGCTTGACACAAAGCCAATGATTTCTTGTAAACAATTTATGAAAGGATTTTGCGATGAATATTCTCATTGCCGACAAGCTTTCGGATTCCGCGATTCGTGCTTTGGAAGCACTGGGCGGCTCGGTTACATTTATGCCCGGTCTTTCGGCAGAGGAGCTTCCTGAGCACATAAAAGACCAGGAAATTCTGGTCGTTCGCTCCACAAAAGTTACAGCTAAAACCATTGATGCAAGCACTGCACTCTCACTCATCATTCGCGCTGGTGCCGGGGTTAATACGATCGATCTGGAGGAAGCCAGTCGACGCGGCATATACGTCGCAAACTGCCCGGGCGAAAATACGCAAGCGGTAGCCGAGCTGGTTATCGGGTTGATGATTGCCGTAGACCGACGCATTGTTGACGCGGCAACCGAACTGAAAAATGGCAAATGGAATAAAAAAGAGTATAGCAAAGCTCCGGGATTGGCGGGCCGGACGCTTGGAATATTGGGCCTGGGTTCTATTGGCAAAGCTGTAGCGCGCGCCGCACACGGACTCAAAATGGATGTCATTGCCTGGTCGCGTAGCTTTTCTCCGGAAATGGAAATTGATTTGGGCATCGGCTATGTCGATAGCCCGCAAAAGCTGGCAGAAAAATCGGATGTCGTATCGGTTCACCTCGCAGCCGCACCGGAGACCAAACAATTGTGCGACGAGAATTTTTTCAATCGTATGAAAGACGGTGCTATGTTCATCAATGCTTCGCGAGGAGATATTGTGGATTCAGCGGCGCTCAAACGGGCCATTCAGGAAAAATCTTTGCGCGTGGCTCTGGATGTGTATGAAAACGAACCGGGTAGCGGACAAGCCGATTTTGCAGATACCGAGTTGATGCAGCACATTATTGGCACGCCGCATATCGGCGCGTCGACCGACCAGGCGGCCGAAGCTATTGCGACAGCGGTTGTGCGCATTGTGCAGAATTATAAGGAGACCGGACAGCCCAATAATGTTGTCAACATTCGTCCGCAACTCAGCGACCGTCCTGTAATGGTGGTGCGCCATTTTAATAAAGTGGGAGTGCTTGCCCATGTGCTTTCGGAAATTCGCAACGAAGGCATTAATGTAGAAGATATGGGAAATACTATTTTTAAAGGCGGCGCTGCTGCTGTGGCTACCCTCAAAATGGACAAGGATCCGTCGGAAAATCTTTTGACGCAGTTACGGAATAAAGAAAACGTAGTCGAAGTCACGCTTAAATAGTGTCTGTCCGAAAACCGCTATTTTTTTGTCATCCCGAGCACAGTCGAGGAATGATAAACTTTGCTTTTTTCATTTACGCTTCGACCGTGCTCAGCGTGACAGATCAACTTTTCGCGCAGCCAATCAACAGTTGTAATAATAGTGGCAACCTTGCCACTTTTTTTATTTGTCAGCTATTTTCGAGTTGCTTTTAACTGCTCCCAATCTCTTTCTCCAAATGAAACATTGTATTTGAGATTAAATAATAGTTCGTTTTGTTTGAATTGAAAATCGAGCTGCTGAATATATGGCGTTTCATAAGCGCACAGTTTAACACGATAGGTCTCCGGTGTTTTCCACGCGCCGCTTGCAGCTACCGGCTCGGGTGTATTCGACATAAATAGCATGCTCGTTTTTTCCCAGCAGTAGTAGCCGCATTTAAAGCTGCGGTCGCCCATTCGGCTTTTTACGATAACGGTCGAGACCTCTTTTCCAAATTCCAGGGACATGGATTCAATACCGTACAGATTTTCCTCAAATTTGAATGCGGAGCCAGACAAACCTTTGGATTTCTCCGAGTGCGGCTCACCTGCCACTGTCGGCAAAAATAAACCGGATTGTTTTTCAACCAGCCGTTCGTAGGCCCGGGAATTTTCGGGCAACGGTTGGTCTCGCATGGCCGGCAATAAAATATCCCACACCAAATTGAGTGGCTTTTGCATATCTCCCAGACCGCCGGTCATAGCAAGTACAGCATCCTGTTCTGGCATCACAATGCAATACTGTCCAAACGCGCCATCGCCGCGATAACAATTGTGTCGGCTGCGCCAAAATTGATATCCGTAACCTTGCTCCCAATCGCTATTCGGATTGCTGCCATTTGATGTTTGTTTGGAAGTACCGGCTTTTACCCATTCCTCAGTCAAAATGCGCTCGCCGTTCCACATGCCGTTTTGCAAATACAATTGACCGAGTTTGGCGATATCTTCGGTCTTTACTTTCAGTCCCCAGCCGCCAAAATTAATACCTTGTGCATTGCTTTCCCACGTGGCATGTTCAATTCCGAGCGGCTCGAAAAGTCGCGGTTGCAGATAGCCGAGTACGGTTTTGCCTGTCACTGTTTGCAGAATGGCCGATAGCATAAAAGACGCCCCGGAATTGTAAACAAAGTGGGTTCCCGGTTTGAATTCGACGGGCAATTCCAGATAGGCTTGAACCCAGCTCTTTCCTTTCGCATTTTGAATGCGGTTAACCGTGTCGTGTTCATGGCCGCTGTTCATGGCCAAAAGATCACGAATGCGCATGGCCTTGAGATTGTCGCTGGGCGGTTCCGGGGTTTCATCCGGGAAATACGAGAGAACCGTATCATCCAAACTCAACAAGCCCTCTTCAACGGCAAGTCCAATCGCGGTGGAAGTAAAGCTTTTGCTCAACGAGTAAAGCATATGGGGACGTTCCGATTCATAGGGCGCCCACCAGCCTTGCGCCACCACGTTGCCGTGCCGAAGCAACATAAAACTGTGCAATGCATCAACTTGCTCTTCGGCCGCGTGGATGAAATCAAGAATCGCCTCCGAGGAGATGCCTTGCGCTTCGGGCGGGCTGGTTTCCATATCCATGGCTCCAATGCAACTCAAAAGCAGCAAATTGATCAAGATGACTAGGCACTTTTTCATGTGCTCTACCTGGTTTGATTAAATTTATCGTTTTGAAGATAGAATTAGCTCAAGATTTCAATCCACGACTTGATGCCACGCATAATCATGTCGATGGCATACGTACCCAAAACAATCGCAGTAATTTTGCCCGAAAGCTCGACATATTGTTCAATTAGAGTTTCGTTTTTTCGCGAAACAAAATCGTGAACCGCTTTTAGTACAATTAAAATGAGAACGGTTGTAGCAAGCGCAACCATAATCGCAGCCACCGCAGCCGGAATGGGCAGCTTTTTGCCGGCAATGACACTAATGCCGATGGTGCCCGGGCCGATCATAATGGGCATGGCTATGTTGCTGGCAATATGTTTGGAATCAGCCCGCAGGGTGGACATGACAACGCCGCCGCCGCTAAAAATAAATTTGAGCGAAATAAGCAAAAAGATAATACCGCCAAATATACGAAAAGAAGAAAACTCGGCTTGCAGCAGGCGGTCAAATATTACATCGCCGGCAATGGCAAACAGGACAAACACCGATGCGGATATGAGCCCCGCCGTACCGACAAAAGAGGAAAAATCTTTTTGGCTGCGCTTTTGCATAATGTCGTTCAGATATACAACCAGCAGAAAGGGGTTGAGCAACATCAGCATTAAAATGACAATATTGAAAAATTCATTCATTAATTGGCCTGTAATTTAATTATACACATATCAATCTTACGTTCTATAGCTCGCTATCAGCCAGCTTTTTGATGATTGCTCGCAGCGCCATCGATAATTCCGCGAGTCGATCACAATCGATGAGATCGGGATGGTCTTTGGGAGTATGCGTAATATCCTGATGATCCATGTTTTCTAAAAACCATTGCGATGTGAACGCCAGCGCCGGACAGCTATACTGCACAAAAATGCTGTGATCGCCCTGCGGCCAGGGCTCGCCTTCCACAAGAGTGTCAAACTTTTTCAAAGCGGAATCAATTTTTTCGCGCATGTCTCCCGGTACCTCAAAAAATGAAACTGCTGATCCCCCCGATTTATAACCCGCACCATCTATGTTGATATTTAATTTGATGGTGTCAAATTTTTTTTCATTTTTTTGAATGTACACCATTTGTCCGGGCACGGCATAATAATCTTCGCCATTAAAGGCCACAATTTCAAGAACCGGATTGCCTTTATAGTCATGCAATAATTCCGCTAACAGCAACAAGACGACCACACCAGAACCGTTGTCCAATGCGCCTGGCGAACCCATTTTCGCATCAATATGAGCGGTGATGACGATGCGAGTGTTCTGGTTATCGCCTCGCCGAGCAATGACATTATAGCCAATTGCGGGCTGTCGCTGCGATTGGTTAACAAGCGTTGCCGTCTTCCCAACATGGTCTATCAGCTCTCTTCCCGATTCTTCGGTCATATAAACCGAGGGCACGACAAAATCGCCATCCTCAATCATGGGAAACGGGTAGACCCCACCGGCCAGGGCTGCATTTCGACCGGTTGCCGTAACAATGGCGCTTGCACCGCAATTTTCCAACAATTTCACAATTGCCTGGTGTTCCTCTGGATTGTAAAAATCGAAATTTTTCGGCATGAGCTGCTCTTTTGCCAGACCTCCGTGCAGCAAAAGTATGTTTTTCTGAGCGTTGACATTTTCAAGCTCATCAAGCGTAGAGACGGCTGTTAGCGGAGCGGTCACCTGGCATCCGGGTGCATACGGGCTGCCCAATACATGAAAGTCTTGTCCTTCAATGTGCAAATTTGCTTTGCCCGGTTGCCAGTCGAGTGCTGCAAATTTTTGTGTCTCTATTTCCCAACTCAATTGTTGGATGATGTCTCGAAAAAATGCAGTAGCTTGTCGATTCCCCAAGCTGCCCACCGGGCGTTCAGGAATATCAATACAAAGCGTTTTCAGATAGCTTTGTGCTTTTGCACAATATTCACTTTGCATGTGGTTCTCCGTTCGTGAATTGTTTTTAAGCGATGGAATAATATAGAACGGCATTAGGCTCGCAAATGATATCCCTCGTCATTTAATTCTTGAGCCCGATAAATCATATACTGCTCCTCGTCCAGCGGATAATCCCAGCAGCCCTGACGATGATACAATTCGCCGCCAAATCCGCTTTTAAAGCGATACAGACCATACATGGGATGCGCAGGATCCGGCGACGGCGAGACGCCAAACATGTCGTACCAGGTGCAGCCTTGTTGTTTGGCGCGACAAATAGCGTCCCACTGCAACGCATACGTGGCCATTTTGTTGCGTTGTTGTGTGGATGACGCACCGTACAAATAGACCGCTTGTGACTTTGAAATGGCCAAAAACATAGCAGCCAAGGGTTTGTCGTCCGCCTCGGCGAGCAAAAGGTGCAGTGAAACATCGGTAGGTTCGCGATCCGCAGCAAACATGGTTTCAAAATAATTGCGTTCATGCAGGCTGATGTG
>CAYPZM010000048.1:0-987 GCA_964414825.1 uncultured Cytophagia bacterium | reverse complement strand
TACAAACGATACCAGGTGTCCAGATGCTCGGGGCCGACCTCTACAACTCGCACCCCGCGGCGCTGCGACAGCCGAATGTTGTAGCGCGTTTTTGGTTTCATACGCTGTAGCAATTGCTGCGTCTCATTTTGCAGATTGAGAAAAATCGTATTTTCCGGCAGCACATTGGTGGGCGCCTTGAGCAGCTTGTGATAGTGGGTGTTAAAATTCATGCGGATTTCCTGCACTTCGGGGCGAGGTGCGCCCAACCAGTCATGGCTGCAATTGTATCGGGTTTTATCGTGCGCCCATCGCGATTCCCAGGGCAGATCGTAGCGAATGCACACGCAGTTTTTTGGCAGATAACGCCGCAAGGCCTCGGAAAGTTCTTCGAGAATGGGGCCTTGCTCTTCTTCTTTCGGCTCAAAGGTCGGCCCGTACGGAACATATGCCATGCGATACCCTGATCCAACCGGCCGCAAGGTGATGAGCAAATCTTTTGCAATTGTTGTTCCTTGTTTGGCCGCTTCCATAATTTGCCCAGCCGGAACTTTGATGTTGAATGCCTGCACATCGCGACCTTGCAATTCCTTGAGGCGCCCCCAAAAATCGGTTTGTTGCAGAATGAGGGCAGGGGAGAGTTGTTCTTTTGGTTTTGCTAAAAGTTGAATCATAAAATTTTGTTACGTTGACTTTAACAGACTAGTCACAAATTTGCGCCGGTTTAATTCGGTGCGGATAGTGGAACAGGGCATTCGTCCGATTAAATGCCAGCCGCTTTGGGACAAATGTCCCAAAACATTTCCCGTCCGAGATGAAAATCCCGGACGCTCAGCTGCTTGAATTATCCGCACAGTTTTGCTTGCAATTGATCTCGGCTTATTGCATCGCCCGATCAACGGCATGCCAAAATGCCTCTTTCATTGCCGGAACGTCTATATCTGTATAAACAAAAATCTCGCGCTGTGTGTTTTCCGGCGGCGGCAACACGTTTTCTTGCGTTGCGTT
>CAYPZM010000047.1:0-20875 GCA_964414825.1 uncultured Cytophagia bacterium | reverse complement strand
CTGGTACCAACGCATCCCTATTCAAAAGTATGTTCAAGAATATTTTAGCCCGGCCGTTTTAACCCGGTTGGCCGAGCCCCCCAAGCCCAAAATTTTGAGCATTTTGGAAATTGCGCAACGCGCACAAGCCACAAAAAATAACGGCACCATCCACCGTGAAGATATAGAACCGTAAAGAAATGTCCGGCTAATGCGTTGCCTTGTGTTTGGGAAAATAATGGGCACGCATCACCTCCTCAAACGACACATGCCCATCTGGTAGAAGTAAGAGAATGAGAAGAGGTTAATTCCAGTTACTTGTAGGGGGATCCAGCGCGTTCTGTTGACCATTGAACCGAGCATTGATATCATACTTTTTTATTTTGACATGCAAATTTTGTCGCGGCATTTTTGCTATTCGTGCCGCTTTCGAGATGTTGCCTTGAGTCCGGCGTAGCACATCCAAAATATACTCGCGCTCGAACAAACTTTTTGCATCTGCAAAAGGTAAAAATTGATCCGTGCATTGAGTGGCAATAACGGACGGCTGGAAAAACTCGTTGGGTAGCTCTTCCACGCCGATCCAGTCAGTATCGCTGAGCGCCACCAACCGCACAATGACATTTTCCAGCTCGCGGATGTTGCCGGGCCATGAATAATTGACCAGCAGCTCAACGGTTTCGGGCTTTAAATACATTCCCAAATGATTGTGTTTTTTGCAATAGGTGCGCAAAAAATGCTGCACCAACAACGGAATGTCTTCTTTGCGCTCGCGCAACGGCGGAATGTCCAGCGTAATGACATTCAATCGATAATACAAATCTTCCCGAAACCGACGCTTTTCAACCTGCTTTTTGAGATTTTTATTGGTAGCCGCAACGATTCGGGCCGTCGTACAAATCGGTTCAGTATTGCCAACGCGGTAAAACTGGCGATCCTGTAAAACACGCAGCAACTTAACCTGGGTGCTCATATTTATTTCGCCGATTTCATCCAAAAAAATAGTGCCACCGCTGGCGATTTCAAAATAGCCTTTTTGCAGCTTGTAAGCGCCGGTGAACGAGCCTTTTTCATGCCCAAACAGCGCGCTTTCGAGCAATGTGTCCGGGATTCCTGCGGCATGTACCGGTATGAACCTGCATGTGGCAGTGCTGCTATTTTCGTGAATCATTCGCGCCACCAGCTCCTTGCCGGTGCCGGTTTCGCCCGAAATCAATACGGTAGTGTCCAGCGGTGCAATTTTTTGAATCATCCATTTTAATTTTTGGATAGCATCGCTTTCGCCAATCAGTGGGTCATATATGAGGTTCGTGTTATCGTCGGGTTGCAAAACTTTACTCCATAATATTTGATGTTACTAGTTTTTAACAAAGATTATGCCGAAAGCATTATAAAACACGTTATTAAGAGCTTTTTATGGCTCAACCCTTTTGTTTAAAAAATAAGAACTTGTGACCATTAGAGTGGTAAATCTGATATATATTATTATGTAAATTGTAAATGTGTGACTTGAATGCCACATGTGTGGGCAAAAATGTACCCCGATTGCAACTATGTAATTTGCACAATACTTGACAAAAAAATCCGATGTTTGTATATTTCCGCAATCAATTTGGGAGAACCATGAAGCTTTTACACGTATCCGATACCCACCTCGGATTTTCCGAATACCACAAAGTCGATCCTGATACCGGTCTCAATCAGCGCGAAAAAGATTTTTATGACGCCTGGGAGCAGGTAATGCAGGCCGTTTTTGCTCACAAACCCGATGTGGTGGTGCACGCCGGCGATCTGTTTCATACGCCGCGGCCCAGCAACCGCGCCATTCATGTGGCATTGTCCAGTTTTCAGCGCCTTAGTGATGCCGGTATTCCGGTAGTGTTGGTGGCCGGGAATCACGAAACCCCGCGCATTCGTACCACAGGGTCAATTTTTGAATCGATTGCGCTTTTTCCTAATGTTTATGCGGCTTTTTCAAGCCGCTACGAACGGTTTGACATAAAAGGAGCTCTCTTTCACTGCTTGCCGCATTGCTCCTTGACCGAGGAGCTGGATGCCGCCATAGCGGAGCTTGCGCAAGCGCAAAAAGCCGACGCTAATGTTCTCGTAACGCACGGCGCCTGGGGCGGCAAAGAGTACGGTACCGGTGAGTTTAACGAACAGCGGCTCCCCGATTTGCAAACCGCCGCTGGAATCGATTTTGAGTATATCGCCCTTGGTCATTATCACCGCTATGTGGCGGTGCGGGAGAACGCTTGTTATTCCAGCTCGACCGAGCGCACCAGCTTGAATGAGCACAATAGCACCTGCGGCTATTTGCTTGTGGAAACGGATTCCGGAGAACGAGAATATATCGAGATAGAAACGCGACCGATGATCAAATTGCCGACCATCACTTGTACGGGATTAACGGCATCAACTATTTTGCAAAAAATTGAGGACTTGACCGACGGTCTCGAAAACGCCATTATGCAATTGGTGTTGAGCGATATTGAAGACGACGCTTTTTTGCGGCTCGATATGCGGGCTATTGATGAGCTGTTTAAATCGTCCTTTTATCTCGAAAAGCAGATGTTTCGCAAACTCGGTCACGACAAACAAATGCTCAACCATGCCAAGTTTGAGTCACTGCCCGTCGAATTTGAGCGGTATTTACAGGATGTTGAGCATATCGAACTTGATAAAAAACGTCTGGCGAGTATGGCAGCATCTTATCTGGATACCGAATAATTACATCTTGCAAAAATCATTCAGAAAACAACTGTAAACACTATGATCATAAAATCACTAAAACTGCACAACTATCGCCGGTTTGAACTGCTGGACCTGGAATTTCCGGAAAATCTCATCGGCATCATTGGCCGCAACGGCGCTGGCAAATCCACTATTATCGAGGCGATTGGCTGGGCGCTGTACGGCAACCGCTTTGTGCGCACGGACAAACAGGACGTGCGTTCGCAGCATGTTGACGAGAAATCCGCGTGTTTGGCAGAAATGATTTTTGAATACGGCGGCTCGGAATTTCTCATTCAGCGCAAGCTCAAAGGCAAAAATGCCATCAGCGAAGCGGCAGTGTATAGAAATGGCCAAAGCGAACCCGAGGCCGTGCAGGACCGGGGTGTAAACGAATTTATTGAAGCGCTGCTGCAGCTTGATTACCGCTCGTTCACCACGTCCGTGTTTGCGCAGCAAAAAGAGCTCGCCAAATTGTCCACGCTACAACCGGAACAGCGCCGGCAAGCCATCAACCGGCTCATCAATATTGATCGAATTGATCGGGCGCGTGATCAAGTGCGGCGCGACCGCAATGAAAAAGTTACGTTTATAAATGGACAAAAATCGGCGCTAAAAGACATCAAAGAACTTGAAGGACAAGAAAATTCGATCCGCTCTCAAATCAAAGACAAAAATGGCATTCTGGCCGAACAAAAGCAAAACCTTGAGAACGAAAAGCAACGACTTGCCAAAGCTAAAGAGTCCTATGAAGCCATTTCCACATTGCGCGATCAGTTTAATACGTGGGAGGCGCAGATTGGCAAATTGTCCTCGCGCCTGGAAGCGAGTGATGAATCGCTCAAACGCTCCCAAAAGGAGCTGGAGGACATCAACACAGCGGAAACTCGGCTTTCCGAATTACAAACGCAATTGACGGATTTTGAATCGATCAAGGCTGAAAAAGAACGCCTGGATCTGGAAAAAGAAAAAGCCGTGCATTTAAAAAGTCGGCAAACCGAGAAAAAATATGTGCACGATTCATTAATCAAAGAAAAAGCTGCCTTGGACGAAGTGCTGGAAAAATCAAAGGGTCTGGAATCATTGCAATCATTTTGGCAGCAGTTAGTTGAGAGAGAGCAAGAGGCTGAAGCGCATCAAGAATCGATTCAGGAACAGATCAAAATGCAGCATGGCTTGAAAACCAGCGCCGAAAGCAAGGGCAAAGATTTACGTCAAAAACTGGCGCGCATTCAGGAACTGGGTCCGGATGGCGAGTGCCCGGTGTGTACACGGCCGCTGGCCGAGCATTATGACGAGGTGCAGCAGGATCATGAGCAGCAATTATTGCAGTTGCGTGAAGAATTTATGCGCCATCGGAAATCAGAAGAGGCGGCAACGCTGGAGCTCAAAACCGTACAAGTTCAACTGCGCAACTTGCGCAAAGAAAAAGAAGAGACATTAAAATCGCTGCGCCGGGCCCAGGATGCGCTGGATCAAGTTGAAAAAATCAAAAAACATGTACAAAATTTTGAACAGCAGGAGACGTCACTGGATAAATCTATTGCTGAAATCGGGCCGGTTCAGTTCGACGAAACGAAACATCACGATATAAAGGCTCGATATGAAAACATGCTGAATGTAAAACAAGAAGCGGCAAAATTTAAAGAGCGCGCGGCGCGTCGAGGTTCGGTTGAGGAATTTATAAAAACCACAAAACAGACCATCGAGCAGCATCAACAGGACATAAAGCAAGCGCGTGCGGCACAGCAGGAATTGGGGTATGACGAGCAATCCTATCAGCAAACGAAATTGCGCGTGGAAACGGCGTCGCAGGCTTTGGATGCGGCTCGGGAGAAATTTGCGTCATTGCAACAGGAGTTGGCCGTGTTGCAGCGTGATGTGGATAATATCAGCCAGCAAATAACCGAACAGAAAGAGTTACGCACCCAAATCGAAAAAATGGAAGACGAGATCGTTTACCTCAATGCGCTGGATGAGCACTTGGGCCATTTCCGCCTCGATCTGGCCGGCCGCATTCGTCCGTTGATTGCACAACGTGCCTCGGAGCTGCTGGCGCTCACCACTACGTCGCGTTACTCACAAATCGATCTCGATTCCGATTACAATATCCACATTTTTGATGGCAATCGGGCGTTTCCCATCGAACGTTTTTCCGGCGGCGAACAGGATTTGGCAAACCTCTGTTTGCGCATCGCCATCAGTCAAGTTGTGGCGGAGCGCAGCGGCGGCGCTCCGATCAATTTTATTGTGTTGGATGAGATTTTTGGGTCACAAGATGTGGAACGGCGCGATTTGATTTTGACGGCCTTGGGGCAGTTGTCGTCACAGTTTCGGCAAATTTTCATCATTACTCACACGGAAACTATCAAAGATATGCTGCCGGTAATCATCAATGTTGAAACGGTGGATGACCAAATCAGTCACGCGGTACTGATTTGATCTTTAGCGACGTTCTCCAATTCCTCGTCAATTTCATGCGCTTCTCGCGTGGCTTCAGCCCGAATGTTTTTGAGATTCATGCCCATCACCGCGACCAAAATCAATCCTACAATCAAAATCGGCAAAAAGTTGATGCCATGAATAACAAAGGCAAACGTTAACGCGTCGCTTTCGGGCACGCCAAAAAATCCAAGTGAAATTTGACACAAGTAGTGATAGGTGCCGACATACCCAGGCGAGGAGGGCACCAATACCGCAATGGTGGTAATGACCAGCAGGACAAGCGGTGTCATCCAGGGCGTGTTGTAGGTTTCGACAAAGTTAAACGCGTGCAAGCCGATTTGAAAAATATATCCGTAGCAAAACCAAATGGCAATCGAGAGAAATCCGACCGCGATGTAATGCCGCCAGTTTTTGAGACCCACAACGCCGTCCAGGAAGGAATGCAAAAGTTCGCTAATTTTCAAGCCTATGTGGGAAGGCAAGGGCTTTAAAACCACATCCAAAATTTTTGTGGCGCGGGAGCGATGTTTTTTCATCAACAGCAAGGCGACAAACAAAACTGCAATAAACGCAAAACTAATATACCCGCTTTGTTGCACCCATTTCGGAAAGGGAAACACGATAATGGTTACGGCCATAAGCGTGAGCAGAGTGAACACATCAATAATGCGCTCAATCACAATGGTGGCGAACACTGAGCTGCCCGGAATGGGGTAGCGTTTGCTGACCAGATAGGCGCGAATGAACTCGCCCAAATGCGCCGGCAAAAACGTGTTGGCCATGTAGCCAATCAGCAGAGAGGAATATAAGGTTTTCATGCACACCTTGTGAATGGGGGCGAGAAAAAAACGCCACCGTAATGCGCGCAACCAATGGCTCAAAAACATGATAGCCAATGTGGGCAACAAAAACCAATAATCCATCTGTTTAAAGGCCATCCACATTTGCTCAAAATCGACTTTGCGAAATGCTAAAAACAGACAAAAAGCGGCGATCGCCAGTCCAATGAGAACCTTCCAGTCTTTAAAAACTCGTGTCATCCTTTTCCTTTCGAAATAGTCGTCGTTTTATACCGACGTTGGGCGACGAATGCAGACATCCGATTCATTTCTCAATTAAAAAGCAAAAGACATGAATCTGCTTGACTACCCAAGCACAATTGGCTATATTTTGTAAGATATTAAAAATTATTCAAATTAAAAGCGAATAAATGAGGCGGACATGAGTCAAAGTCATCCTGTTGGAGCGTTTATTATTTGCGATCAGGGACTTGATTTGCGCTTGCAAACCGTGCAGCGTTTGGGAATTCCCACAGCACAAATTTTAGCGCCACCTGCCTCCGGGCGAAATTCGGAGCAGGTTAGCAAGCTGAAAGACAAATTTGCGGAAGCCAAAGTAACGATAACCGTGGTATTTTGCGGATTCCCAGGCGAAAGTTACGCCGATATTCCAACCGTAAAACAAACCGTGGGATTGGTGCCGGAAGCCACACGCGCGGAGCGGCTGCAAGAAGCCAAAGAAATTTCCGATTTTGCCGCGGCCATGCAAGTTGATGCGGTGGGTTTGCATATCGGCTTTATTCCTGAGGAGGCGGGGCATCCTGTCTATCCCCAAGTGCTGGATGTGGCGCGCCAACTGTGCGATTATTGCGCGATCAACCAGCAGCGCCTGCATTTGGAAACCGGCCAGGAGACGGCTGAGGCGCTGTTGCGCTTTTTTAATGATGTGGATCGTGACAATCTGGCCATCAATTTTGATCCGGCCAACATGATTTTGTACGGTTCTGGTGAGCCCATTCCAGCGCTCAAGCTGGTGGGAAAGCACGTCAAAAGCGTGCACTGCAAAGATGCCAAATGGGCAGCCAAGCCAGGCGACGAATGGGGCAAAGAGGTGCCACTGGGAGAAGGTGATGTCAATATGGAAACCTTTCTCCGCACTCTAAAAGAGATCGGATATGTTGGCCCGCTCACCATCGAGCGCGAAATTACCGGCGAAGATCAGGCCCGTGATATCGAACGCGGCGTTCGGCTGCTTCGTAATTTGGTGACTCAGATTTGGGAAGATTGAGAACGCTATACTGTTTGAACGAAAAAAGCTGATCTCACGCAAAGCCGCAAAGGCACAAGGAACCACGCCAAGAAATGATCGTCCGGCATATTTATGCCGGACGGGCAATGCAATGGGACATTCGTCCCAGTGCAGCTAGAGTGATGAAACCAGTTCTTCGAGCGATTCCATCCCTTGAAGCAAAGTCAAGTCGGGCATCACACCCAAGTAAGCAAAAAGAATCAATTACGGAATTGATTTCTTGTTAACAATTTTTTTCTGCGCGAGGCATTTAATAAACTATTTAGCTTGGATAAACTATGGTCACAATTAAACGACACACAGAAAAAGGCCGGCTCATTGCGGTAGAGGGTCTGGACGGATCGGGCAAATCCACCCAAATTTATCTGCTCAAACGCTGGCTGGAGCTGGAAGGCTACAAGGTATTTTTTACCGAATGGAATTCCTCATTCCTGGTGAAAAAAGCCACGAAAAAAGGCAAAAAGTCGCAATTGCTTACGCCAACCACCTTTTCTCTCATTCATTGCACGGATTTTGCTGACCGGTATGAGCGGCAAATTTGGCCGCTGCTGCGCGCCGGGCATATCGTGCTGGCGGATCGTTACTTTTTCACCGCGTTTGCGCGCGATGTCGTGCGCGGCTGCGATATCGATTGGGTGAAAAACAATTATTCGTTCGCCACGCTGCCGGATATCACCTTCTTTTTCAAAGTTAATCCGCAAGTGGCCATTGGCCGTATTTTGGATGGTCGGCCCACGCTCAAATATCACGAAGCTGGCATGGATTTGGGATTACACACCGATCCGTATGAAAGCTTCAAGCTGTTTCAAGGCCGCATCAACGAAGCGTATGAAAACATGATAAAGCCGTTTGATTTTACGGTGATTGATGCGAATCGCCCCGTGGATGTGATGCAGCGCGATGTGCGTGAAACGGTCAAAGAAAAAATTGATCTCCCCGCATTTAAATTAAGATCGAGGATCACATTATGAATTTTTATGGAAAAGGCTTGCCCAATGTTGACTCCAACGACCTTATTGGCAAATTAATCGTGATTGAAGGCCCGGATGGATCGGGGCGCTCGACGCAAATGCGGCTGCTTACCAATTGGCTGGAGGGGCGCGGACATGCCATCGTAAACGTTGGCTTGAAGCGTTCAAACTTGGTCAGCGCCGAGTTGGAACGCGCCATGCAAGGCAATATTTTGAGTCCCATTACTCTGAGTTTGTTTTATGCCACGGATTTTGCCGACCAGATGGAGAACCGCATCATTTCGGCGCTCAAAGCCGGGTTTGTTGTTTTAGCGGATCGTTACATTTACACGCTGATGGCGCGCGATATTGTGCGCGGCGGCGACGAAGCCTGGCTCAAACGCATTTACGAAGAGATCGCACTGGTTCCGGATGCGGTGTTTTATTTGGATGTGGCGCCGCGTTTTCTCATTGAGCGCAATTTTCAAAAAAGCCAAACCCTGGATTACTGGGAATCCGGCATGGATATCCGCCTGTCGCGCGATATTTTTGAAAGCTTTATCCGCTACCAGCGCAAAATGAAGCAGGTGTTTCGGGAATTTCAAAAATCATACAATTTTCAAATTATTAACGGCAATCGCTCGGCACGAGCCATTGCTCTTGATTTACAACATCGAGTTGAAGAACTGTTGCAAGTTTAGGGATATTTATGTCGAAAAAGAACAAAGCTCAAGTTCAAGAATTACAGGAAGAATTAAAACGCGAAATTGGTTTGCTACGTCGCGATTTCCAAACCATTATCGATCGCTACAAAAGCAACGCCGAGGCGGAAATGATCAACGCCATCACCATATTATCGGCATTAGACTCGGACGAACAGACCGAAAGCGCTCAAGACCCCAAGCAACTGCAATTTTTACTGCAATCCATTCGTTCGCTGAAATACAAAAAAGAAAAAGGCCGCATGAAAGATTTGCGCCGCATTCACTACATTGTCAAACTTTTCGCCGCACGCTTTTCGGAATAACCCTCTTTTAATTATTGTCTATGACTCGGCATGCTTCCATAGATATCGGCACCAATTCAACACGACTGTTGGTGGCCGATGTTGTGGATCAAAAAATAGAGACCCTGTTTTATGCAGAGCGCTTGACCAAGCTGGGCTCGGGCTTGCAGCCGGACGGCCATGTGTCCGAAGACGCCCAAACTCGTGTGCTTGATGTCTTGACCGAATTTCAAGAAAAGTTACGTGATTTTCAAGTGCATCAGGTGCAGGTATTCGCCACCAGTGCCACGCGCGATGCGCAAAATCGCACACTATTTCTCGAAAAGATAAAACAGCGCACGGGCTGGGAGTGTCGCGTATTGTCCGGCGAAGAAGAAGCGAAATTGTCGTTTCTCGGCGTGATTAGCGATTTGCAGGTGAGCGGCGATTATGTGGTATGCGATGTCGGCGGTGGCAGCTCGGAATGTATTTTTGCGCGGAACAGCGAGATGCAGCGCGTCGCAAGTCTCAATATCGGCAGCAATCGTATGACGCGCCAGTTTTTGCTTTCCGATCCGCCAACAAGAGAGCAGATAAAGGCAACGCGCGAGTTTATCCGTGAATCGCTCTCTGACTTTGAGTTGGGTTCAGCAAAAATAGAGCAAATCGTTGCTGTGGGCGGAACCGCCTCGACTTTGGCATTGATGGACGCGCGATCGTCGATAAAAACGCCATACCAGGCGCATTTTTACAAGCTGCAATACGACGGGCTGGAAAACTGGATCAATGAGCTGTCACGGAAAACCGTAAAAGAGCGGCAATCGATTATCGGCTTGAACCCGCAACGCGCCGACGTGATTTTGGGCGGTGCACTGATTTTTGCGGAAATTTTAACATATATGCAACAGACATCGATGATCGTGAGTTTGCGTGATCTGTTGTTTGGAATATTTTTAGAGAAAGACGATGACGGAAATTCGCGAGAAACGCTTTAAATCGATATACGACCTATTCAACATTTACGAATTGGAGCCCGAACATACGAAACAAGTTTCGCGTCTGGCTTTACAATTTTTTGACCAGCTCGGTTCGCTGCACAATTTGGGTGAGCGGGAACGCGAGTGGCTGGAAGCGGCGGCGCTGCTGCACGACATCGGCTGGTCACAAAGCGATTCGGGACACCATAAAGAATCGATGAAATTAATCCAGAGCGCCGATTTCCCATTTTGGGCGGATGAAGAAAAACAGGTCCTTGCGAATATAGCGCGCTATCATCGCAAAGCCGGGCCCAAATCCAAACACAAACATTTTGTTAGCTTGAGCGATACGCGCCAGCAAACCGTAACAAAACTTGCGGCGCTGCTGCGCATAGCCGATGCCCTGGATCGCTCTCATCGCAATGCGGTTGAGGAAATACGCTGCCAGGTTCATGACAAAGATGTGGCTCTCGATCTTATTTGTCGGCTTGATTTGGGACTCGAACTGTATGCATTGGACAAGAAAAAAGATCTGTTCCGCCAAACTTTTCAAAAGGATGTATTGGTGGTCTCGATAAAAAACGTATGGGATATGTAAATAAGGATAGCTCATGTCGGTTCTAAACATCGCAAAGCAAGCGCGACAAGCGGCTCGAAACCTTGCAATACTCTCTGGAAAAGATCGAGAACGCGCCATAATGGCCATGCCAGATAAACTGTCGAGTATTCGCGACGAACTAAAGAAGGCCAATGAGCTGGATGTTCGTCACGCCGAGGAATCGGGGTTAGCAGCGCCACTGGTAAAACGGCTGCACATCAGCGACAACGTGTTTGATTATATGCTCAATCGCCTGCGCAAGGTTGCCGCGCTGCCCGATCCGGTTGGCCGGGTGTTGGAGGGCCATACGCGACCTAATGGGCTGCGGGTCGAAAAAGTGAGTGTGCCGCTCGGTGTCATCGGCATCATTTACGAAAGTCGTCCCAATGTGACCACGGATGCGGCCTCGGTCTGCTTAAAGAGCGGCAATGCCGTGATTTTACGCGGCGGCTCCGAGTCATTGCGCACCAACATTGTGCTGGCCGATGCCATGATTGCCGCTTGTGTGGAAAACGGCATTCCTGAACACGCGGTGCAAATTATTCGCGAACCCGGTCACGATGCAGTTGAACAGTTGCTGGCCATGGACGAATATGTCGACGTGCTCATTCCGCGCGGCGGCAAAGGATTGATCCAGGCCGTGGCGCGCGGAACACGTATTCCGGTCATTAAACATTACGAGGGCATTTGCCACATGTATTTGGCGGAAGATGCGCCGGATGATATGGCGATCGAGCTGGCGCTCAATTCCAAACTCCAAAAAGTTGAGGTGTGCAATGCGTTGGAAACGCTGCTGGTGGATGCCAAATGCGCCGATCGTTTGTTACCCAAAATACATACAGCTTTTGCAGAAAAAAATACCGAGCTACGCGGTTGCGAAGGGTGCCGAGCCTTTGTTCCGGAAATGAAAAAAGCTACCGAAGAAGATTGGTTAACCGAATACCTTGCACCTATTTTAGCCGTCAAAATTGTCGACAATGTCGACGCAGCCATTTTGCACATCAACACTTACGGCTCCGGTCATACCGACGCCATCGTGACGCAAGATTTGTCGCGCGCGCAAACATTTGTCGCCGGCGTGGATTCATCGTCCGTGCTCGTCAACGCCTCCACACGGCTGTCCGGCGGCGGCGATTACGGCATGGGCGCCGTAGTCGGCATCAGCACGGACAAGCTGCACGCGCGCGGCCCGGTGGGTCCCAACGAACTCACCAGCTACAAGTGGGTGGCTTTTGGTGAAGGGCATTTGCGCAGTTGAGCAGAAATTAAAAAGGAGTTTTTCTCATGCCCATTTACATTTCCATGCTCCGCGGCATTAATGTGAGCGGACAAAAAAAGATCAAAATGAAAGAACTGCATGCGCTTTATGTTTCTTTGGGATTTAAAAACGTTCACACCTATATTCAGAGCGGCAATGTTGTGTTTGAATCCGAGGAAGAAAATGTAACAACCGTGGCCGAAAAGATTGAACACAAAATTAGCGAAACATACGGCTTTCAAGTCGCCGCGTTTTTGCGCAGTCCGGACGACATGCAACGGGTTCTCGAAAACAATCCATTTCTCACCGAAAATGTGGATACGAAAGCGCTTTACGTCACTTTTTTATCGGGCAAGCCGGATCCGGGTTCGTTAAAAAACCTCGAGACCGTGAATGACGAACCGGATGAATTTTCTGTGCGGGATCGGGAGGTTTATGTTTATTGTCCCGGCGGTTATGGCAAAACCAAATTGTCCAATACTTTTTTTGAGAAAAAGCTGAGCGTGCTGGCGACGACGCGCAATTGGAAAACCGTAAATACGTTGGTCGATATGGCTGCGGAGATTATTAGCTGAAAAATATTGATGACCTAACAAGGGGTCGCTTTGAAATGTAAAAAGAGTTTTTACTCGTTTGTTTTATTTGAATAATGGGACAATGTCTAACAATTCACCGCGACCCCTTGTTCAGAGTAAATTCGCGGTCAAACTTTTGATAAATATTGGCTAAATTTTATGAAAAAATACTCGATCACCACTAAAAAAGGCGATAACGGCTCGACCGGGCTGCTCGACAATTCGCGCGTGCAAAAGTTCGACCTGCGTCCCGAAACGTACGGCACGTTGGACGAAGCCGCGGCGTTTCTCGGACTGGCGCGCGCCAAAACCTCGCTCGATGAAACCAAAGACATTCTTTGGAAAATACAAAATCATATTTATTTGATGAATGCCGAGCTGGCCTGTCCGGTGGATTATCTGCATCTTTTGAAAGACAAACTGGCGGAATCGCATTTGCAGGAATTGGAAGAATTTTCCGAAACGATTGAAAACAAGCTCGAACTGCCGCGAAAATTCGTGCTGTACGGCCAGTCCGAGACGGCGGCCTATTTGGATATTGCCCGAACCGTCGTGCGGCGCGCTGAACGGCGGTTGGTCGAGTTGAATCAAAAAGAGCAGCTCGAGAACAAAACGATTATGGCTTATATAAATCGATTATCAGATGTGCTGTTTTTGTTAGCGCGATATGAGGAATTCAAAAATGGCATTCCCTACGCGCATCCTTCGGCATAACTCTGACAGGGTTTCAAACCCTGTCAGAGTTACCACTATTTAAAAATTGATATAATCCGCCGGGTTCACATGCTGACCATCTTTCCACATCTCAAAATGCAAATGCGGGCCGGTGGACAAACCGCTGCTTCCCACCTGACCCATTTCTTTACCTTTTTGAACTGTTTGCCCCTCTTGTACCGACACCTTGTGCAATTGAGTATAACGCGTAAAAAATCCGTTGTTATGCTGCACCTCAATGTACCTGCCGCTACCGTTGCCGGGTTCAATGTCCGTAACCACTTTGGTGATGGTGCCGGCGGCCGCAGCATATACCGGCGTTCCGGTTTTCGCCGCCAGGTCCACGGCACGATGGAATCGCATTTCGCCGGAAATCGGATGTTTTTGCTCGCCATAACTCGATGAAAGCTTGTAAACCCCGGTTTGCAGCGGGCACATGAACGAAATAGACTGGTTTTCGAGCGCCGATACGAGTGCCGTATCTGCACTGTCTTTCGATTGGCTCGCCATCGGCAAAATGACAATTGCCAGCAGGACAAACCCGATTTTTAAAACAAAGGGTATTTTCATAATATGACCTTTCTTAATGTTCGTGATCCGTGTCTTGATGATTTTTTGCGGACTGCTGAAAGCGGCCAACACGCCGGCGCCCTCGAGTCCCCAAGACGATGTTTTTAATGAGGTGATCAATCCCTGGCCATAGACCCGTTTCGACAACGTGCCGTGCGCCAGTACCATACTGTCACAAATACATTCGCGCGCGATATATATGTTACGGTTCGTCAACCAGACAGCCGGATGGAAGAAATAAAACGCCTGGATGATGTTTTGTGCAAAAATCCACAGATCATCCAAACGTTTGATATGCGCCATTTCGTGAGCGATGATGGCTTCGAGATGTTCAAAATTTGTCTCAACGCTTTGCGAGATGTGCTGTTTCGGCAAAATAATCACCGGACGCCACAACCCGGTTGTAAACGGCATGTGTTCCTCGGAGGAAAGTTTCAAAACAACATTTCGTTTGATGCCAAAGCGCGCTCGCCACTCGCTTACGAGCGATAAAAGTGAGGAATTCTTGATGGGAGTTGCTGTGGATTCTATGTTTGACCAACGGCGCCGACGTGCTAGAAACAAGTATAGAAATATCAGAACGCCCAGAATCCATATAAACAAAATAATTTCTTGCCAATGAATAGAATAGATTTCCACAACGTTCATGACGGGTGTGAGGGCTTGCGAATTTCCTTCAACAGAAAACGTATTAGCGAGCTCGGCCTCTTTTTCAATATGAAAAAGTCCTTGGGATAAATTGCGCAGCGATAATGGATGAGATACATCCGGCGGCAAAACGAGACGGAAAAGAATGAGGCTCCACAAGGCCAGATGGAGAAGTGGCGATTTTTTGCGCAAGAGAATCGAAAGTATTTGCACAAAAATGAATATCAACGCGACATAGATACTTTGTTCAATAATCCAAGTATACGAAAAATCTGCGAGAGCTTTGAGATTCATGAATTTTCCTCGCCTTCTTCCTCTTCCGCCAGTAATCGCTCCAGTTCTTTGATCTCTTCCGGCGAGATGGCTTTGCTGCCGGCAAACATGGAAACCACAGTGCTTGCATCGGTTTCCAGCACACGATCAGCGAAAAATTGCACCAACTTGGCGAGTCCGGCGGGACGCGACACCAGCGGCGAGTACAAATAGATACCGTGAAATTCCTCGCGCTTGAGTAGCTCTTTGGTCACCATACGATCCATCATGGTTTTTGTGGTGGTGTAGGCCCAGCCCGTGGTCTCGGTGATGGCGTCGTGCACCTCGCGCACCGTATTGCGGCCGTTTTTCCACAAAATTCGCAGGATGTCGTATTCGGCTTTGGAAAGTTCAGGGAGTGTTGGCATGCTTTTACTTTCAATTGTTATAATATAATGAATATACTACAATGTAGTAACACTGTTAAATATACACTCTTTCACGAAATTGTCAAGGAAAAAATCGAAAAAGAAAGCTTTAAAAAAAAGAAATCAATTGAACACAACCGGACCGCGAATAATTCTAGTGTTTATTCCTGGGAATTCGTATTCTTTGCATGAACAAGCTGCTTTTGACAACAAGTTTTGCCATTCATCAATGTTCTTGCGATTGAATCACCAAGATTGTATCTTTGTTGTTGACTTCTATTGAGAACAATTATGGCTGTTACAAATTCTGATAAAAAAAAGCTGCACGATCTGCAGTATTTTCATCCTCAACAAGCGAGCTCGGAAGAGTTTGATCAAATTTACAAACAGTTGGTCAATTATCTGTCCGACTATATTTATACCGTGCGCGTGCGCAAAAATACCGTGCTCGAAACCATTCACGGCCCGGGTTGCGTGGCGGTGACCGGCTACACCTCGGAAGATTACGCCAAACAACCGGAGCTGTGGTACGACATGGTGCACGAGCAAGATCGCGCGGCAGTGACCGAACAGGCCACCAAGGCTTTGCACGGGCAAGAAGTCCCGCCCTTGGAGCACCGGATTGTGCACCGCGATGGCAGTTTGCGCTGGGTGCGCAATACCATTGTGTTGCTCAAGGATCAGAACGGCGAGTTGTACGCGTATAACGGATTGATCAACGACATCACCGCGCAAAAAGAAGCGCAACGCGAGCTGCAAGAGAGCGAGGAAAAATACCGTTCGCTCACCAATGACGTGCTGGAAAGCTCTCGCGTCGGCATCTGCATATTGGATGCCGACAAACATATTGTTTGGATCAACAAGGCGTATATGGACTATTTGGGCGTTAATCGCGACCAGGTCATTGGCCAAGATGCGCGGCTGTTGGTCAAAGCCTATTTGCAGACGGTTATGGAAAATCCGGAGCGTTTTGCCAAACAGGTGCTTAAACTGTACGATGACAGCTCGTCGGTGGAGCGGTTCGAGTGCCATGTGCGCGGCATTAGTGGCTTGCGCGAGCGCTGGCTGGAATATTGGAGCATGCCGATCCGTACGGGACTGTACAAGGGCGGGCGCATTGAGCATTACACAGACATTACCGAGCACAAGCTGGTTCTCGATGAGGTGATTGAGAGCGAGCGCCGTTACAGCCAATTGCTGCACCATCTCACCGATTATATTTATTCGGTCAAGGTAAAAAATGGCAAACCGACCTACACCTATCACGGGCAGGGCTCGCTGGCGGTGACCGGTTACACGCAGGAGGACTTTGCCATCAATCCCGAATTGTGGATCGAAATGGTGCATCCCGAGGACGAGCAAGCCGTGCGCGAACATGCGCGCAAAGCGCTGGCTGGGGAGCCGTCATTACCGCTGGAGCATAGAATCATCCACCGCAACGGATCGCTGCGCTGGGTAAAAAGCACTATTGTGCATCAAAAGGATGAAGACGGCAATGTGATTTCGTACGACGGCTTGATCAGCGACATCACCGAACTCAAAGAAGCAGATGAACGCGATCACCTAAACCAGCAGCAGTTGATGCAAGCCGATAAAATGGCGACGCTGGGCATTTTGGTTTCCGGTGTGGCGCATGAGATCAACAATCCGAATAATTTTATCATGTTGAACACCAAAATGATCGGCAAAGTGTGGAACAGCACCAAACCCATTTTGGACAGTTATTACGACGAACAGGGCGACTTTGTCCTCGCCGGCATGCCCTATTCGGTAGCCCGTGACAAGATTACGGATTTGATCTCCGGCATCAGCAAAGGATCGGTGCGCATCCAAAAAATTGTTAACAGTTTAAAAGATTACGCGCGGCAGGACACCGGCGATTTAAAGCAAGAGGTCAATCTAAATGAAGTGATCGAGGCCGCCATTTTGATCGTCAACACGCTGGTAAAAAAATCTACCGATGTCTTTGACGTCCATTATGCCAAGCGCTTGCCTAGAATTCGTGGCAATTTTCAAAAGCTCGAGCAGGTTCTCATCAATTTAATCACCAATTCTTGCCAGGCGTTGAAACGTTCGCCAAAAACGATAACGGTCACATCTTTTTATGAGACAAAAGAAGGGATAGTAGGTGTTGCCGTCAAGGACACCGGCGTGGGTATTGACGAACCTGAATTAAAGCATATTTTTGATCCGTTTTTTACGACTAAACGCGAAAGTGGCGGCACGGGTTTGGGATTGTCCATCGCATACAACATTGTGCAGGATCATGGTGGCGAGCTGATATTTGAATCTCAAAAAGGTGCGGGGAGCACGGCCACTCTCAAACTGCCGGTGCACAACTCCACCAAGGAGGGTGAAGAATGAACCGAAAATCGTATCCCGAATTGCCGGTGCTGCTCATCGATGACGAAATCGATTTTTTGCACAGCGCCGAGTTTGCGCTGTCATCGGACGGCATCACCAACATCCAATCGATCAGCGACAGCCGCGAAGTGGAGTCGTATCTCAAAACCCAGGATGTTTCCGCGATTGCTTTGGACATGAACATGCCGCACGTCTCCGGATGGAAGCTGCTGCCACGGATTGTACGCGATTTCCCGGCTGTGCCGGTGATCGTCATTACCGCGGTCAACGAGGTCGAGGCAGCAGTCGAGTCGATGAAAGCCGGCGCGTTTGATTATATTTTAAAACCCGTTGATGATGCGCGGTTAATTACCGCGGTGCGCCGTGCCTTGGAAATCGGCGAAATTCGCGCTGAAAATATCAAACTGAAAGAATATTTGCTCAGCGGCAAGCTGAAATACCCGGATGTGTTTGAGCACATCATCACGCAAAGCCCGGCCATGAACGCGATTTTCCAATACATTGAGGCGATTGCAGCCACGCCCCTGCCCGTGCTCATCACCGGCGAAACCGGCACCGGCAAGGAGCTCATCGCGCGCGCCATTCATGATTTAAGTGGACGGCAAGGCGCATTTGTTGCCGAAAATGTCGCCGGCCTGGATGACAATTTGTTTTCGGACACACTATTCGGCCACAAAAAAGGCGCGTTTACCGGAGCAGACAACGAGCGTTCGGGGCTGATTGAACGCGCTTTGGGCGGTACGCTGTTTTTGGATGAAATCGGGGATTTGGCCATCGAATCGCAAGTGAAATTGCTGCGGTTGCTGCAGGAAAAGCAGTATTATCCGCTGGGATCGGATATCCCCAAGTTAACCGATGCACGCATTGTGGTGGCCACGTTACAAAATTTGGAAGAGTTGGCGAAAAAAGACATTTTTCGCAAAGATTTGTTTTATCGGCTGCAATCGCATCACATCCATTTGCCGCCGCTGCGCGAGCGCAAGGAAGACATTTCGCTGCTGGTCAGCCATTTTATCAAATTGGCGGCCGACGAGTTGGGTAAAAAAGCGCCATCGTATCCCCGCGAGCTGTTCACGATACTGAAAAATTACAATTTCCCGGGTAACATTCGCGAACTGGAAGGCATGGTGTTCGATGCGGTCAGCCGCCACAGAACCGGCGTATTGTCGACCGAGACGTTTCGCGAAAAAATTGGCTTTAAAATCGAGCCGGAAGACGAACCCACAGAGCCGGAAAATGACGAGTCTATTGTATTCGGCGATTCGTTACCCACCCTCAAAGAAGCGGAACAGATGTTGATTTCGGAAGCGATGCAGCGCGCCGATGGCAATCAAACTATTGCCGCGCAAATACTGGGCATGACGCGGCGCGCATTGAACAATCGGTTGCAACGGGCCAAACAAGAGGATTGATGTTGGTTTTACGTATCGGTAGACATTGTATCTCGTGTTCTTCTCATTGATGGCGGCGGATCAAAAAAATAGACACATTTTATACCTATAAGTAGAGATAAGGCATTGCCTTATCTCTACGTGATTCACTGATGCAATGTTGTATACCTTGTATGACGACATGTGACAAAAAGTGACAAGAAAACAAATCTATTTATTGAACTATATTGTGTAAATTTTCCCGGAAATCGCCAGGGGTGCCACATTTTTTCTCACCGCCACAATTGTTCATCACCTAACAAATGTCTTGTTTTTAACGGCTTACATTGATCCGCAATTCATGCGTTGCTGTTTTGTGGCACCGGTTGCAACAGTCAGAAACTCCATGGTATGCTTTTTAACTGTTTGAAAATAATAAGGATGTGTAAGATGAAACAGTTTTGGCACGTGAATTGATGTACCAAGGTTAGAACGACATTAAAAAAGATTATCGATTACAAATAAATATACAGGAGAATAAAATGAAAAGATTACTAGGTGGAGTTTTGGTTCTAGTATTTACATTTTCCCCGCTGTTTGCAAAATCAACAGTAACGGCAGAGAAAATCGAATTGGCAAAAAAAGGTCTTTTGTTTTCATTAAAATCTGAAAATGACGGTGTTCGTAATAGCGCTTTACATGTTTTAGCCAAAGTAAAAAGTGAACATCCGCAAACCGATCTTTCAGTATTTAACAAAGCGTTGACTCAAATGTCAAAGAATGACGATCGCTCGTTCCTCCGCGTCAATGCTAATTTAGCATATATTTACATCAACTCGACGGAATTGCCGTCCAAGGTTCGTACTGAAACCGAAGAAGATCCTTCGGTTTTCTTTAACGAGCTTTATAGTGAACTAAATAAAGATTTTGTCGCGTTAAACAAATAGATGGTTAGCTTTTTCCTTGTACTTCTCGACAAAGCCGGTGCGGCAAGCCAACTTGCCTCACCGGTTTTTAAAACTAGATTTTTCACATTGCATATAGAACACGGTTCATGAATGCACTCTCCCATGATAAAGCCTCGGCGAATGATTTTGCCGGGGCTTTTTTTTATCTACAAATGATTTGAAATATTCTCCAATGCTCCTTTGTTTTCAAAACCGTATGCAGAGGGGAGCCGTCCCAAAATTTATCTTGAATTAAACAAAAAGGAGTTGGTTATGAGGCTTAAGAGAATGCTGGTATTGGTTCTTTTTGTGGCAGTGCTATTTGTGGTCGCGTGTGATCCGGGAGATTTTCCGTTTCCTCCTGATGAAGATTTGGCCCGTGTAATGGTCATTCACGCATCGCCCGATGCCCCACCCGTAGATGTGTTGCTGGATGACGAGCTGTTTGCCGAAGCCCTGGAATATCCATATAATACACGTTACACCTCTTTGGATGCCGGAACTCACAACGTTAAGGTAAATGTCGCCAATACTGACAATACGGTAATCGAAGCGGACCTTGATCTGCTTGCTGACACCTATTACAGCGTATTTGCCTGTAATGTCGTGGCCAACATTGAGCCGCTTGTGCTGGTTGATGATTTTTCCGATCCAGGTTTGGAACACTCTCTCGTACGTTTTGTGCATCTGTCGCCGGATGCCCCTGCCGTGGATGTAACGCTAAGCGATGGCACGGTCCTATTTGGTAACGTGACATTCAAAGGCGCCACCGAGTACAAATTGATCAATGTGGGGCTGTACGATCTGCAAGTGCGTCTCGCTGGCACGGATGATGTGGTTCTCGAACTCGATGATGTGGTTCTGGGACCCAAAGTGATTTATACGATTTGGGCCAAAGGTTTAGTGGACGGCCAAGGCGACCAAGCACTTGGTGCTGAAATCATTTGGAACAAGATTAAATTCTAAAACATGAACCTCATCCGGAGATTTCCGG
>CAYPZM010000046.1:0-21366 GCA_964414825.1 uncultured Cytophagia bacterium | reverse complement strand
AAAAAGCCGTGCTCGAAGTACCAGCAGAAAGCTCGGGAACCGTTAAAGAAATACCCATAAAAGAAGGCGAAGAAGTTTCAGTCGGGCAAACCATTATGGTTCTCGATTCTCAAGCCAAAGCTCCTGAAAAAGAAGAGCAAAAAGAACCAGAAACACCCAAAGAACAAGCCGAACCGGAAAAAGTAGCTCATGAAAAAGTTACAGAACCGCAAGAAACCACAGCTCCACAAGCCACTCCGGTTCAAGAAGGCAAAATTGTTGAGGTCAAAATTCCGGACCTTGGCGAAAATGTAACCTCCGGAACCGTGGCTAATGTGTTGGTCAAGCCAGGCGATACAATTCAAGTCGAACAAAGCATTGTTGAATTGGAAACCGAAAAAGCTGTTGTCGAGGTTCCTTCAACGGCCTCTGGAACGGTCAAAGAGGTTAAAATAAAAAGTGGCGATGAGGTGAGCATGGGGCAAACGCTCATCACAGTAAAGTCAGCCGGCGAAGCTGTGGAGCACGAGAAAATGCAAAAAGAGCCAGAAGTCAAAGCTGAAAAGCCCACGGAACCAGAGAAAAAAGAACCGGCGCCGTTGCCTGCTGCTAAACAGGCGGCCGCGCCACAAGCTCAAGCGCCTTCCAAAGAATATAAAACTCCGGCTGCCGCGGCACCGTCGGTGCGCCGATTTGCGCGGGAGATTGGCGTGGATATTCATCAGGTCCAGGGAAGCGGCCCAGGTAATCGAATTACCATTGATGATGTAAAGCAATACTCGAAACAACAACATGAAGCGCGCCAGGCGCCTGCAAAAGCAGGTGCTGTGCCCGCACAGGTGGCTCTTCCCGATTTTAGTAAATGGGGTGACATTGAACGATCCCCGATGAACAAAGTTCGCGAAAAAACAGCCACACACTTGAGCAGCTCATGGGCCACTATTCCGCACGTGACGCAATTTGACAAGGCCGACATTACCGAGCTCGAAAAATTGCGCAAACAATACGGTCCCAAGGTGGAAGAGGCTGGCGGAAAATTGACCATGACGGCCATTTTGCTCAAAGTTGTGGCAGCCGCGCTCAAGGCCTTTCCGCAATTTAATGCCAGCGTGGATTTGCCCAATAGGGAAATCATCTACAAAAAGTATTATAACATTGGCGTTGCCGTGGATACCGATCGTGGTTTGCTGGTGCCGGTTATTCGCGATGTGAATCGCAAAAATCTGATCGATATTTCCGTAGAATTGACCGAAATCGCCAAAAAAGCGCGAGATCGCAAATTGGCCCTGGAAGACATGCAGGGTGGCAATTTCACCATCTCCAATCTTGGCGGACTTGGTGGCACATCGTTTACACCGGTTATCAACGCGCCCGAGGTGGCGATTTTGGGTGTTTCTCGCGGCGCTTACGAACAGGTTTACCAGAACGGTGAATTTGTGCCGCGCTTAATGCTGCCGCTGTCGCTGTCTTACGACCATCGTATCATTGACGGCGCTGATGGCGTGCGTTTCTTGCGTTGGCTTATCGAAGCGCTGGAACATCCGTTTACCTTGCTGCTGGAAGGTTGATATCAAACTTAAATTTGAACTGTTTGAACATGGAGAGATTACATGAGTAATGAAGATAAATCAGTTGTTGTCATTGGCGCAGGCCCTGGCGGATATGCGGCTGCATTTTACGCTGCGGATATTGGCATGAAAGTCACCATGATCGATCCGGAAGAAAATCCCGGCGGCGTTTGTTTGTACCGCGGGTGTATTCCCTCTAAAGCGCTATTGCACGTTGCCAAATTGATCAACGAGTCACAAGAATCCAAAAACTGGGGCGTGACGTTTTCCAAACCCAAAATTGATCTCGATAAATTGCGCTCCTTTAAAGACGATGTTGTAAAAAGATTGACCGGCGGCACCGGACAATTAGCCAAGCAGCGCAAAATCGAGCACATTCATGGCAAGGCCGTGTTCAAGAACAACAAAGCTCTAAAAGTAACGAAAAATGATGGCGACAACATGGAGCTCGAATTTGAAAACGTCATCATTGCCACCGGTTCGCGGCCGACGATTATTAAAGATTTGTGGATCGACAGCGAGCGGCTGCTCGATTCCTCTGGCGCACTCAATCTGCCCGACATCCCCCAAAACATGCTAGTCATTGGCGGCGGCTATATCGGTCTGGAAATGGGTACAGTCTACGCTTCGCTCGGCACCGATATTACAGTGGTTGAAATGCTGCCGAGCATTTTGCCGGGTGCGGACAAGGATTTGGTGCGCGTGCTGCAAAAGAGTCTGGATGAGAAATTTAAATCGATTTTAACGGAAACCAAAGTCGTCAAACTCAAAGAGAACAAAAACGGCATCAAGGCTACATTGGAAAACAAAAATGGCGAAACAACGGATGAAACATTTGATTATGTGTTGATGACCATTGGGCGGCGCCCCAATTCGGAAAATTTGGGCTTGGAAAACACCAACGTCAAGGTTACAGACAAAGGATTTATCGAAATAAATGAAAAGCGCCAAACGGCAGAGCCCAATATTTATGCCATTGGTGATGTGGCCGGTGACCCCATGCTGGCGCCCAAAGCCATGCACGAGGGACCTGTTGCAGTTGAAGCCATTGCCGGTGAAAAAGTGGCGTTTGAACCGGCTGCAATTCCAGCGGTGGTCTTTACCGATCCCGAGGTAGCGTGGGCCGGACTCACAGAAGCCGAGGCTAAAGAACGGGACATCAAAGTGGAAGTTACGCGTTTTCCATGGGCGGCTTCGGGCCGTGCCATCACTATGGATCGTACGGACGGCGTGACCAAATTATTGTTTGATCCCGAAACAAATCGTGTCTTAGGAATTGGATTGGTAGGCGCTGGAGCCGGAGAGTTGATTTCCGAAGGCGTTCTTGCGATAGAAATGGCTGCGAATGCCACGGACGTTAAACTGAGTATTCACCCGCATCCCACACTCACTGAAACGGTAATGGAAAGCGCGGAAATGCTGTTTGGTACCTGCACGCATGTTTATCGACCGAAACGGAAACGCTGAAATAAAAAACCTCAAAGGTTTTTAAAACCTTTGAGGTTTAAACTCTACCTCAACAACACACCTTTTTGCTGAACAATACCATTATCCGTTATCAATTTAAATAGATAAACTCCGCTTGCCTGGTTCTGCGCATTCCATATTATATTGTGCGATCCCGCGGATAGCTGTTCGTCCAACAGGGTATCGACGAGTTGCCCCGCGGCATTGAACACAAAAAGTCGGGTATTGCTCGCGGTTTTGAGCTCAAATTGGATTGTGGTCGTCGGATTAAAGGGATTCGGATAAAGCTCAAATAGTTGAAATGTATGTGGCGATTCGAGTCGTTCCTCAACTTTTGTTGCAGCAATGAGTTCACGCGCCGCTTGAAATTTGTAATTTCTGTCCGGGTTGTTGATATCATCGGTTAATCCCCAACATCCATATCGATTATAAGCGCTGGTGAGCGTAAACTGAATGGCAAGGTTGCCACCGAGATCAAAAAAGCCGTCCTGGTAATTGTATTTGAACACCTCGGCCATTTCCTCGCTGCGCTCGGCGCGGATGCGGTTTTCTATATTCACCGTGCTGCCGCCACCATGGTCCGGACCGCCTTCGTAAAAACAAAAACCGCCTGGCAAGTCCCATTCCCGGGCTTTGGCAATCCATTGTTTGCGGCCGGCCTGGTTGCCGCCGGGTTCATCCATCTGGTTGGTGATGCTCTGCCGGCAATCCGTCAAAATTTTATCCATGCTTTCACCGGCATCGGCGCCGCCGCTGAAATAGCTTTGGCATGAGATCGCGTAAATATAATCGCAGAGTGTAACGCCGGTGGATTCGATATAGTTCACAGCCGGAGTTACCCACCATTTCAGCATAGGCGCGTGGCTGCAGAGGATGACGCGAATTCGGTTATTGAGTGAACCCTCGCCAAAAACCTCCTCAAAAATTTGCGCAATTTCTACCGTACGGCGGACGTGATTGCTGTGTTCGCCAATGCCTAAATCGGCCGCCTGCGCCTTGTTCCATTTACTTTGCTGATAGGCCGGCGCCGTATTCCATACTTCATTGCTGCTTTCCACATAAATATTCAAATTCGGATTCAAATTCTCCTGGAACATCGTCGCCAATTGCGTAACATAATCTTCCGTGGCGGAAACAGGAACATTAATCCACGGGTCAATCATCACCGTGTTGGACAATTCGATAACGTATTCCCAGGCCGCTCCACCCAGCTTGTAGATCGCATCGATTCGCTTTTGCGACGCATGTTGCGGCAGTGGGCGATCCGCCCACTCGGTTACAGCCGGATAGTCCGGATCCCCGCTGTCCGTGCCGGTAAAATCTTTGTACCGAATAGCGGCAAATTTAGGATTGGTTAGCGCATCGATAAATGCATCCAGAAAAACTTGTTCGGTGTCGGGTTCGTAACCGGGACGAATAAGCTTAAAGTTTGTGAAGCCGCTGCCGGCAGCATCTTCGGGCAAACGTCGAGTTTGTCGAAATGATATGACAAAAAAGCCGTAATTGCTGCCACCGGGCGGACCTACCTCCAAATCAAATGTCGTTGTGTTGCTTGTCTCATCGTATTGAACGTTTTTGACCGTACCCATCCCTTGGGACGAAACCTGAGCCTTTCCGGTAATACTGCCGGCATAAACGCCGCTATAATCCACTCGGTACTCTTCCGGATCGTCGATTTCGCTGGCCCATTCTGCTACCGGACGTTGATCCATCATCAACATGGCATCCGTTGTTGGCCAGCCCCATTCATCAAAGTCTGCTTTGTCCAGTGGTGACCAAGAATTGGGATCCAACCAGCGATGATGCTCCTTGACCATGTCGACAAATGTGCCACCGCGCTCGGGTAGGCTGATATTGACTCCTAATCCACCAGCATAAACAAAATTTGCCAAAGCTAGCAATAAAAGTAGTAGCAAGGATTTAAGCATTTAGGGCTCCTCGTTTAGTTTGGATTTGATGTCGGATTTTTAGAGCAAGTTGCGGCTTCAATTACAGGAAAATCGAGGAAAAACACAAGCACAAAGATTTGTGTATCTTTATTAATTTGCCCCAAGTTGGCTAAAATAGTCAACCCAAGCTATATGCGGACGGCCCGTTGCTTTGACATAATCGGATTGCACGTCAAAACTATCTTTATGAATGCCATCGTAAATGCCGACAATAATGTTTCCGAGATGTTCGCCAAGCTCTTCAACCCGCTGCTTTCGGAACGTCTCAGGATCAATATATTTGTAAACCAGGTCAAGATCAAACGTGTCGTTGAGAAAATCTACAAGTCTGGTTTGTGTTAGAGGCTCGCCAGCCAAGGCAAAGACATTGCCATTTGATGCGTCTGTGAGGAGCAAATGTGCGTAAGCATAGCCCAATTCACTACGTGTGGTGTAGGCGCATTTGCCATCGCCAGCGCAATTACTGACTGTGCCTGTTTTTTTGTATCCATCAATGTATTCGATATCCGGCTCGATGTATAATCCGTCTCGACCAATGGCCCATTGCAAACCACTGTTTTTAATATCACGCTCGGTTTGCCGATTGCTTTGCACGATTGGAGAAAAGGATGTACCTTCCTCCGGCCCCAAAATGCTCGTGTATACAATCTTTTTGACTCCGGCTTCCGCAGCGGCTTGGATAACGTTTCGATGTTGTTGAATGCGCTTTTCTGGCTTGTCCATGCCGGAGACCAATAACACAACATCTACATCCTGAAGTGCTTTATCAAAATGCAACTTGTTGTCATAGTCACCTTCTCGAATCTCAACGCCGAGAGATTTTGCTTTATCCGGAGTTCGCGCAATGCCGACAATTTGATCGCTGGAAAGTTCATTTAACAGATGCTTGATAATCTCTCCGCCAAGATGACCGCTGGCCGCTGTGACAGCAATTTTCATTTCATCACCTCTTTTTTTTAAAATAACCGGAGCGAATTGAAAATAATTCGACCGATTTTCTATTCTACTTTACCCGTATTGAAAAACTCATCGATACGCTCAATACCGGCTGTTCTGGCTTCCTTGAGCGGTCCGCAAAAAAGGATTTTTCCTTTGTCCATAAACACCACACTATCGGCAATGCGATGAATGCTGGCCAGCTCGTGAGAGACGATGACGACGGTCATGCCCAAATCATCGCGCATTTTTAACAGCAACCGATCCAAAGATGCGGAAGTCATAGGGTCCAAACCCGCGGAGGGTTCGTCGCAAAACAGCAGGGGCGGATCGAGCGCAATGGCGCGCGCCAGGGCAGCTCGTTTTCGCATGCCACCGGAGAGCTCGGACGGTCGTTTTAGTCCCGCTGTTGGCAAATCGACCAACCCCAATTTTACGCGAACCAGGCGATCGATAATCGGATCGGAAAGATCGGTGTGCTGCTCGAGTGGAATGGCGATATTTTCGGCAACGGTTATGGAATTTAAAAGCGCCCCGTTTTGGAACAACACCCCAATTTTTAAAAGCAGCTCGTTAAATTCCGGCTCATCCATTTGGGCAATCTCATGATCAAACACTCTGACCGACCCGCGCCAGGGCACGTAAAGTCTAATTAGTTGTTTGAGAAGTGTGGTTTTACCGCAACCGCTGGGCCCAAGGATAACGGTCACTTGGTGCTCTTTGGCCCACATCGACACGTCATCCAATACAACCGCATCACCAAATCCAAAGGTGACGTTATCCACCTGGACAATATTTTTAGCATTCAAATTCATAAATTAGATAGGGCTATTGGGATTAAAGTAAAAAATCAAGCCGAGGATACTATCCGCCAGAATGACCAGGAATATCGAAGTAACCACAGATGAGGTGGTTGCGCGCCCCACTTCGGCAGCGCCACCGCGCACGCGAAAACCGTATGCCGCGGCTGTGAGCACAATAAGCCAGGCAAAAACCACGCTTTTGACCAACCCGGTGAGAATATCTCGGAGTATCAACGCATTCACAACCTGGTTATAAAACGGCTGCAAGCCGATATCGAGATAACTAACGCCGATAACCAGAGCGCCAACAATTCCGAGCACCATGGACAAAATTGTCAATAGAGGCATCATGATTGTAATAGCGTGGATTTTTGGTACTAGATTAAAGCGCACCGGATTTAATCCCATGGCGTTAAGTGCATCGGTTTCTTCCGTAACCACCATGGTTGCAATTTCGGCGGCTATGGACGAGCCGCTGCGGCCAGCAAACAGAATAGCGGTCATGATGGGGCCCATCTCGCGCGTCATGGAGATCGACACCAGGTCTGCCACATAAATGCTGGCGCCAAATTGTCGCAATTGCGCCGCGGATTGCAGGGCGAGGATAAAACCAATCAAAAACGAAATTAGCGCAACAATGGGAAATGCGTTCATGCCAATTAAAATGCACTGGTTGGTGAATTCGCTTTTGCGAGTGCCTTTGCGAGAAAACAGATTCAGAATGGCAAAATAAAAGGAATCGGATATCAGATAAAGCAAATCCTTTGTATTTTGGCCAACTTTGTAGGCAAAATCGCCAACAGCTTGTAAGATGGCTCGCCGCTGCTTGGTTGGCTTTTCTGGCAATTCGCGGGATGAGTAGACCTGCAAAGAATCTTGAACATTTTCACTGACGTTTACCAAATTTACGGAAATTTGTTTTGTTTCAGCATAATAGACTATCTCGTCCAAAAATGCCACTCCGCTGCTATCGATATGCGAGAGCTCGGCAAGATCGATCGTCACTTGCCTGGCGGATACAGAATTGAGCCAGGAGACGGTGCGCGGATAAATTTCGGCCACCTCATCAATTTGTAACTCACCCTGTAAGGACATTGTGTTTCCGGAAATGGTCAGATTCATAAAGGGCTCGAAGTTAAGGTGTGTTCTGTTGGCGCATGTGCTCTACTACTTTATCAAAAAAAGCCTGGCTCGCTTGTAAAACCAATTGGCTCGAGACGATTGCAAATTCATTCATGGATTTGCCGTCCAAAGCTCTACTCAAGTCCGTCTCATCCTCAACAACCGAGAGTTCGTTTTCTGCGTCGATCAGCTCGAGGCGAATATCAATTCGTGCATACCAAGAATTGTTTTTTTGGACACGTTCAAGGCTCTTTACCTCTCCGGTTACCAAGTAATCCGGACTGTACGAAAAGCCACGAAACGTTCGGGTGAACAAATTGGTTTGTTCGAGATATTCATAAACCACATCAGCCACAGCTTGTGATGGCTTGACCGCCCAATGGTGATAATAGTAATAATTAAGCTCATGCGAATCCGTGCGAACCGCAATACGGGTTTGATCGAAAGCTTGGCCAACACGAAAATTGCGCACATCGACATTGTAATTTAGCTGCTCTGTTTCAGGCACTTTTGTCACCTGAGGCAGTTCAATGACATAATACTGTCGAATAATCTGCTTTTTACTGCATGCGTCAAGCACAAGAGTACAAAGCAGCAAGAACAAGAATAATAAAGAACGCTTTACCAGCATAATCACTCCAACTCGAAATCCGGTGCATTTTTAGGTTCAGCGCCACGCACAAGTACGGACGGATCTTCGCTAATCAAACGTGCGAACTGGTTTAAATAGTCCACCGTATCCCGCATCCGCTCAATGGTATAGACCAAATCGGTACGGCTTTTTGCGAAACTGATTTCGACATCCTGTAACATATTGTTGGTTTGCGCCAGTGTGATATTGATTTCTTTAAACAATTGCACCAATTCGGCCTGCTTGAGTTCGTCGGTAACAGCGGCAAAATTATTAATGATTTGGTGTAACGTGTCCGAAGTTGCAAAAGCATCAATACTTTTTAAAATTCGTTGTGAATAAAAGGTCAGAGAGTCGAGTTCTTCGGTAAACTCTTCGGTGTTTTCCAAAGCACTATAAAAAGTGTCCTCATTTCGCCGTATAAAGCTGTTAAATAGGCCAATGGCAGTTCCAACCGTGTCTACCAATGAAAGCAGCCGTTCGGAGTTTTGTTCATTCGTGAGCTCAACCAGATTGTTGAGCACCAGTTCTACCTTTTGGGTCAATACGTCCGCCCTGCCGGTGATCTCTGCGCTAAGTGAGCGACCGCTTTGAATAAAAGACCCGGGGGGCAAGTTCGCCGCTTCATTGCTGCCGCTGCGCAATTCTATTAATTTGAGCCCGGTGATGCCCAAAAACGCGATCTCAGCTTTGGTGTCCACCTTTATAGGGGTGCCTTCTTCCAAGCTCACTTTTAAAATAACTCTGCGAATATTGTCTGGATCAATAGAAATATCGCTTATATACCCTACCTGCAAGCCTTGATACTTGACCGCACTCCCCTCTTGCAATCCGGTTACGGAAACATCCTCAAACGCAATAAAATAGGTGTCGCGGTTTTCCAATAACTTGGGTGCCACAATAATAATGATGGAAATGACGAGAACAGAGACGGCCATCAATACAAATATACCCAGCCGAACCCGTTGTGCGCGGGTGATCATAATGTCTATACTCCTTGCCTACAAATCTTTGTAAGTATAACAAATAAAATGATAAAATTAAAGCCAATAAAATGAATTTTAACATAAACAATGACAGTACTAGTTTTGAATTGATTAAAATATTTTTACATTTCTGCATACATATAAATCGGGAGTCTTTGAATGCAGAAACGCTTTTTGCTTATTGCAACTATCGTTGCGTTAATGTTCATCGCATGCTCACCACAGCGTGAGCCTTTCCAGACTTTTACAACAAATCAATATGTCAATTTGTTCATGGGAAGTGCATCTCATCCCGATGTATTTCCCGGGCCCATGGTTCCACAAGGCAACATTGCTGTTGTGCCCATTACCGAAGAGATTTCACAACCGGCTGTTTATCGCTTTGGCTCCCCCTCAATGTACGGGTTTTTGCACAAATTTGGTGAGAAGAATCATGGCCTGCGCGTTATGTCTGTCTTTGGTGACCAAGAGCCAATAACGTTGGAACGCAAATCCGCTTACTCATTCGAGTCGGCAGAGCCAGGATTTTATCGAACACAGCTCGATACCTATGCCACCTTTGCGGAAATGACAGTCACGCAACATACATCATTGAGCCAATTTCGTTATCAAGACGGTTGGGCGCATATATTTATTGAACCGTCAATGTTTGGCCAACCTTCCAGCTTGGGCAAGTTGATCATTGCCAATCCATTTGAAATTGAAGGTTTTACTCTGTTGGAAAACGATGAAAAACTCTATTTTGTTGCGCGATTTAATCGTTCGGCAATGGGCGGTGGATTTTATCGTGATAATCGTCTTGTTCCTGAAAACCTTGACGAGCTGGAGGGCGAAAACATTGGCGTCTATTTTTCGTTTCGTACGCTCGAGGCCGGCGAAGTTTTGCTGAAAATCGGTCTGTCGCGCGAGAGCATAGTCGATGCGCGCAGCCGTATCGATACCGAACAGACCGGTTGGGCGTTTGCCCTGGTTCGAAATCAAGCTCGCGAAGCTTGGGAACAGGTGCTTTCCAATATTAGGGTATATAGTCAGACTGAAGATTCGAGAACTCTATTTTACACCGCGCTTTATCGGGCGTTGGGCAGCACATCACATTCTAAAATCGGAACCTGGAATACGGCCCCGGCACTGTTTGATCAATTGACAAGCGCCTATTGTGCCGACGGCAGCGACTTTTTGCTTTTACAACATAGTGAAAACTTGGGTATGGTGATTGGGCAATTTTCCAATAATCCAGCCGGCCTGCCTGCGCGGGGACCACTTGCAACCGTGTCTTCCCGCCTGGTTTTTGCGATGCTGGGCCTCGCTCCCCAGTGCGCTGAACCCGAGGCTTTTCAGGTGGGCGTTCCATTCTTTGAACGGATCGAATTAACAATGGGTGATGAAAAAGCAGAATCGTTTATCATCCTAACCTCGAAACAGCCGCAACGTACATCTGTTATTCAATCGGTTTCCTTGAACAATACTCGAGTTGAGAAGGTAATCCAGCGCGAAAGCTTAAAAGGCAATGGCAGGTTGAACATAAAACTCAAAAATTAATGTGATGCCAGGCGGCACATAAATCTGTCGCCCGACTTTTTTTTCTCAGAGTTTTTCGCATTTGTGGAAATTGTTCCTATATTTAGGTCGTACGAATGAAAGTAACATACCAAAAGTAGAGCATCTATTTTTTTTCACATTCCTTCTTCACAAACCTTTGGCAGTCATCCGTAATAAATTAGGATCGACGAAATATTAAAACGGCTTTATTGGTTTAAATACGTGAATTTTGAGGCTATACACGTGCCGTACATTGCACGATACAGGGCGTAAAAGAACTTCCCACCTTTTGCTTTTGCAGCAACTATTCCCTACGAAATCAGTAATATGTATATTTCCAAACAATGAGGTTTGCCTATGTAACTACCATAATTGTTCTGTAAGAGTAGGGGTACTCCTACAGGAAAACGGGTGAGGTGAATTTGAGTTTGAGCGAGGTATCGTCAAGATTCAAATGTTCAGTTTTGGTGTAAGAGATCAATTTGATATTTTTTTTACCAGCAGCTTATGCACTGCCCTCCTTTGCTTGGCTTTCATTGCTTACAACGTGACGTATCCTCCTCAATATAAGGGTAATTGAGCACGGCTCATTGGCCCGGCGTAAAAGAGGTGTTTGTAGCGGAAAGAGAGAGCCGCTGCAATTCCAGTTATTTTTTTCAATCAGAACACAGTCCGCTCAAAATATTGCATTTTGACTTGGGGATTGCTGCGTTCTGATTACATTTAAACTGAGTAGAGGAGGTTTATTATGGAGGCGAAAATTTCTCCAACATCCACAAGGTGCGCATTTTTATGTGCGTTTCTTATGCTGTTGTTATTTTTGATGGCTCTGCCGATAGAGGCCGTTGATTTCGGGCCCCATCAAGTAAATTTTATGGGTGTTCGATATGATTACCCAGCTACAGGAAAGTCAACCTGGTACTATGAGGTTATTGATGGCCGCACCGGCAATGCAATCAGTCATGTAACGTTCGGTATTGGAACCTGCGCTACAATCCTGGATGCAGGCAAATGGTATGGCCCGAGTGACTTTAACACGTTGTATTCCGGACAAGGCTCACCGGAGCCAGGATACTTTCCAGCTACACCGAAAAAGGATCCGACGACAAATATTACTGGCCAGAAGTTTAACGAGGAATTTGAGGGTGATTTTCCTGGCCCGATAAAGTACTATTACTACACCCTGAACGGAAATTACGGGGTTGAATCGACCACCATGGGAGTAAAATATGGCGCAACGAATGATACTGGCACAATTGACGGTTCCAGCCCAACGTGTGATACGACGATAAAGATTTCGCTCGCATCTTTTACGGCGACGGTGGCAGAGCAAGGTGTTCTTTTACAGTGGCAAGTCGCCAGCGAAATCAACCACGCCGGCTACAACATTTACCGTTCGACATCATATGATGGTGAGTACACCAAACTGAATTCAGCCTTGATTTACAAAGAATCGCAATCCTCTGTTGAAGAAAAACAGTATAAATACGTGGATACAGATGTCAAACAGGGTGACCTGTTTTACAAACTGCAAGATGTAAGCCTTGACGGACAGGTTACCTGGCATGGGCCGATTCAAGCGACAGTAGCATCAAATGTCGAATCTTCTATTGAAACGCCAAGAGAATTTGAATTGTCGCAAAATTATCCCAATCCGTTTAATCCTGCAACTACGATTTCGTATGCTCTGCCAGAGCGTTCTCATGTAGCTCTTGCTATCTATGACCTCAACGGCCGACTCGTAAAAACGCTGGTCAACGAAATCCAGCCGGTCGGTGACTATTCAGTCGTCTGGGATGGTACAAATGAGGCAGGCGAATCCGTACCGAGTGGGTTGTATTTTTACCAAATAAGCGCCGGTGAATTTCAAGAAACCGAACGTATGACATTTTTAAAATAAGATTGATGAAAATCGCGCCGAACTCGACTCGGCGCGATTTTTTTCCCCTCTCATTCCCCATTCTCATTTTGAGATTTTATCTCAAATTCATAAAAGAATTCTCACAATCGCAAATCATTCGAATCCTGCCTTCATTTTATCAACATTATAAAAGCAACCCAAGTCTATGATTATTATTGCCATAAATCGCTGAATGCAACTGCTAAAAAAGTTTGGCACAGTCTCTGTTATAGAGATATATGAACAAAGAGAAAGCAGAGTAAAAACAATTGTGTTACGAAAAAGTTAAAAAAAAGCATAAAGCAAAAGCGGGTCAACGGCCTTGCTAAATATTCGGCAACTTTTGTAGAGACCAAATAGGTGCTATCAACAGAGCACATTTAAAATGCCGGATAGTGGAGGTAACCTGAGAGTGACAAACGCAACGTGGTACGCGCACTGTTCCCCCTCCGCCCTCGATGTTTGAGGGCGGTTTTTTTCGCAATTGAGGTTTCAAGATTTTGAAGCAATTTCAAAATCTCAGAGAGGTTATGGCGTAATTGAGAATCTTCCCATGATTCTTTCAACAATTTACACATCAACAGGGCAACTCACAACAGGTTCAAAAGAGCCGCCTATGTGACAATTGCCAAAAGCAAAGGGTCAACTATCCGAGATCAATTCCTTGGATCAAATTCGTAATAAGGCAAATGGATCAACGAACTATAAGAGAGTAGAGCTCGGTGATCTTTATGATCTAGGCGTATTGATTTGGATGTCCAGTCCGAACCGCCAGTCGTATGACCAGCGGTTCTGCTGGAATGGCGTAAAAGAGGAGTTTGCGGCGTTAGAGGCGCCGCAAACAACGATTTAAATCCTGCCACCCATTTTTGAAACAACGCATGTTTTCTAGTGGGTGAGGTACGGCTAAACGAGATCGAGTAGAGGAGGTTTATTATGAGGTTATGTATTGTATTTTTATTGCTGTTTGTTTTATGGGGTTTGTATCCAGCACTTGCAGCCGTGGAGCCATCATATGCTATAGCCACTGTGAACGGAGATTCCAGCGAATGGAATCTCGGTCATGATTATGCTGCGGATTTGCTGAAAGCAAGAGGTAGAGGCAAGAAGGCTCAGGTGCTGGGTAAACTTTATTTGCGCTATGACTGCAACACAGAAACTATGTTTGTGTTTGTTTCCAGCCTAAATTCTTACCCAATTTTAACCGAAAGTGGAGACGAGGTGTGGATCAAAGTCGATTCGCCGGGCAACACAGTGGTGTCCAGCGATGATGAAAACGCCAGCGGCACGCCCACATTTTCCTGGGTTGGAAGAGGTTTTGATGGAAATTCCAATCACGCCAAGGGCTGGGAAGCGTCATTTCATCTGCCAACGGGTTCGAGCTACAGCATCGATGTACACTGCAATATTTTTGAGGATGGCGAGTCACAGACCGCCGGACCGAAAAACTTGAGCGTTGAACTCAATTGCGGTGATACGGATTATGGCGATGCTCCGAACTCCGACTGTTATGGCGAAGCCGGGCACACCATTGCTTATGGCGGCCAGGGACCCAAAGTCAAATTAGGGAGCAGTGTGGATGCGGAGCCCAGTTACATGGGCGATTCGAATGCAGAAACCGACGACAACACTGGCCTTTATGATGACGAAGACGGCATTTCTTTTTATGAAAAGCAGTCTAATGGAAGTTTTGCGCCTGTAAACGGAGATCGTTTTTATGTGGGCGGAGAATACAAAGTTGTCGTTGAAGCTATGCTGTATCCCGGCGAAACAGCCAAGTTGGCGGCCTGGTGCGATTTTTATGGCAACTGTACATTTGGTGATCAGCCGCAAGAAACGATCATCGATAACGTCATTCTATCAAACCCAGGTTCCAGCATTGCCACGGTTTCACATTTGGAAGAGTTTTCCGTTCCCGCCGCAGCACATTTAACGGCCATCTATTTCCGTTTCCGCCTGGACTCGCAAAGCGCCGATCTTCAGCCAACCGGTTTAGCCGGTGGATATGGTGAAGTTGAGGATTGTGTCGCGATGATTGAGCAGCAGAATCCGGTCAGCATCGAGCTCATCTCGCTTAATGCCGATCCGATTGAGGATGGTGTCACGATCACATGGAGCGTTGCTAGCGAAATCAATCATGCCGGATACAATCTTTATCGTTCTTGTGAGAGAGATGGTGAATATGTCAAAATAAACAAGTCTTTAATTGGTTTGAATTTGCACACATCGCTCACTGAAAAGCAGTACGAATTTGTGGATACGAATCCGGCGCCAACTGCATTCTACAAGCTGGAAGACGTGAGCCTTGATGGCGAACGCACCTGGCATGGGCCGGTTCAGGTAACTATCAGTTCGAATGTAGAAACCTTGAGCATAACCGATCTTGAGTTTGAATTGACGCAGAATTATCCCAACCCTTTTAATCCGGTTACAACGATCGACTATACATTGTCGCAAAACTCGCAGATGCGACTCGATGTCTACGATATGACCGGTCGACGAATAAAGATATTGGTGAACGACAATCAGCAAGCCGGGCAATATTCCGTAATATGGGATGGCACGACCGATTACGGAGAACGCGCGGCTAGCGGCATGTACATGTACAAAATGACTGCCGGCGAATTTCAAAAAACGTGTCGCATGACACTTTTGCGGTAGGAGATCAAGCAGCGCCGGTAACACGGCGCTGTTTGTTTTACGTGACCGTTCTATTGATTTGGGGTGAATGCATCTACATGCAATATGTTTGCAGAGACTTCGGAAAGCAAAGCATGTTTGCCCATTGGAGACAATGTAACCTGATACACTGCAAACGTGTCAGCTACAGAGGGCGTCATATATCGTAAAACCGGCGCCAAATAATCGCGGGTACCAAAGAACTTTGAGATATGGTTGGGCATTTGTTGGCTGGTTATGGGCGCGACAAAAAGCAACATATCGTTGATGATCGTTTCCCGTTCCGGCAAAAAAGCATAGTGGTTTACGCGCGAGCTTAAATTCAATGCCCATGTTCTCGGTTGGTCGGATAAATGAAACGCCAGCAACGACGCCATTTGGTAATCAATGGTGCAAACGGGCATGCTAAATTCTGGATCAACTTGAATGCGCACCGAATCAACTTGTTGGGCCAGCCTTTGCCAGCCGATAGGTTCAAAAGTGCGATCTGCATGCGGTTTTAATGGCAAAAATGGCACAAATATATGCAACAACACCAGCAACGTGCTAAATATTGAAAAGCTGGACGCAAACATAAAAATATATCGATTTTTGCGTTCTCTCCACTTTACTTCTGCATACCACATCACTAAAAGCAAACCGCTAATATATGCCGGTGCCGGCCAATTGCCTTCCACCCGTGCACTCAGGCTAGACCACGCAAAAAAGAGCAACGGAAAAAAAGTAAAGGTTCCGAGAAATAAAAACCGCGTATCCGAATGCCGCCGGCGAACAATGTGCCATCCGGCAATGAACAACAATATGAACATAAAGGGGGAAAACAATCCCATTTGCGTGCCGAGATATTCAGTAAAATAGTGCATCTGTGGCCAGGGATGTTTTGACTCGAGTCCATGTTCCATTTGAAATATATAGGAAGCCCAATCGTGTTGGGCGTTCCACAGCACATTGGGCATAAACACAAGCAGAGCAATTAAAAAAGCCAACCAAGGTTTCCAGGTGAAAAACAGCTTTCGATTGGATTTATCAAACAGCAAAAATAGGGCAAATGCCACAATAAAAAGCACAAATACATATTTGGATAAAAGTCCCAAGCCGCTTACAAGACCCAAAAGCGGCCAAGCCCATTTTTGGTGTTCAAATATGGCTATATAAGCTAAAAGCAAACCTAACGTCCAAAACAGTAAAAAGACGACATCCGGAGTGAGTAAAAGTCCGCCAAGCCAATAGAGCAACGTGGCCTGCATCAGAATGATCAGAAAAAGTTGTGATGCAAAAGAAGCCAGGAATTTTGTTGCCAATATATATAACGCTATTGTAGTGAGCAGAGAGCAAATAAGCGGGACTGCCTTTATGCCCCAATACGTGTCGCCCCATATTGAACTTATGAGATGGACAAACCAGGCGATCAGGGGCGGATGGTCAAAATACCCTAATGATAAAAACCGATGCCAATCCCAATAATAGGCTTCATCCGGGAAAATGTCGAGGCGCGTTAGCAAAACAACGCGCAAAAGGTAGACAAGCAATAGTGTGAGCGAGAGCACTATTGCTCTTCTCATGTTTGATTTTAGATGCTTTTTCGTATCTATTCCCCCATTTGGTCCTGGTTGTGTTAAATTTTAACAAAACCAGGATGAAAAAGCATCTCATTGCAATAAGAATATTTCGATTTTTACAAACGATTAAAAACTTGGCAGGCCCCACTAAATTTGCGCCGCTGTTTGCCACTCTTGCTGTTTTTGCTGCATTTCTTCAGGCGTATAAATCCATTTGAATGTTGAAAACGACCAGCAATGGCCAAAAGGATCTTTGACTTTGCCAGAGCGATCGCCCCAAAACGCATCCATCATTTCATCCACCACTTCCCACCCGGCATTCACAGCGCGGTTGTAATACGCATCACAATCCTCTACATAACACCACAAGCTAGCGCTCGCGCCTTTGGTGGGACCGTGTTCGTATCTGCCTGGCCAGGCATCGGCGACCATAATATTCGTATCACCAATTTTGATCATGGCGTGCATAACTTTTTCTCCATCAGGCCAGGGAATTACCTCGCCAACGAGTTCCGCGCCAATGATCTTTTGGTAGGCGTCCAATGCCTTTCGGCAATCGCCATTAAACCACAAATGCGTGGTTACGGTGTTCATTCCTTCCGGTATGTAACTGGGTGCTCGTTCTGCCATATGTCCTCCGATTTCATGAATGAATGTAAGATGGAGAACGAAATTGGTTGGTAAAAGATTCCCGCTGGTAAATGGCAAAAGGAAAAGGGAGAAAGGAGAATGCGAAAAAATGCTGCGCAATTTGAATTTTGCACAGCATTTTAAATAACTCAGCTCGTGCGACCTTCGAGCTTGTCTACCAAGTACATGAGCGCCTCGCGCATGTACCAGCCGTGGTCTTGCAGTCCCTCGGCTTTGTTGATGGCCTGTTTCATATGCGGCAAAGCTGGGCGCGCTTTCTCGCCAATAGCGACAAGAATTTCAGCGGCATGCAAATTTTCTTTAATGTTGGGTTGCATCAATCCGGCAGCCAGAACTTGAGCCGCATCCTGCACCATTCCTAAATTTGCGCACGCCTCGGCCGCAGCAAAGCGCACCCAGGATTTGCGGTCTTGGAGTGCTTTTTCCAAATCCGCTTTGGCCGACTCGGCTTGAGCGCCCAATGCGGCTAAACCGGTGGCCGCCCAATATCGTACGGCCGGGTCTTTATCGGACAGAGCTTGTTTGAATTTATCCACGTGTTGCGGACCGCGTCCTACCAAATCCGCTACTTTTAAAATATTCTCCACAGGATATACTGAATCGTCGTGCGCAAATTCGTAAGGCATTTTGCCATTGGCGCGCTCGATCATATCGTTTTCGTGCAACAGCGACAAATCGCGGGTTTCCAGCATCCAATCGTACAGCGTTTGCCGCATGGTTTCGAGACGTTCGGCTTGATCCGGATCGTCAGCTATATTGTTCATTTCCCAATAATCGGCTTGAATGTCGTACAGCTCTTCCACCGGTTTTGTGGGGGCCATCAGCCACGCTTCATTGCCCTGCAATCTCCCGGCAGCGTGCAAGCGTCGAATTTCTTGTCGGATGGGTGTGCGTTCGGAATAAAAACTGCGCTGCATGCGAGGCCGGTGCGGAAAAAAGTTGCGGATGTACTGATAATTCTCCGTGATGACGGTTCGGCTCATTTCCAGAACCTCATCGACTCTGTCGCGAATGCCAAAGACCTGCGCAGGCGGATTCGATTTGTAACGACCGAGAAAAGCGCGGCCATGCCATTTCTCCGCAGGCTGCACGCCAGCTAAACTCAATACGGTTGCCGGCAAATCAACAAAACTAACGAGCTCGTCCGAGGTCCCGCCTGACGACGCCGGCGCGAGATGTTCGTACTTTATCGGAAATTTGACAATGAGCGGCACATGCAATCCGGTAAGATGCAGCCAGCGTTTGCCGCGCGGTAGGCCATTGCCGTGATCGCCGTAAAAAAACAAGATGGTGTCCTCGGCCAATCCATCTTTTTCAAGTTGCTGAAGAATATCGCCGGCTTGTTTGTCCATGATGGTTACTTGATTGTAGAATGCCGCCACATTGGTGCGCACCCGCGGGGTATCGGGATAAAACGGCGGCAACGGCGCAGCGGCGGGATCATGGCGTTCTTCGGGTGATAGGGCGGCCATGACCTGTTCGAATTCCTCACCCTCATAGCGCGTTTGGCTTTGGTGCGTGGTCATAAAGTTGAAAATCGCAAAAAACGGTTTGCCGTCAGGGCGATTGCGCCAATGCGCGGTTTCGCTCGATTCGTCCCAGAACGAATCCGGGGTTACAAAATTATAATCCTCTTTGACATTGTTGGTGCAGTAATAGCCTACCTGACGTAAATATTCGGGATACCCGTTGATTTGCGGCGACAGCGGCATCATGCCGCGCAAATGCTGCGTTCCCAACGAACTGGCAAACATACCCGTTATAATGCTCGAACGCGCCGGCGTACAGAGCGGCGCGTTGGCGTAACAGCGCGTGTAGCGAACGCCCTCGTTTGCCAATTTGTTCAGATTGGGTGTGTAGGCATATTCGTCACCATAGCAGCCCAGGGTCGGGCTCATATCTTCGGTGGTGAGCCACAAGATGTTTGGGCGATCTTGAGGTTGCGAACAGCGCGTCCACGTGCTCAGTAATGCAGCAGAGGTTGCCGCCAGTCCGGTTGCTTTTAAAAATTGACGTCGTTTCATCAGTTTCTCCGATTTTTTTGATCTCCTCAAACAATATTAAAGATGGGCGATCGCAATTTAAGCAGATTTAATATGCTGTCCTTAGTGGCGTTTAACCGCTTATTTTATTAGGCTCTCACAATTCTGCCGAATATACACTTGAGACGGGCACTTGGGTCAATGGAGCATGCCGCTATAGGGACGAATGTCCCAATCCATTTCCCGACTCGGATGAATATCCGGGTCGATCGAGGCGATGTTTTTATGGTATCTGGATAATCGATTCATTTCTGCAATATTTGAAAAAGAATTTTTAAATGTTTAGCGGCCAAATCAACGTTCATGGCCGGTTGTGCGCCTTTGAGCACACAATCGAGAAAATGGCGCATTAGTTCTTGATTGTCTTCGGCATGCTGCGACATATCGACTTGCAAAGTCTCTTGTTTTTCATGGCCGGTCTCATCCACATAAAAGTAATCCAATTCTGGTGGGTCCCAACTGCAAAAGCCAAAACGCAGGCTGCCTTTGGTGCCGTGGATGCGAGTTTCACTGGAGGTTTCGTTTGGCACGCCGGAACCGCGCTCGTAATAATAGGTCAAGCCATTGTCAAACCGCATGTAGGCGGCGCCGTGTTCTTCAACATTTTGTTGGATAGAACTGTCTTGAAAAACCTTGAGTCCACCGCGAGTGAAGGACTGGAGCTCTCGCAATTGTGGTTCATCGTTCAGCACGCCCAAATGAAATGACAAATCATACACGCCCCAATCCATAAACGGGCCGCCGCCGGCCTGCTCCTTATCCAGCGCCCAGGCGCCGGCAGGATTGTATTCAATGAACGTTCGGCGCATCAAATGATTGTGATGGATGTGATAAACCTCGCCCAGCTTACCATCCTCGATCATCTGCTTCACCATACAAAATTTTGGCTGCAACCGGGCGTGTCGACAACTGCACTCTAGAACAATTTGCTCCGGATGCTGCTGGACAGCATGCAAAATGGCATCCATATCCTCCTGGCGAGTAGCCATAGGCTTTTCCAAAAGCACATGTTTGCTGGCCTGCAACGCAGATACGGTCATTTCTGCATGCGTGTGCGGAGGTGAGGCGATGACCACGGCATCTACGGCGGAATCGGCGAGAATATCTTGATAGTTCAGCGTACCGTTTGGGATAGTGTGTGTCTTGAGCTTTTTGTCCAGAGTCTGCTGCGTACGGGCGGCTATCCAGGTAATCTCAGCGCGACCGTCCGCGCGTGCGGTTTTGATGTGCACGTCGCCGATCATGCCGGCACCGATGATCGCAAGGTTTATGGGCTTCATCGATATCTCTCCATTACACCTCAGGAGATTGTCGAAAAAGTAACCCTGTCAGGGTTTTGCGCCTAAACGTATCTACATGTGATATTAAAGGCAGATGTACAGCACAATATATCGATAGACATCAACCCTGACAGGGTTTTCCGACAGCCTCCTGAGGTTTGAGTTTAATCTTATTTCAAAAACAGCTCTATCACCGGCACGACCGCATCCGGCTGCTTGACCGGCAATTGCAGCGTAATCGTGTCCTCGCCTTTTTCTTCCCGCAGCCAATGGCC
>CAYPZM010000045.1:13307-21493 GCA_964414825.1 uncultured Cytophagia bacterium | reverse complement strand
GGGCGTTGGTCACCGGCGATGTCATGAGCAATTCGATGGTGCCGGTGTGCTTTTCATCCGAGTACAGACGCATGGTCACCAACGGCAAAAAGAACAGCGCGAACAAGCTCATGTTGTGCAAAATGGGCCGAATGGCCATCAAATTGACATTCATTTTTTGGGGTGCCATACGGTATTGCTGCGCCATCATGTCTACTCGCATGCTCATTTGCACGAAATTGGATATAATCAGATAAAAGAAAATACCCGCCAATATCAAAAACATGCCGATAACGACATAAGCGATGGGCGACGCAAAATAGGATTTAATTTCGCGCTGATAGATCGCTAAAAAGTTTTTCATTGTGCTGTACCCTCCTCTTTTGTCGTTAAATGCAAGAATACGTCTTCAAGACTCACATCTTCTGACTTTATTTCGTACAGCGGCCATTGGTTTTCCACAACCAGTTTGGCGAGTTCGGGGCGCACGTCAACATCGCGGCTACTCTCGACCAGAACTGAAGTGTACTCGCCACCGGCAATATGCTCCAAACGCTCCACGCCCGACACGGCCGCAAGTTTTTCCTGCACGGCCTTAAAAGGCGCATCGACCGCAAGGGTGAGGCGGCGTGAACCGGCGTGAGTTTTGGTCAGGTTCTCTGTGGAATCCATGGCAACAATGGTCCCTTTGTCAATGATGATGACGCGTTCGCACGTCATGCTGACTTCGGGAAGAATGTGTGTGCTGAGAATAATGGTATGATCGCCAGCCAGGCTTTTGATCAGCTCGCGAACTTCGATGATCTGGCTGGGATCGAGCCCCACAGTGGGTTCATCCAAAATCAAAACCTCGGGGTTATGGACCAGCGCCTGAGCAATACCAACGCGCTGTTTATACCCTTTGGACAAATGCTTGATGACTCGGTTGCTCACATTGTCGATGGCCACTTTTCCCATGGCTTCGTCGACAGCTTGTTTGCGGTTATCGGCATCTACGTCTTTAATTTTTGCAACAAAATCCAGATAATCACGCACGCGCATATCTTGGTACAGCGGTGGATTCTCAGGAAGATAGCCGATTTTTTTTCGCACTTGCATCGAATCTTCAAGAACATCAAAACCAGCAACTTTAGCAGTGCCCGAGGTGGCTGGCAAATAGGTGGTGAGGATTCGCATGGTTGTGGTTTTCCCTGCCGCGTTGGGGCCGAGAAAACCGACAATTTCTCCTTTTTCGACATGAAAGGAGACATCCTGGACGGCTATCACATCACCAAAGTACCTCGACACTTGTTGCACGTCTATCATTTGAAGGTCCTCCTTTGTTTAATCCAAATGATGCAACAACACTCGATTTACAAGGTTAACGATGTAATATTTATCGACGAATACCCAGTTCCTGAATTAAACCGCGGTATTTTTCGATATCCTGTGCTTTCAAGTAATCCAACAAACGACGACGTTTACCGACCATTTGCAGCAAACCGCGCCGTGAATGGTGATCTTTGGGATTAGTTTGAAAGTGTTTGTTCAAATCATTTATACGAGCAGTGAGGATGGCAATTTGCGCCTCGGTGCTGCCCGTATTGTTTTCTGATTGTCCGAACTGCTTAACCAGATCAGCCTTTTTTTCTTTCGTGACCGCCATTAAAAAACTCCTCCGTTATCAAAAAACCTCATTGATTTTTGTTTATCCTTTTTAATTGTTTCTACGAGATCTGATCTATTTTCAAATTTGCGATCGGGCCGTTGAAAATCATAAAAATAGACAACAACCTCTTTGCCGTATAAATCTTTGTTAAAATTATGCACATGAACTTCAATCACCTTTTCATCGCCATTAAATGTTGGGCGAGAGCCAATATAGGTAACGGCGTTATGTAGTTTTCCTTCAATAGACAAACGCGTGCTGTAGATGCCTACTTGAGGAATGAGTTTGTATTGTGTATCGGGCCGGATGTTTGCCGTGGGAAAACCCAACTCTTTGCCCACCCCTTTACCTTTGACAACCTGGCCGCGCACGCTATAGGGTCGGCCCAATATTTTAGCGGCTATACTGACGTTGCCGTCCAGCAATAGCTTGCGAATTCGGGTGCTGCTTATGTTTCCTTCGTCGGAAACGATGGGTTCAACAGTGTGCACCTGGAAATCGAGCTCGCTTCCCAATATCTGCAGCAATTCCTGATTTCCCTGCCGGTCGCGACCAAAGGCATGATCATGCCCCAGCACTATCGTTTTCATGGAGAGCTTTTCCACAAGGATCGTTCGCACAAAATCCTCTGCCGATGTGGCGGCAAAGGATTTGGTAAAATTTGAAACAACAAGTGTATCGAGTCCCGTTTGTTCGAGAACGTGGATTTTTTCTTCAATAGAAGTCAAAAGCTTCACATCCACGCCCGACCGTGCAACTACGAGCTTGGGATGGGGTTCAAACGTAAACAGCAGCGATTTGACGTTCAAATCATGGGCATATTTTCGCACTTTTTCAATTATTTTTTGATGGCCCAGATGAATGCCATCAAATGTGCCCACAGTCACTGCTGTCCCCTCGTAAGAAATTTTTTCGTTCGTACTCCAGTATATATTCAAGGTGCAACAATCGTTATAATGAATAGTCCAAGTTGGTTAGTGCAGCCGAATTTTCTATAACATAATCACCAATTCGTATGCGCGACAATTTTTTAAGATAACCTACCGTGCCGAGCTGGTGCGCAATATCTCGAGCTAATGAGCGAATATAGGTTCCTTTGGAACAGGTGATAGACAGCACAGCACGGTTACCCGAAGAATGTTTCACGCTCATGTCAGAAATCGTTACGGTTCGGCTTTGCAGCGTAACGGATTTGCCTTCTCGCGCCAATTGATAGGCGCGCTGGCCATTCACGTGCACCGCCGAATAGTCGGGCGGTGTCTGCTCAATCTCGCCAATGAGCGATCTCACAACGTCGTGTAACCGATCCGATTTTAATGAAAAACGCGGATCGCTTTTCAAAATATTGCCGGAAACATCCAGCGTATCGGTCTCCACTCCAAATTCGATAGTGGCAACATATTGTTTTTCCAGGTCCATCAATTGGGAGACCTGTTTTGTTGCTTTGCCCAAACACACCAAAAGCACACCGTCTGCAAACGGGTCCAGCGTACCTGCATGCCCCACTTTGCCCGGAAACCGATGTTTTAAGAACCGAATCACATCGTTCGATGACCATCCCAATGGTTTAAAAACATTAAGAATACGGCCGGTTTCTGTATTAGATGCTGCCTGTTCCTGGGTATTGGTCACAATGCTTTAGGCTATTTTTTCTCGTCTTTAATTTTCTGCAACAACTTTTCGATATGATCGGCATACTCACTGCGGTCGTCATAAACAAAGATTATTGCAGGCACAAATCGCAACTGCAAATATTTTCCAATTTCAGTGCGAATACGACCGGTAGCGCGCTCCAGGGCGCGAGCTGCGTTTTCTTTTTTTTCCTCATCACCATAAACACTATAGTGAATTTTGGCATTGCGCACGTCATCGGTTACATCCACATTAGTGATGGTCACAAAGCTGAGTGCCGGATCTTTTAAACCGTGCAACAAAAACTTGCTTACTTCTTCTTGGATGACTGCCGCAACTCTGTCGGCACGTTTGTAATGCATATGTCTCTCAAAAAATTTCAATTTGATGATCAATGACTTCACTCTGGCTTTGATCATCAATAAAGTTCAATATTTGGTCGAGCGCTTGATTCAGAAATTGACGTTTATTTGCCACCATGGCCACAGCAACCGTGGCTCGCTGCCACAGTTCATTATTATCAACTTCGGCTACAGAAACGTTAAACTTGTTGCGCAATCGCTGCTTTACACTGTTTAGCACCATGCGCTTGGATTTTAACGAGCCGCTTTCCGGAATCAACAGCTCAACTTGTAAACAACCGATAAACACTACAAGGTTCGCTTCTCTTCAATAATCTCGTACGCTTCAATGATGTCATTTACTTTGATGTCGTTAAATCGATCCACACTCAAACCGCACTCAAAACCGGAGGCGACTTCTTTTACGTCGTCTTTGAATCGTTTTAAAGATGACAACGTGCCGTCGTGAATCAATCGATCGTCGCGGTAGATTTTAACCTTGTTGTTGCGGTTAATTTTACCGGATAGTACGTACGATCCGGCAATAATACCCACCTTGGGTACTTTGAAGGTTTGCCGCACTTCCAAGGTGGCCACATTTTGTTCAGACAAAGTGGGTTCGAGAAAGCCTTCGAGCGCGGATTTAACATCGTCAATAATATCATAAATGACGTTGTAGGACCGGATATCCACATTCTCGCGCTCGGCTAATTGTCGCGCTTTGACCGAAGGTCGCACATGAAAACCAATAATGATAGCGCTCGAGGCCGATGCTAACAACACATCCGACTCGGTGATGGCGCCGACGCCGCGATGGATCACATTGACGGCCACTTCTTCGGTCGCGAGGTTTTGCAGCGAATCGGCAATGGCCTCCAACGAGCCGTCCACATCCGCTTTCAATACCACAGATAACTGTTTAATTTGGCCTTTTTGGATTTGCTTGGAGATTTCATCCAACGTTCTCGGACGCGCACGCCAATGTTCGTGCTCGCGCTGTAGTTGTTGCCGTTTTTGACTGATTTCTTTTGTATCTCGTTCGCTGTTCAACACAACAAATGTATCGCCGGCTTGAGGAACGCCGTCAAATCCAAGAACCTGAACCGGCACGGAGGGCCCGGCTTCTTTTACGCGTCGATTTCGCTCGTCCATCATTGAGCGGACTTTTCCGCTGTAGGTTCCAGCAATAAAAGGATCGCCTATTTTCAACGTTCCAGCTTGTACCAATACGGTAGCAACTACGCCCTTGCCTTTATCGAGTCGCGACTCTATGACCACACCCTTGGATTTTCGATCCGGATTAGCTTTCAAATCAAGAATCTCGGCTTCCAAAAGTATCATTTCCATAAGCTGATCCATATTCTGCCCGGTTTTAGCAGAAATTTCTACGGACTGGTATTTTCCGCCCCATTGTTCCACAAGAACGCCGCGGTCGGCCAACTGCTGACGAATCATATCCGGGTTGGCGCTCGGTTTATCAATTTTATTTATGGCGACCACAATGGGAACTTCGGCGGCTTTGGCATGGCTAATAGCCTCTACGGTTTGCGGCATCACGCTATCATCCGCTGCAACAACCAGGATAACAATATCCGTGGCTTGGGCACCGCGCGCACGCATGGCGGTAAATGCCTCGTGTCCAGGAGTATCTAAAAATGTAATTTCTTTGCCTTCGAAAGAAACTTCGTACGCACCAATATGCTGAGTAATCCCGCCGGCCTCGCCTGCAATAATATTACTTTCGCGGATGTGGTCGAGCAGCGAGGTTTTACCGTGGTCCACATGGCCCATAATTGTAACCACGGGTGGACGCGGTGTGGTGGCCTCTTCATCTTCTTCGTCCTCGTCGAGCTCTTCCAAAATATCTTCGCCAAATTCGGAAAGCGCTTCCACTTGATACCCATATTCCGAAGCCAGCAACGTGATGGTGTCCATATCCAGGCGTTGATTGATAGAGACCATCATGCCCATTTCCATACATTTTTTAATGAGTTCGCTGGGCTCGACGTTCATCAGTTTCGCCAGCTCGGAAAGCGACATAAATTCACTGACGCGAATGATCGGTGTTTCCTCAATTTCCTCCACCTCACCGGTGTCCGTACGGCGTCTACGTTTTTTACCGCGACCAGCATCACCCATGGAAGCAAAGGTCTGCCGAATGGTTTCCTGAATTTCAACTTCGTCGAATTTGGGTCGAGATTTCTTTTTCTTTCTCTTTTTATCCTTTTTGTGAGCTGGTTTTTCTTCTTTTTTCTCAGTTCCGGGTTTTTCAGGTTCCGCTTCACGACGGCGATCTTTGCGGCGTTTTCTCTTGGATTTCTTTTGCTCTTCGGTTTCCGGCTTTTCCTTTTTCTCCCCAACAGCCGGTTCTTCGGTTTTGGCCTCTTTGGGTTCTGGCTCTTTTGCCGCGGGCTCTTTTTCGCGACGCGGTCGGTCAGTACCTTCGCGTGGTATTTCAACAATTCGAAGACTGCGTTTGGGCTTGGCTTTTTCGCGCTTTTCTTCAGTTCTTTCTCTTTCATCCACCTCGGGCTTTTTCTCAGTTGTCTCTTTCTGTTCTTCGGGGGATGTTTCTTTAGCCGTCGTTTCAGGCGCCTTGGGCTTGGCAGCTTCTTCCTTTTTCTTTCTGGCCAATTTGGGCATCTCTTCTGCCATTTCATTGGCCACACGAAGCCGGCGCTCCAACTCTTCGCGCGCCTTTTCCGAAGCTGCTTTTCCTTTTACTTGTTTATCTTTGATCCTTTTTCGGAATTCATACTCGGAATCCAGCTGCGTTGGCTTTTCGCCGAATTTATCGAAAACTTTGGCATACCCATCCTCAGATACCGGGCTCATATGATTTCGTATATCGAAATCCAACCCAGTGAGGTATTCGATAAGCTCTTCGTTCGAAATGTTAAATTCTCTTGCTACTTGAAAGACTCGTTTTTTAACAGCCAAAGATTGAACTCCTAAAAAGTTATTTTAAGCATAACGCCGTTTACTCTTCTTCGTATTCAGCCTCTTGATAAGCTTCTTCAACGGCTTGAAGAATTTTTTCTGCGGTTTTTTCTCCCACACCGGACAGCTCGGTTAGTTTTTCAACGCCGGCATCCATTACCTGTTTTGCGGTTTCATAGCCGCCCAAATGCAACGTATTGACCAGCTTTTCGGTCAAACCCTCTATATCAGATATCAGCAGCTCTTCTTCCTCTTCCTCCTGCATCAATTGTGCGTATTCATCTTCTTTTACGGTTTGAATATCATAACCCGTCAACTTTACTGCCAGGCGACGGTTTTGGCCGCCTTTACCAATGGCCAGGGAAATTTGGTCGTCATCCAACAAAGCAATAACTTTGCGCTCTTCTTCATCAATTGCAATTCGCTTTGGTTTGGCCGGACTCAGAGCACGCGTAATAAAAATCTCGGGCTCGGATGACCAATTTATAATATCAATTTTTTCATTATTCAACTCTTTTACAATAGCCTGAATTCGCATACCTTTCATGCCGACACAGGCGCCAACCGCATCAATACGCTTGTCGTTGGAATAGACGGCAATTTTGGTGCGCTCGCCAGGCTCACGCGCAATTCCTTTGATTTCGATAATACCGTCGTAAATTTCCGGCACCTCGAGTTCAAACAAGCGGGTGAGAAACATGGGATCCGAACGCGACACAATAATTTCCGGGCCGCGGGCAGACCAGCGCACTTCTTTGATGACAGCGCGCAAATTCTCGCCTCTGCGATACCGTTCATTCGGAATTTGTTCCGACTTGGGCAAAAGAACTTCGGTATTTTCGGCATTTAAAAAGATTTCGTCACGATTGAGTTGACGAATATCTCCGGAGATAATTTCCCCAGCACGGTTTTTAAATTCATCAAAGATGTGCTCTTTTTCTACTTCTTTAATTTTTTGATTTAAATTTTGTTTCGCAGAAATTATCAAACGCCGGCCAAATTGAGCCGGATCGATAATTTCCAGATATTCGTCGCCGACTTCATAGCTTTCTTCTGCCTGTTGCGCGGTTTTCAAATCAATTTGGGTCAACTCATCTTCAACCTCTTCGACCACCGTCTTGCTCTGATAAATTTCAATTTCGCCTTTTTCCATATTGACGAACACATCAAAGTTATCCGACGTACCGTATTTCTTTTTTATCATGGATAAAAAGATGTCTTCCATGATCTTCGTCAGTACCTCTTTATCCATGCTTTTTTCTTTTACAAGTGAGGCAAAGGCTTCGACGATATCACTTTTCATAATACATTCCTAAAATGCAAAGGACATTAAAATTCCACCATAATTTTGGCGGAAACGATTTCGTGCACGTTTATGGATTTTAGACGGTCTTTTAGCTTGAGGGTCACCTGGTCGTCGCTCACGTCTTCAATATGACCTTCGTACGTTTTTTGTGTTTCGCCTTCGTTAACAACGGCTTTGACTTTGCGGTTCAGTTGACGCTCAAAATCGCGACTGCTTTTTAATGGACGATCGATGCCCGGTGAAGAGACTTCCAGGACATATTTGCCCGGAATGATATCTTTACGTTCAAGAACGTCGGCAACTTTTCGACTAATTTGCGTGCAGCGATCCAGGCCAATCC
>CAYPZM010000045.1:0-13297 GCA_964414825.1 uncultured Cytophagia bacterium | reverse complement strand
TCCCGCCTTCTTCCCACACGAAAATGCGCAAGCTGGAGCGTTTGCTGCGATTAAATTGCAGCTCCACAAGCTCGACATTCATCTCGTCCAATATGGGTTCGACAAGAGTATGTAGTTGGTCTAAAAAATCCAATCGTCACCTCTATACAACAAAAAAGTGGGCCTTTTGGGCCCACTTGAATAGGAATATAGACAATAAAACTTTTAAAATCAAGACATTTTTGCAGGAAATCTTAGTCCATCGCGCTCAAAAATACTGCATCGTCTTTTTGCCTTGATTCTGGATACTCTTTTATAATTTTATCATACAACGCTTGAGCTTTTTGCGTGTTCCCAGCCAATTCATAACATCGAGCCGCGCGCAAAGCATAATGCGCAGCTTGGGGTGCACCAGGATATTTATCAAGCACCGCTTCAAACTTTGCGGCAGCTTCTTGGAAATTGCCTTGTTGCTCAATAGAGGCAGCCTGCCCGGCCAAGGCAGTGGCTTTTAGATGCTCATCCGCTCCAAACGAGGAGGAAAACTTTTTAAAATGTCCGGCAGCAGCGGCATAATCGCCGGTTCTGTATAAAGATTGCGCCAGATAAAACCGGCTCAGCTTTCCGGATGGCGTGCCACCGTAATTGTCGACAATAGTTGAAAACATGGTTGCGGCATTGCGATAATCGCTCGATTGATAAACGCGCGCAGCTTTGGCAAATTCGACACTGGCTGCTGCTTCGGCACGTTTGTTTTTGTTTGCTACAAAAACCGACACAGCAATGACCAACGCAAGCACGGCCAATGCACCGGCAATTATTTTAAAATTATTTTCCAGCCATTCTCGGGTTTGAAAATAAAAAGTTACGAGCTTGTCTTCTTTGAGATCTTTCTTTTTTATACGTTTCCTTGGCGTAAGCATTCTAATCCTTGATGGTTTGGTCCCGTGTTTGAAATTCGATAAATATAATACGTCAGACAACCAAATGCAAGTTTTAAAATTAAAGTAGCGTCGCTATCGTGCTTGTGTAAATGCTTCGTGCGTACCAATGATGACCATTTCGTACAAATGACAGGTCACTGTGGCGATAAATACCATATCCACTAAAATTAAAAATCCAATGACAACAGGATTGCTCTCGGGTCCGGCAATTTTTAACAACAGCGGTAAGGTAAACGCTCCAATTAGGCTACCAATTGTGATGGATATGAGAAGGCGCATTTTGCTCTTTTTTCCGCCAGCAAAAAAATAGGATATAAAAATAATAAAAAAACCAATCGCAATGGCAATGTAATAAACGAGGTTGCTTCCCACATCAAACCACGCAAAATCCATAACGGTTTTGCTCAAGCCATTGGCAACTGTTCCTAATGTGTCTGTTGGTGCCACTTGATTCATAGGTCAATTCCTCTTTAAAAATTCTGGTTTTACAAATATTTTCAAACGTTTGGGATGAACTTTGATCACAATTTTATTATCAGCCGGAGAATACAACTCGCCTTCCATTTGCAGGAGAATTTCAGAATCCGCCACAACCTCAAGTTCTTCTGTATTGAACAACTCGACTTCTTTAATATGCGTATGCGATCCTTTGAAAAAATGCGGAAAAATCATCAATCGGCGTAGCGCAGAAGCGTCACGAACCAGTACGGCATTTAATATGCCATCCTGGGGGTTGGCATGCGGCGCGATATGGAATTGGCCGCCATAATATCCTCCATTGGCAATAGTCAGCATAAAAGCATCCGGACGAAAATACTCGCGTCCATTAGTAATGTGCAAGGTTTGCGCTTTATATCGAAAAATTTGTTGCAGTACGGTTGCCACGTAAGCAGCTTTGCCTTTAATTTTAGATTTGTGCAAGTCTTTGACCACATGAGCATCAAATCCCAAACCTGCGGCGTTGACAAAATAGCGCTCGCCGGCTTGGCCAACATCAAAATAGTCCCAGGTCCCGGCTTTGATGATTTCACATGCGTGTTGGATCTGTGTCGGAATTTGAATCGATTTGACATAATCGTTGCAGGTGCCGGCCGGAATGATCCCCAGTAGCGGATTTCCGTTTTGGGCCAAAATGCCGTTAATGACTTGATAAACCGTACCATCTCCCCCTACCGCAACAACGACGTCGACATTTTGACGAACAGCATCTGCAGCCAACTCTTCGGCATGGCCGTGATACTCGGTAACGACGGCGTCGCAATCAAATGTTGAGAACAATGAGGTTTTTATTTCTTCAAAATAACGCTTATTAGCTCCGCGTGCGGCAATGGGGTTGAGAATAATTCGACACCGCATTCATTTCTCCCGGCAAAAGTTAGTTAAGGCACTAAAATAAAATATTTTAGGTAAATAATGCCCAAATAGCAAGAGCTTTTTGTGCAAGGTATCCCCCAAAATTTCGCTGCTGTCCAGAAAATAGAATTAAAGTTTTTCAACGCTTGGTATCGTTGCAGTTGAACAGCTTCCAAACAATAATCGGTTTTTATTTGTCGATGTACCTCTTCTATCGTCCACCGACAACCGTAACCTTCCATGACCTTTTTGAAGGCGTCCTCTTCGGTTTCCGCCGGTATATCGCACACGTACCAGCTTTCGGCCTGTCCATTCTTTCGAGTTAAACGAACCAACCACAATGGCTTTTTAAAAACACAGTCAGTATGTTCTTTCGGCAACCATACGCGTATCGCACCGCCGCGATATTTTGTCAATCGAAGTAGTGGTGATACGGCCGCCACATTCACCACCCAATAACCATTTCCGCACTCACCTGTACTGCCGTCATGGATTGTCGCTAGTCTTTCCATCGCTTTTGCATACATCTTGTGTACAGCGGTCAAATCAAGAATCCAATAGCGCTTTGAGCGAAAGGCTCGTCGGATTTATCGAATATTGGCTTCCATAAATTGAGTCGACCTATGTGGCGGGATAGTCGTTCCCATGTCTTCTTCAATGAAACCGGTTCGTTCAAACTTCGGGCAATTTTGCTTAGATGAACGTGGTCGGATTTTAGAATACCGTACACAACTTGTCGATAAAATTTGTAAACCGGCGCCAGTTGACTCATAATAAAATGTAACCGAAATTTCAATTTTTTAATTTTTAAATTCTCTTTTTAAATATAGCGAAAAGAGAATTTCTTTTCATAATGCTATTTCTTTAGAGACGTGCCCCTGACGAATTTATTTTTGTTCATTGATATTGTTGTTTTTTGAATCCATTCTTTATCGTCTGACGGTTTTGCGGAAGTTTATCTTGCACATTTTTCATAATGGTTTTGATCTTGGATGTCATTCTGTTTGCTTGTGCTTACAGAATAATGGGGCAATCTTTTTTTGTCTTTACAAGCTTTTTCCCTGCTTTAACTCATATAATTGCATTGAACTTAACGCAGGGTCTGCTTCTTCTTTTTGGGGGATATTCTGATAATTCAAGCTCCGCAGCAAATTCCGCTAATCCACTCGGCTGTTTGTTGCAGATGTAAAAGAGGATTATGTGCGCTTGCACCAATCTGTAGAATGCTCCTCCATTTGAATTCAGCGCAAAGAAGAGTAGTATTTGATCTATTTAATAACGCTTAGGATGCGCTAGCAGAGATGGCAGTGCAAGTTAATCGGTAACAATTTCGACATCGTTGAACATGTACGGGTTGTCGCTGAGTCTCAAGTCCTTGCCGCTGGAAGTGGTCACATTTTTGAGAATGACTTTTCGGGTTCTGATATAGGGGAAATCTTCCTGGTAGGAATCGTCGGTCATGTCCGGATTAAAATCTGCAAAAATAGCGGGACCCTGATAATTTTCCGGATGATTGGAGTCATCGATATGCAGGGTTTCGATGGTGATCCGTTCCGGCATCGTGCAGGTGTAGCCGAAATCATGTTTCCCGGAGTTGCGACCGCCGATCAGGCTGGCGCTCACGGGTCTGCCTCCGGATGGCACGAAAACACAGTTGCGGATGATAAATTCTCCCTGCCACGTACTGCCATAATCGCTGCGCAGATTGATGAGGGTTCTGCCATTGATGGTGGAATTCTCCACGGTCAGGATTCCAAAGCCGATGGCATTGATGCCCATGTGTCCCAGGATCGAGTTGCGGATGGTTGCATTGGCAACCCCCATGTGGGCGTCGAACCGGGAAAAGGTGCAATGGTCATAAACCAAATTCTTGCAATAGTTGGACCCCAGAATTCCCCAATACGTGCGGTCATTGATGTCATTCGTCTGGCTGCAGTTGATGAATGATACATTGAGGGCGCGGTTGACCGAAATGTCATACGATCCCATGGAAACCGGTCGGCCTGCCGAACCAATCGTGCGGTAGGTTTTATGGCCGGTCAAAAGGGTGTTTCGCACGGTCACGTTGGAGCAGTCGCGGATATGAATAAAGCCGCCATAGGGCGCGCCATGGTCTCCTTCGCCGGTGATGTGATGTTCCAGTCCATCAACAACAACATTCGAACGCCTGATCGCCATGTTTCGACTATAATAGGTGTACCGGGATTCCGCTTGATTGGCAATGGTGGTAAATCGTCCTCCTGTAACATGCAGCGTCGTCTCGTCCATCGGCAAGGCAGTGATGTTCGTTATCGGGTCAAAGTCCCAAATGATCGGCGTGTTCATATCCACATTGCCGTTTTTATCCACGACAAAGATATCGGTTTGCGGAGATCCATCGTTTTGGTTCGGCCCAAAGCGGATATAGCGCCGTACATGCGAGTTGGTGACGGTGATCAGACACGTTGCCGGCAAAGACATGTCGATGTTCTGCTGATTTTTTTTGAGTGAGGATATGCCTTGCAGTTCAAACGGTTGCAGACTGGAACTGACCCAAAAAACAGATGCATTACGGTTTTGAACCTGGCGATCATCAATAATAAAGGATGCCGTGCCGAAATCAGTGTCGGTTTGGATGACCGCCGTGCGCTCTTTTCCGCCAATATAATATGTGGCGCCCTCGTCGGCTTTTACCGACAGGTTGTGCTGATTGGCAAAGGCATGCGTCGCTGCAATCGCGTCCATATCATCGGTTTTGCCATCACCGGCAGCACCAAAATCACTATAGGGTACCGATCCAGTGGCTTTAAATTTGAGGACATCATCCGCGGATACATTTACAGCCAATACCCCGTTTTCATCTGTATGTACCTCGGTTTTATTCTTTCCAGAGGTGAGCACAATGTTTTCAAGCGGGCTTTGTGCTAATAAAACACAGGAAAACAAAAAGAAAAACAAGAGTAGATATTTCATGGCAAAGGTCTCTTTAATATAATTATTTCTCTAGGGCCCGAGTTTGTTGTTTCATGAATATCGGACTTTCAAGTCGGCCTGACGCGCTAGTGTTCTGGCTTTGGAAATCAGTTCATCAAAATCTTTCAAGTCCAGCTTATTCCCAGGTGCAGGGTCACGTTATTCCTGCCCTGTTTTGTTATTAAGCGTAAATGTAAAGAACAGTATTTTTCATGTCAAGCGTTTTGAAATTTAAAGCGAAAATCTTTCCGCCAAGTTGCTTGTAAAAGTCGGCCAAGCGATAAACAACCTGCTGTGAAGCACCGACAGGCGCTCCGGCCTGACGCACAGCAGAATTGATAAAACCGGCAAGGGCGACCATGGGAAAGCGAAGCATGGGCCAACCCGGTGAGTCGATGAAAAAACGGACCGCGTTGCGCAATAAAAGATCTTTGAAACCGTGGGCAAACTCCTGAATTTATTAACAGAGACATATTTAACGGATTAGCAACATTTTGTTAATTTGATGATATTCGTCTGTTTTCATCAAAACGAAATATAGGCCCGTAGCATTATTCTCAGCATCCCAGGCAATGGAATAGTATCCCGCTTTTTTTTCAGTGTTGACCAAGGTTGTAACCTCTTGCCCGATCGAATTAAAAATCTTTAAACTTACATGTGTGTCCTTGGCAAGTTGATATTTTATAGTTGTAACAGGATTAAAAGGATTCGGAAAAGCCGGATAAAGCAAACAGGCCAGTGGCTGCTGGTTATCGCTCGGTGTTAATATATTATCTTTAACGCCATATAATAGCGATACATTGTCGATATACACCTCACCTTCTCTGTTGCCGCAGTTAAAAACTACCCGAGCTTCGGTATCAGTGGGATCGCGCATGGTAAAGGTATAACGAAAGTGTTGTGGCCGCGTTGTTAATCTGGTGGTGGAGATTTTGCCATAATTCTGGCCATCGTCAACGGATGTTATGTGGGCATCAATAGCCCGATTGCCGGAGGCATACGCGTCAAATTCAAAAACATAGTCTTTGCCCTGCATAACCAAAAGATTGTCCTGAAATAGCTGAACAGCATCGAGGGCCGAACCCCCGTTGGTTATGTTGATCTCGTAATATCCTTCACTATTTAATTTACCGGTGGCTTTTGCACCATTTCTCGGACGCAGTCGCCAGTTATCCGTTGACTGGAAATCGCCATTCTGAACCGCATTTTCTCCAGGCCCTATCACCCGAATATAAGCGTTTTCAATTTTTGAGGCTTCACTCTCGGCATTTTGGAAATCAACAGCAGTAACTTTGAAAAAATATCGTTTTCGGTCACCCAAATCGAGGGCATCGATGTCCAGGTAAGTTTGTTTTGTGCTGTCAAAAAAGGCCAGCGAGTTTTCGCTAGTCCCCGCGTAAATATTATAATAGGCCACATTCGGATCGCCAAACTTGTTAAAGATGAGTCGAATTATACTACCCATATTTTCCAGGATGAGGTACGGATGCAACATTTTGCCTTCCCACTCATCACGACGACTGCGTGAGCAACTAAAGCCGGGAACCACCATTTCATAGACCAGTTCCTCGCGGGAATTGACTTCAGTAAAGTAATCATGTCCGGACCAGCTAATAAATCTGTTGCCATTCTCAAAAGGCTGTGTGCCTCCACAATAGGACGAATATAAATCAGGATTATGGCGATATTCCCAGACCTTTTCGGCCGTTTTTGCATCCGGATCCAGTTTGTATTCTACAGCTCTGGAAAAGCGCGCTCCAACATTACGATCGCGGCCATTGTCAAACAGTGTATATTGATTCGGTTTATTAGGCACAGGACGTACATCATGAATGCGAGAAAACTCAATATCATCATTAATAAACTCGAAATCACTATTTTTACCACCCAGTTTCCAGATCGTTTCGCCAGTGAGTCGATCGATTTTCATAATCATGTTATATTCACGCGGCGAGATGATTAAATGACCATCATAATCCACGGCAATGGAGTTGGTATGCACAAAATCAATAAAACCGCCTTGCAGTGAAACCTCTGTCTCACGAATATCGAGATGGTCCCAATTACGCCATTCAAAAATAACATTAAAATCTTGATCCAATTCCTGAATATGATGCGCCTCAACCGTAGCATTGCTATTGCCACCAGATACAATCTCGCTCATATCGATGCGCACGCGATCCCTCGCTACAAGCAACATATGTCCATTCTCAAGAATCTGAAGTTCATGATCATCAGGCAAATATCCATGCCCCGGATATACAGTATCTATCTCTACAAAATTCTGATCCAGTATCACATCATACACTTCAAAGCTATGGAAGGACAAAACACCCGATGGATGTGCCTCGAACCTCATCTTCTCATGGCCATCTTTATATTTCCTGTAAAAATAGGGGGTACCATCATTATTACAAATAATAATCCATTTGTTCGCAGGGATAAAGATGCGTCCGGGTGCTGTTTCTCCCAATATATTCACACGAATATCGGGGAAATCGCTTGGTACAGCTACACCATTAATAAGACGTACGGGTGATAATTTTTGTAGATCACTAGTTGATGGGTTTGCTGCCACGTTTGTTTTATTGAGCCAGTCCAAGTCATTATCCGAGTTCTTTGCTATAGTAAAGTTGTATTGAAAATTTTCAAATCCAAGCTGACCGAGTTGAATGGCAACGGTTATCATTTTTCCTTTTTGAAACGCATTATTGGGTTTGAATATAATCGTTCGATTGTCCGTTGCAAAAAATGTGTTACCGCCACGTACTACCCCCTCTTCTTTCACTACAATCAAATCGGATATATCCGTTATTTGGTCCTTATAAGACTCGTCCAATTTCAAAATAACAGTCGTTTTGACAGGAAGCAGTTTACTGTCCGGTAGAGGGAAAATATAGTCGATTGCCTGATGATATGTACCAGAACGAGCGATGTTAGTTAATAAAAGTACTAGAATTACAAGTTTCATATTACACCTTTTATGCTTGCATGACCTGATTTAAAAAGATTAATTTCATTGCATATTTGTTACCAAAGTATCCATAACTATATCGACTCTTTATATAAAGATTATATAAAGAGACTTAAAAATTTACAGCCGGTGCTTGATCAAACAACTTGGTTAGGTTTAATAAGGCCAAGTGTATAAAGAAAAAATAGGTTTTTCTTTATATAGGAAGATTGGTTTCTTGTCGGTGGAAATTGCAATTTAGCCTAAATCTGACAAGTTTGTATATATTGATAAGGCTTGGTAGCGTAAATTAATTTTATCTGTCATATTGGATTATATATCATACACATGAGATGCCCATCGGCTTGGTGATGATTTGCTATTGATATAAATCATGTTTCCCTCGATGTTTGGGAATTTGCGTGCCACTTTCATCCGGTGGTTTAAATTTGGCAATTTGCGCGATTTATGCAAGTTGTTTTTGGTTTTGGTGCATAAAAATTGCGCAGCAGCAGAAATCGGCAGCCGGAAAAGCGCAGGGCGGAGACAGGAGATGAGGTCTTTACAGACTTGCAACCTGGTCATTCATTAAATCGCTAGTCATGGAAAATAGCTTGAATGTTATTGTAAAATCAAGATAAAATATCGTCTTGGATTGGCTTTTTTGTAACGTCTTCCGGATCCGTACATTTTGCTAGCCCACTTTACTGCACTTGTCGGCAACTGCGGAGCGGTTTGGCTGGTTTTTGCGGACTAGAGCAAGTCATTGTTTTGTTTTTTAACTATGAATCCTATGCTGATGCAGCGATAGAGCACGGCGTTCGCAGGAATATTATGTCATAGTGGAGGCAATGTGGTTGAGGTTATAACACCATTTGCAGAAATGTGTGCGGCAATTATAGAGGTACTTGGTATTTTCATTATCGCCGCGCTTGCACTCTATGCTCTAATCCGTTGGCTGTTCCAGATAACCAAGCACGATGAAGCGGAGAATAGATTTCATCAGCTCCGCCAGCGCCTCGGACGAGGTATTCTTCTTGGCCTGGAGTTTCTCGTTGCAGCGGACATCATCCATACCGTCGCAGTCGAATTAACATTCGAGACCGTAGGCGTATTAGCCATAGTGGTGCTCATCCGTACCTTTCTAAGCTTTACATTGGAAGTTGAATTGACCGGCTTTTGGCCTTGGCAGCAAAAGGAGTAAGCGGGGCAAACAGGTTCGACAACGCAAATCTCCTTTGATGCATCAGCAATTCTTTTGAAATCTTTACATCCAGGAATATTTCTTCCGTTTTGCTTATTTCAGTTTACTGATGTTATTCTACTATTAAAAATAAGGCTGTGTTAACGTGTATAGAACCTCAAATCCCACTGGATTCATCATTATGAAAATCTTGGATTAACCTTTCCGTCCGAACCTATTAACGGCGCGGTTTGGGGTGTGTGGTCGTTATTGTTTGCTAGTGTCATCTTTGTCCTTTCGAGAAAATTCACATTGATGCAAACCACTCTGCTCGCGTGGTTTTTCGGTTTTGTGTTAATGTGGGTAGTTGTTGGAAATTTGGGTGTGTTGCCTCTTGGTCTTTTATATGCGGCTGTGCCTCTCAGTTTGCTTGAAACGTTTGTTGCTGCGGTTATTGTGAGAAAAGTATCCAAAGACTAGTCGTCCGGCCTCACGTAGAGACCTTATTTATCATGTTTCAAGCTCTTCCAGGGATTCTATCCCTCGAAGCAAGGTCGCGCCGGGTGTCCAGCCCGATTGTTGTGCTAACGCACCGGTTCCATATCTAAAAAACAGACATTTCGTCATCCACCATTTTATCGTTCCCTCCTCGCAAACCGGATTAGTTTCCCAAACCCTTTGTGTTGCTACAGATAGAAAAAGCGTCACACTAAACATGGGTTGCAAATTATGGATTATGATCTCATCGTTATCGGGTCCGGGCCGGCCGGGCAAAAAGCCGCCATACAGGCCGCAAAATTTGATAAAAGCGTAGCCATTATCGACAGCCGCGCCATGATTGGCGGGGTGAGCCTTCACGGGGGTACTATTCCCAGCAAAACCCTGCGCGAGGCTATCTTATATTTGTCCGGTATGCAGCAGCGCGCATTTTATGGTAAAGACTATGCGGTTAAGGAGAAAATCAGCAGAAGGGATCTGGAAGCGCGCGTGCGATATGTTGAGAATCGCGAGATGCAGGTCATTCGCGATCAACTGCGGCGCAATCATGTAAATACCTATTTTGGTCTGGCCCGGTTTGTCGACGAGCACACCATCGCCATCGAATCGGATCAGAATCCTCAAAAGACCCTACGAGGCGATAATATTCTCATCGCTTGCGGCACGCATCCCTACCGCGATCCCAATATTCCATTTGACGATCAGAGCATCATCGATGTCGATCAAATCCTGGATTTGGATGAATTGCCGAACGAGCTGGTCGTGGTCGGCGCCGGCATTATTGGTTTAGAGTATGCGTCCATGTTTGCTGCCCTCAACATTGAGGTTACGATTGTTGAAAAGCGTTCTTCGGTTTTGGAATTTGTCGATCGCGAAATCATCGATCGCCTCATTTATCACCTGAGGAATTTGAATGTTACATTTCGGTTTGGTGAAACGCTAAAATCGGTCAAAAAAGATGAGCGAGGCCGAGTGGTGGTCTATTTGGAAAGCGGAAAAAAGATTGTCACAAAAACCCTTCTCTATGCAGTGGGAAGGCAAACCAATGCGGATTCCTTAAATTTAAAAGCCGTCGGATTAGAGACCGACAAACGCGGCCGATTCGATGTGAGCGACAGATTTCAAACGGCCATTGAACATATTTACGCTGCCGGCGATGTCATTGGATTTCCTGCGCTGGCAGCAACAGCCATGGAACAGGGCCGAATGGCCAGTTGCTACATGTTTGATCATGAAGAACAAACTTTTTCCAAAGTTGTGCCTTATGGCATTTATACCATTCCGGAAATTTCCATGATCGGCAAAACCGAAATAGAGCTCACCGAGCAAAAAATTCCTTATGAATTTGGAGCAGCTCGTTTTGACGAGCTGGCCCGCGGCGCCATTTTGGGTGTGGATATCGGATATTTAAAAATATTGTTCGATCCCAAGACGTTCAAAGTGTTTGGCGTACACATAATTGGCGAAACCGCCACCGAGCTCATCCACATTGGACAAACTGTTCAAAGTCTTGGCGGTACTCTGAAATATTTTAGAGATACGGTATTCAATTATCCCACCCTTGCCGAGGCGTACAAAGTAGCGGCGTTGGATGGGCTCAACAAAATGTAGAAACGTATTCAGATTGTTAAATAGCTGTTTTGCATTGCGTAGATCAAAAACATTTCAAAATTGTTGAAAACATCGATTTTATTGCAACTAGGGAAAAAGATTGCTAATATGATACAGCTATGATAACCAAGATTTTCACCAAAGAAGACGTTTCCTTGTCTTGGGAGTTTTTATGTACAACAAACTCATTACCAATATCAAACCATTAGGTTTCACTTGGGAAACCAACGATCCGTTTTTATTTTGCGTGCATCATCTCGATCACTATCCCAAAGGCAACGATCAGCTCGGGCCGGCCGCATCCCTAGAGGGCAGAAACCTGGGACAGGATTTTACCACCAAAGACGGTTGGCGCATGTACCACGGTCAAACCATTCCCGGCTTTCCGGCGCATCCGCATCGCGGATTTGAGACCGTTACCGTGGTGCTGGAGGGCTTTGTCGACCACTCCGATTCGCACGGCGCCGCTGGCCGCTACGGCAACGGCGATGTGCAGTGGATGACCGCCGGTGCCGGTCTGCAGCATGCGGAAATGTTTCCGTTGCTCAAGAAAAACGAGTCAAATCCGTTAGAGCTGTTTCAAATTTGGTTGAATTTGCCTCGAGTACGAAAGTTTGCCGATCCCCATTATGCCATGTTGTGGGCCGAAGACATTCCAACCTATTCGGCAACCGATGAAAACGGCAAAGAAACGCAAGTCACCCTCATTGCCGGAACGCTGGGCGGCGTGACAGCTCCACCACCGGCGCCCGATTCCTGGGCTGCCGATCCGAGCAATCAAGTCGGCATGTGGTTGCTTCAGATGCAGGCCGAAGCGCAATGGACAATTCCTCCCGCATCGCCCGAGGCCAATCGATCTCTTTACTTTTACAAGGGCAATCAAATCCGTGTGGCCGGCATTCCTGTCCAGCCGTATCATTCGGTAGATTTGCTCGCCGAGCAGCCGGTAATTGTGGAAAATGACAAAGAACCGGCATTTATGCTGTTGCTCCAGGGCAAGCCTATCAACGAGCCTGTGGTTCAACATGGCCCTTTTGTTATGAACACGATGGATCAAGTGCGCCAGGCGTTTTACGATTACCGCAGCACTCAATTTGGCGGCTGGCCCTGGTCGCGACATGATAATGTGCACTCTGCTGAAAAAGGCCGATTTGCCAAATATTCCGATGGCCGAGAAGAAATTCGATAGACGGTTCTCCAGGTGGTAAACAGTCAAAATATATGTACGTCAAAAGCCATGTAAAATGTTTTCAAAGAGGTTTTATGAGAATTCTTGGAGTAATTCTTATTCTGCTTTTTTCAACCTTTGCTCTTACCCAGCAAGCGGGAATTGTAGCCGGAAAGGTAACAAACAAAGAATCCGGAGACCCCATACCCGGGGCAAACATTACGGTGCAAGGCACATCCGCCGTTGGGGCTTCCAGTATAAAAGGTAAATACAAGCTCGAAAAGGTGCCGCCCGGAACCTATACGCTCATTTCGCAAATGATGGGCTATACCACAACAAAAATAGAAAGCGTTTTGGTCGTGGCCGATTCCACCACCAGCGTCGATATTCAGATGGAGCCGGCATACTCTAAAGATAAAGAAAAAACACAGAATTCTGCACCTGAAATCAATTAACTATAATTGTGAAGTGTGATGCCGCGCAAAAAAACGTTTTAAAGACATATAAGGATGGCCCGTCAGCTAAAATCCGTCCGGAATAATCGAAAAGAGGAACGGATCGGCTTTCAATTGACACGTGAAAAATAGCTACAAGGCTTTACTTAATTATTCGCACCATTCACATTTATTGCAGGAGGGATCCCATGCAATATTCTC
>CAYPZM010000044.1:0-21517 GCA_964414825.1 uncultured Cytophagia bacterium | reverse complement strand
TTAACAAGAAATTAACACTCTATTTCTTGATTTGTTGTTTCAGTATCCGTACATTTTACGACTATGGAAAGCTCACAACCTACAAAAATACAAAAACCCCGAAAAACCGGCTTGTTGCTCAGCTTTGCAGCATTTATGGTGGTTGTAGCCGGACTGAGAGCCGCAAGTGATTTGGTAGTCCGGTTCTTGCTTGCCCTGTTCATTGTATTCATTTGCGGTCCCATGTTTTTTTGGCTGAACCGTAAAGGTGTGCCCAAATGGCTGTCACTCATCGCTGTGTTGGTTTTCATTTTAAGCTTTGGCGCTGTTTTGGGCGTGCTCATCGGAACATCCGTAAATGACTTTACCCGAAGCTTGCCGGCCTACCAGGCCAATTTTGTCGGCATGGTGACCGATGTGATTACCTGGCTCAACTCCAGGGGTATTGAAGTGCCGCGCAATGCGGTGCTGGACATTTTTAATACCAACATGATTATGAACCTGGTCGGTAGCACATTAACGACGCTCACGAGTATGCTCAGCGACTCGTTTTTGATTTTGCTGATCGTGATTTTTTTATTGCTTGAGGCTTCGACTGTTCCGCTCAAAGTGGCGTCAATATGGGGTGAGGATTCGCAAACCATGCGCGAACTCAAACGGTTTGCGGCAAGCATGCAGCAGTACATCGGCTTAAAGACAATAATAAGTTTGGCCACCGGCGTTTTTATTGCTGTAGCTCTCATCATTATTGGCGTCGATTTTCCATTGCTTTGGGGATTAATGGCCTTTTTGTTCAATTACATTCCCACGATCGGCTCCATTTTGGCGTCCATTCCTCCTATTTTGCTGGCATTGGTGCAACTTGGGTTTGCAGAAGCGGTTGTTGTTATGGCTGTCTATCTTGCCGTCAATAACGTCATTGGAGGTTTTATCGAGCCTCGCACTATGGGCCACGGATTGGGAATTTCACCACTCGTGGTTTTGCTTTCGGTTATTTTTTGGGGATGGGTACTAGGCCCCATTGGCATGTTGCTTTCCGTGCCGCTTACCATGTCTGTAAAATTGTATCTCGAAAGCCGGGCAAGCACTCGATGGATTGCCGTCATGCTTGGCAGAACCGCGCCTAATACCAAAGTGACCTCTGAATAACAATCTATTCAACTCGCTAATTTTTCAACTCCTTTACAAATGAAATAGTCCATTCCTTTTATTTTGTTTCTCAAAAAAACATTCATTATTGCTCATCTTTTGCTTGATAATCAACAAAAAAGCTGTATTTTCTATACTAGATATTCTTTCTTAAAGAAAACAGAGTAACTTCTGTGGCGGAGTTTGCTTGGATACCCTCTTTGATTCCATTCAATCTTGTTTACGCTTTGATGATATTCATGTGTCAGGCGCATTTGCCAATATCGACTCCGCAGTGTGCATTGCCTGAATACAGATAAACAAACCATACTTTATATATTAAACAACTCGGGGAGTTTTTATGAGTGAAGAAAAGCAACACGATGGACTCTCGAGGCGCGGGTTTATCAAGGGCATAGGCGGCGGTATTGTTGGTACGGCTGCCCTGTCTTCGGTAAAATCGGCTCGTGCGCAAGCATACGGCAAGATCGTGGGACCGGACAAGGTGGATATAACGCTTGTTGTGAACGGCAGCAAACGTTCACTAAAAGTCGATCCACGGGTAACGTTGCTTGATGCATTGCGTGAGCAACTGTCTTTTACGGGCACAAAACGTGTGTGCAATAAAGGGCAGTGCGGCGCCTGTACCGTAATTCTGGACGGAAAAACCGTATTGGCCTGCAGCATGCTGGCGATTGATGCAGACGGATCGTCTGTTGAAACTATTGAAGGATTGGCAAAAGGCGACACGCTACATCCGGTGCAAGAAGCGTTTGTGAACAACGATGCCTTGCAATGCGGCTTTTGTACACCGGGATTTATCATGTCCGGTGTGTATCTCTTGAAAAATAATCCTGCTCCTTCCATGGATGACATTAAAAAAGCAGTTTCCGGCAACCTGTGTCGCTGTGGCACCTACCCGCATGTGTTCAAGGCCGTAGAAGACGCAGCACTTGCAATGAAGAAGGGAGGGTGAAACTATGGCTGATTGGAAACCACTGGATCAAATGCAATACATCGGCAAACCGGTGCGCCGGGTTGATGGCGATGTAAAAGTTACGGGCAAAGCCAAATATACCTACGACATCCAGTTGCCCGGCCTGCTATACGGCCGAGTGTTGCGCAGTCCGCATCCGCATGCCAAGGTGTTGAGTGTCGATACCAGCAAAGCCGAATCCTTGCCCGGGGTAAGGGCCGTGCTCGGCAAGCTCAAAGATGAAGTCAATTTTGTTGGCGATGACGTGGCCGCCGTTGCCGCGATAAGCGAAGAAATTGTTGATGAGGCGGTCTCTTTAATCAAAGTCGAATATGAAGTGCTTCCGTTTGTGGTCCGCGAAAAGGAGGCCATGGAAGAAGATGCCGCGCTGGTGTTTAGTGGACGCGAAAATAATATTGGGCGTACCAATGAAAACAGCGAAGGTGATGTGGAGCAAGGATTTGCCGAAGCGGATGTTGTGATTGAACGAACCTATCACATGAATGTCCAGGTGCATACCCCCCTTGAAGCGCACGGATGCGTTGCCAAATGGGACGGCGATGAGCTGACCATGTGGGATTCGACCCAGGGCGTGCACGGTGTGCGCAGCGGTATGGCGCGGCATTATGAAATGCCCGAGTCCAATTTCCACATCATTACGCATCACATGGGTGGTGGATTTGGCAGCAAGTTTGGCCCAAAAAGCTACAATATCATATGCGCCGACCTGGCGAAAAAAGCCGGTGCCCCGGTAAAATTGATGCTCGATCGTGAATCCGAAATGCTTGCTGTCGGAAATCGGCCTTCATCCAACCAAACCATTAAAATCGGCGCCAAAAAAGATGGCACCCTGACCGCCTTTCAGATGGAATCCTATGGAACGGGCGGAGTTGGTGGCGGCGCCGGAGTTCCGCAACCCTATATCTATCAATTTCCTAATTGGCACGTGAAACATAAAGATGTGTTTATCAATGCCGGTCCAGGAGCTCCCATGCGCGCGCCCGGACATCCGCAGGCCAATTTTGCCATCGAATCTGTAATGGATGAACTTGCCGAAGAGCTGGGCATGGATCCGCTCGAGTTGCGTCAGAAAAATGATCCCAACACCACGCGACAGCAGGAATATAAAATTGGCGCGGAAAAGTTTGGCTGGACAAATCGTAAACCGAGCGGCAGCCAAAACGGTGTTATGGTTCGCGGTATGGGGGTTGGTTCAGGACGATGGGGCGGTGGCGGTAATGACCGCACCCGGGCCATCGTTAACATTTATACGGATGGTTCGGTCGACGTCAAAATTGGCACGCAGGATATTGGGGTTGGCACACGAACCATTGTTACCCAGGTTGTTGCCGAACAATTACAGCTCGATCTCGAGGATGTCAAGCCGTTAATTGGCGAAAGCGACTATCCCTGGGCGCCGAACAGCGGTGGAAGTACTACGGCACCGTCAATTACTCCCACCATAAAACTGGCTGCTGACAAGGCTCTGGATTCCCTAAAGAAAGCCGTGGCCTCTCATTTGGGTGTGGCAGCAGAAGAGGCGGAATACAATCGCAAACTGTTTACCGTATCCAGCAAAAATGAAACCCTGACCTGGCGCGAAGCGTGCGACCTGCTCGAAGGCTCGCCCATTTCAAAAATGGCTTCCTGGGGCGAAGGTCTTTCCGACAGCGGTACCGCGGGCACCCAATTCGCTGAAGTCGAAGTGGATACTGAAACCGGACGCGTTCAAGTGGTAAAAATGGTCGCGGTTCAGGATTGCGGGTTGGTCGTCAATTTGCTCACGGCGCGCAATCAGGTAAACGGCGCAATAATTGGTGAAATTGGTTATGCTATGTTTGAAAACAGATTGCTCGATATTGATACCGGCATTATGCCGAATGCCGATTTGGAAAACTATAAAATCCCCGGCGCAATGGAAATGCCGGAATTTGATGTCACCATGTTTGACGAGCACGAACGCGGCGTTATTGGTCTGGGCGAGCCCCCGGCAATTCCGGGCATCGGCGCTATTGCGAATGCCATTGCCAACGCCATTGGCGTGCATATTCGTGAGCTTCCGATTACTCCGGACAAAGTCCTCATGGCGATTGAACAAGGAAAGGAGGGCTAATCATGAAAACGTTTCAATATGTATTTCCCAATGACGTAAATTCGGTTCCCAAACTCTTGCAGGAATCCGAAAGCACCATGCTGTATGCCGGTGGAACCGATGCCCTCGCGCGTATGAAGGAAGGAATTGTCGAGCCGGACATGGTCATCAATCTGAAAAAACTTGGCGATCTCGACTATATCAAAGAGGATAGCAAAGGTCTGCACATTGGTGCCGGCACACGATTGACTGATATTATTGACAACAAACAGGCTCAAGAGTATCCCGGTTTTATCGAAGCGGTCAAATCCGTGGGCACGATTCAATTGCGCAACATGGGCACTCTGGGCGGCAATTTGTGCCAAAAGCCGCGTTGCTGGTACTTTCGTAGCAATCGTTTTCCTTGCCTGAGAAAACACGGCGATACCTGTTATGCTATTTATGGTGATAACAAATATCATTGCATACTCGGTGGCGGACCGTGTTTTATTGTGCATCCCTCGGATGTGGCGCCCATGCTCATCGCCCTTAACGCGCAGGTTGAAATAATGGGAGCCAAAGGCAGTCGAATAATAAATGTGGAAGACCTCTACGTCTTGCCCGAAGAAGATCCCTACAATGAAACCATTTTAAAACAGGATGAAATGGTCACCAAGGTGATGATTCCTGCGCAAGCAAAATCCCAAAATGGTCATTACGTAAAGTTTCGCGAACGCGATTCGTTTGATTTTGCCATGGTGAGCGTGGCAATTGCCGGCACCATTTCGAGCAATACAGTTTCCGATATCCGAATTGCCTACGGAGGCGTGGCTCCAAAACCCTGGCGGGCCTCAAAAGCAGAGCAGGTTCTGCAGGGCAAAGTTATCTCCGACGAGATGATTCTGGAAGCCGGAAACGCAGAATTTTCGGCTGCCGAACCCTTGGAGCAAAATGAATACAAAGTGGTGCTGGCTCGGAACTTGTTGAAACGCGCCATCCGAGAAATGATCTGAATTCATCCGTTCATCAAACAGCGGGTGAATCTTTAACATTTAGAACAGGGTAATGTTATGGAAAAGAAAAAAGTATGTACCATGTTGATGCGTTTGGGGCCGCGGTATCCGGGACTGCTGGACGAGTCCGAGGGCACCGAGCGTTTTGCCACAGCGCAATATCAATGTCTTAAAACCGTAGGTGCTGTCGGGCCTGACTTTAACGCGGTCTCTCTCGAAGAATGTACGGCGGAGCGTAGCTGTTTTAAAGACGTCTAATTTGAAAATCGAGTAGGCACCGGAGGACTCTCTGGTGCTTATTCGAGAAATTTGCGTATCCTCTGCAAATCTTTTGGTGTATCTGCATCATATAAAATCCCCTCCGAATCGATCTCCACAAACACGGTTGAGGCCGCAAAAGCTTGCATCAGCTCTTTTGCCGTAGCCGTTGACGGGAGGTCTAAAATTTTGCTATATAATGATGACGAGTAGAGAATGGGATGTCCGCTTTTTTCGGCAAAGCTCGGCCTGATTATGTCCGCATGCGACGTTTCAAAAGCATTTATGAGTGCGGTAACCCATTCCGCGCGAATCTGCGGTTGGTCCCCCAGACAAACGACCACCCCGGAGCTGTCCTCAGGTAACTCACGAATTCCACACTGCAGCGATGAAAATTGGCCGTTTTGATAATTGTCGTTGAGTACAAATTGAGCGTTAATGCCGGATTTTTGTTGAATTGTTTCGGCAGAAAATCCCACCACAATAAAGATCTCGTCAATGTCTGTATTCCGTAGCGCGCCTTCAATGTGCGCCAGAACCGTTTTTCCTTCGATCTCAATGATCGGCTTTAAGCGCCCCATGCGCCGAGACTCGCCAGCGGCCAAAATAATCGCATTTATCATACGGTCAACCTCATTTCCTGAGCGGCAAGATCGGCGCCGTTGCGCACCCCAATAATTTCCGCCAAAATCGCCACGCTAATTTCTTCGGGCGTTTGCGCCTTGATATCAAGGCCAATAGGACTGTTGATGCGGTTGATGATCTCGTTGCTGATACCGCTCTCCTTTAATTTTTTAAACGCCTGCGTCACTTTGGTTTTGCTGCCAATCATGCCGAGATAGCGAAACGGTTGATTTACGCAGTATTGCAAAATCTCCTGATCGTGCATATGTTTATAAGTCACAATAACTATGCAAGTATCTTGGCCAAATAAGAGTTCGGGCAAAGCATCGCTGTAATCTTTGCAAATAATGTGTTGAGCTGTTGGGAAGCGTTCGGTATTGGCAAATTCGGGGCGATTATCGACAACCGTTACTGAAAAATTCAGCATATCTGCCATAGTTGCCAAACTGAGCCCGATATGTCCGGCGCCAAAAATCAACAACGCTGGTTTGGCAATGATGGGTTCCAAAAACACACTCATCTTGCCGCCGCATTGCATGTTCAAATCATCCAAATCGTATTCAAGCACTTTAGCTTTATTGGATTGAAAAACTGCAGGACAGGCATCCACCACATTTTTTTCGATGGCACCACCGCCAATGGTTCCCTCGGTTTTGCCATCCTGGAAAACCATCATTTTGGCGCCAATTTCACGAGGTGTCGATCCTTTGATATCGATTACGGTCGCTAATACAAACGGGCGATTCTGTTGTCGTGCGACGACAATCTTTTCAAATATGTCCATTTTTTCCTCATTGGCTCAATTTATCTCAAAATTTGGAATTGCAAGTATTCGGGACTTTACAATTGATTCATCCCTCATTAACACAAAATTAACCTTGGATGTGTTAATTCTAAAAGCTATGCAAACAATGAAAGGAAGTATTGTGGCTTTTTTGTATTTGGATGAAAATTCTCCTGAAGAGCAAGACTATAACAGCAACTATCTGTTTTTTGATGAAAATGCACCTGGCGTTTTGAATTTCATGATGAAGAAATGTGCATATCACTGGAAACAAAATCAAGTAAAAGATGGAGGATATGAAATTATTAACGATGATCTGCATCTGAATGTACCTTTTTCACCATAAATCTACCAACTGAGATCGTTCGGGATATTTAACCCGGACGCGCAATGGACTTGGACATTCGTCCCAGAGAAGTTGAAGGATTCAATATTTCTGACTTGCTCGTGCAAAACCTCCTGCAACTCCTCCTACCCGCAAAATTCTTGATTTTCTCCCGGAAATTCTCTAATATGGCCTCGCAAATTTGAATTCTCTTTCGCTAAATTTAAGATTGTTATGAATCGAAATACACGACGCGTTCAGGTTGGAAATATCGCGATTGGCGGTGGTGCTCCAGTCTCGGTTCAATCCATGACCAACACGCGCACCAGCGATATTTCCAGCACCATGCAGCAAATCGAGCGTCTGATTGCGGCAGGATGCCAGATTATCCGTTTGGGCGTGCCGGATGAAAAATCGGTTGCTGCATTTGCGAGCATCCGCAAACAAACGAATATCCCGTTGGTTGCGGATATCCATTTCAACTACAAACTGGCTTTGGGCGGCATGGATGCCGGGGCGGATAAAATCCGCATCAATCCCGGAAATATTGGCAAGCGCGAGCAGGTGAAGGACATTGTTCAAAAAGCAGTTGCCCACAAAATTCCCATCCGTGTTGGTGTCAATTCGGGCTCTATTGAAAAGGACATTTTGGCAAAAGAGGGTGGACCCACGGTAAGCGCGCTGGTTGCCAGTGCTCTGAAAAATATCGACTTGTGTCGCGAATTTGGCGCTACCGATCTTGTATTGTCGCTCAAATCCTCGGATGTGCTCAAAACTGTGCACGCCTATCGTATGGTTTCGGAACAAACCAATGTGCCTTTGCATATCGGCATAACCGAGGCCGGGACGGTGCGTTCCGGCACTATAAAATCATCAGTTGGACTCGGAATCCTTTTAGCAGAGGGCATTGGTGATACCTTGCGCGTGTCGCTCACGGGCGATCCGGTGGAAGAGGTCTATGTCGGTTATCAAATTCTAAAAAGTTTAAATCTCTCGCAACGCGGCATCAATTTGATTTCCTGTCCCACGTGCAGCCGCACCCAGGTTGATATGGTTCCCATTGCCCAAGAAGTGGAAAAACGGCTTTCCGGTCTCACCCAGTCAATCACCGTTGCGGTTATGGGCTGCGTGGTTAATGGCCCGGGCGAAGCGCGCGAGGCGGATATTGGCGTGGCGTGCGGCAAACATAGCGCGGTGTTGTTTAAGAAAGGCGAGGTGGTGCGCAAAATTCCCGAAGATGCTATTGCCGACGTTTTGGTGCAAGAAGTACAAACGATGATCCTGTTATCAAACTGAGTGATCCGCGTGAATCTGTCAGAAACAAAATCTTACGACTACGACTGTGTTGGCGTGGGCATCATCGCCTACGATCATCTTCTAACCGTGCCTGCATTTCCCAACTCGAATAGCAAAAACAAAGTACGCTCGTATGCGCAGCAGGGAGGAGGCCCGGTTCCAACGGCGCTGTCGCTTTTGGGTGCTTTGGGAAAACGAACCGCTTTGATCACCAAGGTCGGCAATGATACTGCGGCACAAGCCTTGGAGCACGAACTGCAACAATTTCATGTGGATACCTCTTGTTGGGTGAGATCCGATAGCATCTCTACTCCACAATCGTTTGTTATCATTGATGCGCGCAACGGTGATCGTACGGTTTTGTTGAGCCGGCCGCCTGAAACGGATTTGACTCCGGATGAGCTCCCCTTTGAGTTGATTAAAAACTGCAAAATCCTGCACCTCGATGCACATGAAGCTGCCAGCCTGGAGGCAGCAAACGTTGCCAAAACCCACAACGTTTTGGTTTCTGTCGATATCGGTAGCGATCGTCCGCTGCCGGCGGGATTGTTTGAGCATGTGGACATTGCCATCGTAAGCGAAAGTTTTTCCAGAGCGCAACTGGAAAAAAATCCTCTGAAAAGTTGCGAGAAATTATTACATTTTGGAGTAAAAATCGCAGCGGTTACGTGCGGTTACAGAGGCAGCTATTGTGCCAATTCGTGGGAACAATTTTATCAGCCAGCATTTCAAGTAAAAGTTGTCGATACGACCGGAGCCGGCGATGCATTTCACGGTGCGGCACTGTTTGCGATTTTGGAAAATTTTTCGCTGCAACAAACCGCAAAATTTGCCAGTGCGGCTGCGGCTTTGGCGTGTACGAAAATCGGCGGCAAAGCAGGTATTCCTTCGTTGGGAGATATTCAACAATTGATGCAGAAGGAAAATTATTTGTTATGAAATTTGCCGCCAAGGCTCCAAGACACAAAGAAAGTAACAAGTTTTGGCTCTAATCTTGTAATTTTGAGTTGTCGTGCTTTTGTGGCATTTGAATTTTCAGGAAAAAATGGCATGGAGGAGAATTGATGAACGTACAAAAATGGATGGTCGCTCTATTTGTTATTTTGGCGATGGCGCATTTGAATAGCCTTGTGGCACAAACCCGATTGTATGTAAACGTACCCGAAGAAAATTTGCGCACTGCACCGAACGGCAGACGACTCGGCACGGTGTTGGAAGGCACGGAATTGACCCGATTGGAGGAAAATGACAAGTGGGTCAAAGTGCAAATTACGGGCTGGATTTGGAAACCGTCGCTCACCAATGTTCCCCGAGCATCCGCAAGTGGCGAATATCGCGCCCTGCATATTCTGGTCAAAACCCGAGAAGCGGCCGAGCAAATTTTAAAAGAGCTGAATGAGGGAAAAGAATTTCAAGAGCTTGCCAAAACGCGTTCTATTGCACCGAGCGCACCTGCAGGCGGTGACCTGGGCTATTTTAGCAAGGGGGACTTTGATTCTACAATTGAAAATGCCATCCTCAACCTGCAGGTGGGTGAGACCAGTGGCATCGTTGATACATCTATTGGATTTAATATTTTCAAGCGTTTAAAATAGAGTGATACAAAAGCAAACCGCAATGCAAGAATCGCAACAGGTGCGCGATTGTCTGGTTGCGATTCCTGCTTTAAACGAGGCTCGGTATCTTCAAACTCTGTTACAAGATATTTCTGCGTATTTTCCAGTTGACCATATATTAGTCGTAAATGACGGCTCAACAGATGAGACCGGTTCCATTGCTCGACGCGCCGGTGTCAACATAATTGAACATTCCAGGAATCTCGGCAAAGGCGCGGCAATTCGCAGTGCCCTTTACTTTGCCCAAAAGTATTCTTTTGCATGGGTGCTATTTTTGGATGGCGATGGACAGCATCCGGTTTCATTTGTCCCGCAATTTTTGCAACACATCCAAACCGGTCATGCTGATCTCGTTTTGGGAAACCGGCATTCGCGGTCTCAAACCATGCCGTTGCACCGGCAGTTGAGCAACGGGATTACATCGATTATGGTTTCGCTTTCCGCGGGTGGACAACGAATTTACGACAGCCAATGTGGTTTTCGAGCCATCCGTTTAAAAACCTTGCATGGTATTTCTCTGAGTGAGAACGGCTTTCAATTGGAATCCGAATTGTTGATAAAAATCGGCCGTACACGTGCGCGGATTCAGCATGTGCCCATCTCCACACAATACAGAGGTGAGCACAGCTCGATTCATCTTGTTGGAGATACGCTAAAATTTATTAAATTATTCATCTCAAGTTTATGGTGGTAAGATATGGGTACTGTGGAAGAATCTGTGATAGTACAAGAGCAACCATTAAAACCAAAACGAAATATTGTCCGAAAAATATATGATTGGGTATTGGGCTGGGCCGAAACTCCCTATGGTGGACTGGCGCTGTTCCTTCTCGCATTTGCCGAAGCGTCGTTCTTCCCGGTACCGCCGGATCCGCTTTTAATTGCGTTGGTGTTGGGACTGTCTACAAAGGCGTTCAAATATGCATTTACGGCCACGGCCGCCTCAGTGCTTGGTGCTTGCTTTGGTTACTTTATCGGGCATGTGTTGTGGTGGAATGATCCCGGCGTGTTTTCCGGAGTGGCGAACTGGTTTTTTGCGCATATTCCGGGATTTTCGCACGAAATCTTTTTCAAAGTTCAAGCCATGTACGAGCAATGGAATTTTTGGATTATTTTTACGGCCGGCTTTACCCCCATTCCCTACAAAGTCTTTACCATTTCCGCCGGTGCGTTTGATGTCAGTTTGATCATGATGATCATCGCCTCGATTATCAGTCGTGGTGCACGTTTTTTCCTAGTTGCGTTTATGATCTGGAAATGGGGAGCCCCCATCCGAACCTTTATCGATAAATATTTCAACTGGCTGGCGTTGTTGTTTACGGTGATGCTGGTTGGCGGATTTGTGGCGATAAAATATCTGTTTTAACTCCGGGCATTCTGACTTTTTTGTTGCATTTCGGAGCACAATTCCCTACATTGTGAAGCTTTGATTCGGGGCGTAGCGCAGCCCGGTTAGCGCGCCTGCTTCGGGAGTAGGAAGTCGGAGGTTCAAATCCTCTCGCCCCGACCACTTGGCCAATTAAGCTAATACATGAGTTTGTGTATTAGCTTTTTTTGTATTCACTTACACCGAAATAGAGATTCTCACAAGATTGTCACATTTTTATGGGTTAGAGTTTTATAAATTCATAAAAACGGCGCAATGCTACTTTTTTTTGCAAGTACGGAACAAATTTCCAAGCACTTTGGTTTTGCAGTAGCATGGCATTGCTGTCAAGCTTCGTGTGCCATGTTCCTCAATAAAGGTCATCTGATTCAGCAACATCAGGTGACCTTTCCTATTTTTATCTCTTCGAAATTTAACGCAAACAGTAAGTGAGAAATTATAATTAAAAGATACCCGGACCCAATAAGGTGGCAGGGGTATTTGAATTTGATATGAATTATACTGTCTGGTTTTACTCTTCACCTTGACTTCGGGACTCTCGAATCGTAAGAGTCCGCATAAGCTCGCGTCCATGGGCAACACACCAAACACTCCAGGCAGGTTGTGCATTTTTGTACATCGACCAGCTCATCTCTTGGTGTTGAAATACTCCACGAATTCCCTTTTATGGCGTTAGGTGAGCACGTCTCTTTGCAAATGGTACAATCCCCACACTCGGGCCTGGCTGGTGTAAACGAGACCGCCGGCAATGGGGCATTGGTTAAAACGGAGCACATGCCAAGGGCACAACCGTATTCGGGGGTTATGAGCAGGTTGTTCTTACCAATCCAGCCGAGGCTGGCAAGGAGCGCAAGAGTTTTGTGGGGCAGCGGGGTGGACTTGTTTTCTTTGTCATAATAGCCTGTTGAATTGATATTTCCTTCGGATTGAGAATAGGCAGGATATCCTTTTGATATGAGAAAATCTGCAAGCTCATCGGCCAAACGATCCGTATACAACTCCAGGTTGTGAAATTCGTCATCCTGTATCTGATTATATTGGATCAATATCTGAACGTAATTTGGAGTTTTGGCCACCTTTTTTATAAATTGGGGCGATAATGCAATCCCGAACAAAATAGCGCTCACATAGCCTTTTGTTTGTCGTTTGGGCAGGTTTGAGATATCGACAAATTTTACCACATCTGCGCCTTTGGCTTTTAAAATTGATTCCAGTTCAATTTCGATAGATGTTATTTGTTCTGAACTCATGTTGGGTGTACGGTATGTTTGTTTTTTTGTCGGACAAATGTCCGAATTCATTGCCCGTCCGGGATGAATATCACGGACGATCAGACTCAACTGACACATAATGTAGCTTTTACAATCAAGGAAATCAATTCAATAAAATTTAGATCACTGTAAAAATATTACCTCTGCGTTCCGCGTCCTCCTGTCCTCCACGTTTAATGAAGCTCGAATGAATTTCTAATTTCCCCACTCGTACCCTTGGCGAAATCAAATTAATTTTATATATTTCACGAATTGCACACGAAAGGCAAACACATGAATATCAAATCACACCAAAAAGCTCCGCTGCAACAAGATTTCAGAATTGGTATTATCCTAACCGCGCTTTTGGCATTAATGTTTGGACTGTTTCTCGTCCAGGTTCGCATTAGCGCGGCGTTGACGATCCTTTCATTCGTGGCATTTCTGGTGTTTGTCTCACCCTATACGTTGATGGGAAATCTAACCCTCATCAAAGTGCTGCGCAGCGATTTTGAGGCGAATCCCAACCGTTTTGTTCCGATTCTGGCCGGATTATGGGGGCTGGCTCAGCTTTACGCTTTGTTATCGGGACAATTCGATTTTTACAATGCCGCACTATCAATCGCCTGGCTCGCGCCGTTGGTGGTGCTGGTTCGTCAATTGCCCAATCGGCCCATTCCCGATCTGTTGGATTGGGTCATTGTTTTAATCTTGTGGCTCCCTATCGAATTCGGTCTGTTTTCCGGCATCGGCATTCCGCCGGCGCGCGCGCAAATAGGCCCGCTTATGCTGATCGGTCTGGTGTTTCTTATTTATACGTTCCTCGTGGTGCGCAAATTTGAGGTGGGATTTACCTATCGGCTAAAAGGTGAAGATGTTCGTCTCGTTGTGCTCAATTTTTTGCTGTTCTTTTTTATTGCCATCATTATTGGTTCGCTAACCGGATTCATCACCCTGGCTCGCCACATACCACCCGTTTCCGAAATGCTGATTCGTGCATTTGCTATTTTCTTTTTTATCGCTCTACCCGAAGAACTACTTTTCCGCGGCGTTATGTATAAGCTGTTGCTGAAACAGTTTCAAGGAAACCCAAAAGCAGTCGGAAAGGCGCTGGTTCTCTCATCTGTTATTTTTGGACTGGCGCATGGGAATAATGCCAATCCACCTTTTTTCGATTTGACTCTCGGCACCTTTGTCTGGCAGGTGCCGTGGGCGTACATTTTATTGGCCACCATTGCCGGACTGTTTTACGGCTGGGTGTTCATACGCACGAAAAAAATTACCGCCGCTGCTTTGCTTCACTTTTTGGTGGATTGGGTGTGGTTTGCCTTTCTAAGCAGATAATTCAATAGCTTCTCGAATAGAACGAACGATTTAATGGAAAAAACTATGGATCAGTTTATCAACGGAACGAAACCGAAAATTATGCTGTGGGGCATTGGCTCCTATGCCGGTTCGGCCATGAAAACTCTGGCGGAAAATGGCGCCGAGGTTTGCTGCTATCTCACGCGAAATTATGGTGATTATGGGCCGTCTTTGTATGGCGAAACTTTCCATTTTAAAGATTATCCCAATCCTTGTCCCATCATCCAGGAAAAACAAATCGATTTGGTGATACCGATGTCAATCAATTGGCATGAAGCCGAATGGAAAGACGAATTTTTGGAGCTCCAGGTACCGATTTTATCGCCATACGGCTCGGCCATTAAATTGGAGCGCGACCGTAATTTTGGGCGCTTGTTGGGTGAGCGCTATGGCGTGCCGGTACCCACGGCTCATGTGGCCAAAAACCGGCTGGAAGCTTTGGATTATGTGCATGCAAATCCCAAACCGTATGTGATTAAAAATCCGCTATGCGCGCCGGGTTCGCCGGTTCATACAATCGTAACAGAAACAGTCGAAGATTCCCTGAGCTGGCTCGAGCATGTCAATTATGCCGAGGGTGTATTTTTACAGGAATACATGGGGAGACGCGAGGCCGGTCACGTTGCATTTGTGAGCAATGGCGAAATTTATCCGCTGGTCACCAACCAGGAGTACAAGCGCGCGTTTGATGGCAACATGGGTCCGGTTGCCGGTGCGCCTATGGGTGGATTGGTCGAAGTGGATATGGAGGACAAATACAACATTGTCAAGGACACCTTGGAGCCGCTGCTGCCCTGGTTCCGCGAGTCCAATTTTTACGGCCCCGTGCAATCGACATGCGTAAAACGCGATGGCAAATGGCATATGATTGAGTATAATGTGCGCACCGGCATTACCACAGGCCCGGCACTGTGCCGCATGCTGGAGAATCCTGTGGAAACGTTCCTTGCAGTGGGGCATAATCGGCCTTTAAATGTGCGATTCAAAAAAGGTTACGAATTTGGCTGCACCCTTACTTTGGCGGGATGGGGATATCCGTATACCAAAATCGAAGGCCCGTTTTTAACTGTGCAGCTTTTGGCTGAACCCACATGTGATGTGTGGTGGAACGAAGTCGTTGCCGACCGGCGCGGCCGCATGATGATGTCCGGCCATCGCGTCGCCGATGTGGTGGCAGTTGCGGACTCGATGGATGCGGCCATTAAAAAGGCTTATGAGAATATAAAAAAAATCTACTGCCTCAGCTCCTATTACCGACTCGACATTGGCGCCAGCATGTGGCCTCCGGGAGAGGAATGAGCAACCCAACGATGGACCATTTATATGAAAATTGCGTTTTCTGAATTTAAATCCGATTACGACCACTATATTTTTCCTTACGCCATTTGGGCATTTCCCGAAGCCGATGAGTGTCCGGCCCAGGCGTTTGCAAAAGGATTTTTGCCCAGCTCGCGCAATCTCGATCGATTTTACATGTGTCGGCACATTCGCGTAAAATTGAACGAGTTTGAATCCTCTTCGGAAAACCGCCGCATTTTACGAAAGGGCGGGGGGATATCGTTTGAGCTGCTATCGCGGGATCAGTTCAATTATACAAACGAGTGGCGCGAGTTTTGTAAATCCTATGCGGATGCCAAATTTGGCGACAATGTGATGACGCGCGAGCGGCTCGATCAGCTCTTTCAAGCGCCTGTGTGCTCGCATGTGCTGGTTTACTCCGATGAAGCTTCGGGTGACCCTATCGGTTTGGTCGTGCTGTTTCTGGATTTTCCAACCGTGGCGTTTTATTACTATTCCTTTTACGATCTCGACTATGCCAACAAAAACCTCGGCATGTACATGATGACCTCGGCGCTGCAACACGTGCAAAAGCTCGGCTATAATTTTATCTATCTTGGATCATGCTATAGCCGTAATGCGTTGTATAAATCGCAGTTTGCAGGATTTCAATTTTGGAACGGCTTTCGCTGGTCCGATAATCTGCAAGAGCTGAAATATTTGATTCAACGTGATTCCCAGGATGTCGACAAACATCTGTTGGAGACGCCTGAATTTATCGACGAGTTTTATCCCAAAGGATTTTTGGAGGAAATATCATGAACCGCCTGATCCTGACTTTGTTTGTAGCCGGACACTTGTGGGCCGGAGACGCGGCTACCTTTCTAAGCGTGGGCTGTTCCGAGGATTTTCGATATTATGCTTTCGCCCAATATGGCGTGCAGGATGGCTCCGGTTTTCCTTACGCCGAATTGTACATTGTGGATGTGCCGGAAAACAATTTTGTGCCCAGCGGAGTGGTTAAGCATTTGTGGAAAGAAGAGGCTTTGGCGCAGGGAATTCACGTTTTGCTGAATACTCGTGCTGCCACGGATTCTATTCTTTCGGCCTATCACATCTCGGAGCTTTTCCAAATGCGGCATGTGGTGCCGCCTGCGGACTCGGAACGCACCGCTGTAAAATGGCAAAATAAAGATGGCGAGACGATTTACGTGTCTATGCAGCAGGAGAGCAGGGGGGATCCTGCTCAGTATTCCAGTGAGGCCGCATTCTCCTTGCATATGACTGCCCCGCAGGATACTCTTGCTATTGGAAAAATAAATCGATTTCGCGATTATATAGTGCGCTATGATATTGATCGCGTTTTGGCCAATGAAAAACAAACCGCATTCGTATTCGTCCTTCGCATGACTCAAATTGGTTTTGAGGGGCCAAGCATTCGCTATATGGTGGAAACGGTGATGCTGGATTAGTCAATGTGCACAGATGCAACTATGGTATCTATTTGGCCAATGCCGTAAAAGCGCAAAGACTCAACGCAAGCTCTTCCATTCCGGAAGTAAGTTTGCGACAACTTTAAGCGTGGCTGCTAACTTATACAATTGGATAAATGAGCCGGCTTTCTTTTTCCATCAAGGGGATTGAACAGCGATATCGAACACTCGTAAATCTGAATTTTTTTTGTTTGACAAGGTTTTAACCTTTTTCCCTTCCCTTAATCATTCCCTGAGAAAATTTATTGAACTATAATTGCGGCACTTGCTGTTCTACATAAAGCTCAAACAAACGTTTGCATTATATGATTTTTTAGGAGGAAAAAGTAGCGTCTTTGATGCATAATAGCAGCACAAGATAGCAGTCAATGTTTTGAAATCAGTTCCCGAAGCTTTCTTAAATGATATAAATTAAACAATAACAAGTGTATTCTGTGGGACAGAAAAACCTTAAGCAAAAAATAAAAAATACTTGACAATCATGAATGAAAAAGGTACCATAGAATAACAACGATTGACACAAACGATTGCTTAACAAGAGATGGCTATGGCGACTTTAAAAGATGTAGCGGCTTTGGCGAATGTTCATCCTTCCACTGTATCTCGCGCCATTCGCGGTGTTGAAAATATTCCGATAACTGACAAGACGCGCAAAAAAATTATGGATGCGGTCAAGCAGCTCAATTATGAGCCGGATCAACGTGCTCGCGCATTACGTCTAGGCAAAAGTGATACGATCGGACTGATCATTCCGGATATTTCCAACTCGTTTTTTGCCGAAATTGCCAAAAGCATAGAGGAAGAAAGTTACAAAACCGGCTACAATCTGGTGGTTTGTGTGACCAATGAGAATCAGGATAAAGAGATCAAGTTCGTCCAAAACCTCCTGAATCGCGGCATTGATGGGCTCATCATTGCGCCGGCGCAAGACAGCTATCGGCATTTGATGGCTCTAAAAAAGAAAAACTATCCCTTTGTGCTGATTGATCGCTGTTTCGAAGAATTTGAAACCAATGCGGTCATTAGCGATAACGAAGCTGCCGCGTTTGAGGCTGTAGAATACCTGGCTAATTTGGGACACCACCGTATCGCGTTCCTCAGCGGTCGCCCTACCATTTACACCATCCGAAAACGCCTTGAGGGTTATAAAAACGCGGTAAAATTGTTCGAATTGGATAAAGACTCTGAACTGATTAGCCGCGGGGGTTTTACGGTAGATGATGGTTATAACGAAACCTTGAAACTCCTTTCGTTAGAACGCCCCCCATCTGCGATTTTGGTTTCCGGAAATCGTATTACTATCGGTGCCCTAAAAGCGAGCGTAGAAAAAGGATTTTCCATCCCCGAAGATATTTCCATCATCGGATTCACGGATAGCATTGTTGCTCCCTACTTGATGACGCCTCTTAGCAGCATTAGCCATCCTTTGCAAGATATGGGACGACGAGCGTTTGAGCTGCTTTTGGAACACATAAATAGCAAAGGAACATTGCCGTTTTCAAAAATAATCGTCAAAACGCAACTGCATATTCGCGAGTCTATTTTGTCGCTCAAAAATGCACGGGAGAGTGATGCACCTACACACAAATATGACACAGACATAACCCGCGTTTAATGGAGCTTTTAATGTGATGATTTAATTTATGTCATGATCGATCCACCCAAACATTAGAGTATTTGAGGAGTGGTGTATGCTGATAAACTTTAGAACGATTTTTCAGACTTTTGTTTTTTTGCTGACACTGGCAATTGTAAGCATGGCAGGCGTAACGGGTAAAATTGCCGGAACCATCACCGATAAAGAAACCGGAGAACCGCTCCCCGGCGCAAATGTTATCATCGAAGGATCGAATCGCGGCGCTGCTGCCGATGCGAATGGCAAATATGTTATTCTAAATGTACCTCCTGGAAATTATTCTCTGCGCGTGCAAATGATGGGCTATACGCCGTCTGTCGTGACCGAAGTGCAGGTCTTTAGCGATCGGACAAGACAAATCGATGTCGAATTGTCCATGACCGTCATTGAAGGCCAGGAAGTCACGGTTGTTGCCGGCCGTGAAGTGATCGAGTTTGACCGCACCAATACTGCATCCTATGTAGGGCAACAGGAAATTGAAGCCATGCCCGTTCAGTCACTCTCCCAGGTCATTCAACTACAAGCTGGCGTGGTTACCGATGCCGGCGGCGGTTTGCATTTCCGCGGCGGCCGTACGCGCGAAGTGGCTTACATGATAGATGGTATTTCCGTCACCAACTCGTTCGACCAGAGCGGCGGCTCGAATGTCTCGGTTGAAAACAATATGGTCAAAGAGCTTCAGGTCATTACCGGCACGTTTAATGCTGAATATGGCTCAGCACAATCCGGTGTGGTCAACGTTGTCACCAAAGCCCCGCAACAGAAGTTTAATTTTACCCTTGATGCGCTGACCGGCGGCTATTACTCTCCTGATAAACCGCAATATATTGGTTTAGATAATTTGGACATGTGGGGCCAGCAAGAAATCAAATTGTCTGCGTCTGGCCCCATACCTTTTCCGCGCGCATTGGGAAATCTGGGCTTTTTTATAAATGGCCGCTGGGTGGATGATGCCGGTTACCTGCATGGCGAACGCCGTTTTATGCCGAATGACGGCTGGGAGATTGAAGTGTTCCGCGAGTGGTACTGGGCCACCTATGATCCTCGCGATCCGCTGGTCATTCCCATTCCCGATTCGCTACATACGGGCGACAGCGCTGTCGTTCCCATCAACTGGCAGAAAAAGTACAGCATCAACACAAAACTGGTTTACGAACCCATTCCCGCTATTACAATGTCGTACAATGTTTTTCTTAATGATACCGAAGGTAAATCTTATTCGCATACCTGGCGTTATGTCCCCGATGCATTGCCCTACTATTTCAACGATAATTTGACCCACATGCTGGTACTGACCCATGCCCCGTTTGAAAATGTGTTTTACAATCTGCGCTATTCGTATCAGATGAACAAACGAAAATCTTACACATTTGCAGATGCTAACGATCCTCGCTACCAGACCGCTTCGGTAAACGCATGGGATCCGGGGCGCATTACCGGGTACGATTACGGCGGCATCTACAGTTGGGATCGCCGTTGGACCGAACGCAATTTGAATTTGGCAAATGGCGACTTTACATGGCAGATTAGCAAAGTCATCGAAATTAAATCCGGGTTCGAATACAAGTCGCACGATCTCTACTACAAGAATGCACCGCTACGGCCGGTTGAGGGATACGACATTATGCAGTTTCCATACACTCGAAATGAAATTCGCGGTCTGGAGCTGCCTTATGAATATTTTAAAGAGGCAACTCAAGACTATGAATACGGTACCATCCGCTTGCGGGAAACGCATCCCGATAGCACGGATGATGATCAGTTTTATTCGGAATACAATCGCAACCCTGTTGAAGCTGCGGCATTTGCACAAACAAAATTGAATTTGGGAGAAATCATTTTGAATGCCGGTTTGCGCTGGGACTATTTTGATCCCAATGATCGCTACTGTCCGGACTATTCCGTGGTCTATCCCGAAGTCGTTGGCGCCGATACATTTTACGTAGATGCCGACCCGAAAATGCATTATAGTCCGCGTTTCGGCTTGTCGTTTCCAATTTCAGAAAAAGGCGCTATGCGCATGTCGTACGGCCATTTTTATCAAACTCCAAGCTTTGAAAAAATGTACCAAAACCCCGTATTGCCGCATTACAACCATTTGAGCATTGCCGATTCCCGCATTGGAAATCCTAATTTAAAGCCCGAAAAAACGGTTCAGTATGAGCTCGGTTTACAACAAGAGCTATCCAGTGGCTTGGCCATGGAATTGACCGTGTTTTACAAAGATATTCGCGATCTATTGGGATTGGAAATTCTCACTCTAAGCAATGCCACAACCTTTTATCGCTATGTCAATAAAGAGTACGGAAATTCCACCGGAGTTACATTGGCGTTTAATTTTGTAGAACCAGCCGGCAAATTGTCCACCAGCTTCGATTACACCTATATGGTCGCCAAAGGCACGGCGTCCAGCGCCGAGGCCGTTCGTGATGTTGCGATTCTATCAGGCTCGGGTCGCGGTGCTTATACCCTGGCCACACGCCGTGTCGATTATTTGAGCTGGGACCAAACCCATTCTCTTAATGCATCGGTGAGTCTGAAACCGCGTCAGGATTGGTATTTTAGTTTAATCGGCCAATTGGGTACCGGCTTGCCCTATACACCGGCAACTCTCGATCCGAATATCGAAATTCCCGGCGGCTGGTGGTCGATGGCTGATCGCAAGCCGCTGCGCTGGAACGTCGATTTTAAAGCGTTTAAATCCTTCAAGATTATGGGCTCCAATCTGGCTGTGTACCTGAATATCTATAACCTCTTTAATCAGTTAAATCAGCTTTATGTTGATCCCATCACCGGACGGGCCGGTCCGGAAGCTTACCTCCCGGAAATCAGCCGCAAACGCTACGCCCGTCTGGAGCAGATTGGGGCCTTTAGCCGCGAAGAGGCCGATTACAATCCAACCCAATATTCCAGGCCCCGCTTAATTCAGCTTGGTGTCTCTTTAGGATTTTAATAAAGGTGATGCATGATGTTCAAGAATTCAAAACTTTGTCTATTCGGCGCCATTCTTTTGCTTTTTTTCGGCACACAAACATGGG